>CAZWXV010000001.1:0-11896 GCA_964637995.1 uncultured Candidatus Saccharibacteria bacterium
AGAGGATTGCTTTCGCGAGAATTGAGCTTACAAGACCGAGACCCACGGCTCCCACGGTCGCGATAGCGGAGACAACCGCCAAAACCACAAGGCCCAGAACATCGTCTATTACCGCGGCGCCCAAAACGATTTGCGCGGCTCCTGTTTTCATTTTTCCCAAGTCCTTAAATACGCGAGCCGTAATCCCCACGGAAGTCGCGGTGAGCGATGCTCCCAAGAAAAGGTACGCTGTGGTTCCCAACCCGGGAAGAAGCATGGGGCCCACGATGTATGTTCCCAATACAAACGGAGCTACGACTCCGATGAGAGACACGATGCCGGCGCGCAGACCCACTTTTCCCATTTCCCGAATGTTTGATTCCAATCCTATCTGGAAGAGAAGAATAACCACTCCGAGTTCCGCGAGAAAGGCAAAGATTTCATGCGTCTTTAACGGCTCAAAGAAGCGGACTCCCAAAAAGGCGAGATTTCCCAGAATAATGCCCGCGACAAGTTCTCCCAAAACCGCGGGCAGCACTGCCGCCATCCCTCCGGAAAGTCCCAGGTTTGCCAGACTCGGGATTATAAAAACTATGAGTTCAAGCGCGATGACCAGGGCGACAATCCGGCGCGTACTCTCGTCTCGCAGTATATGCGGGCGGTGCGCATTGCCTTCGTGCGGTATAAAATGCTTTTTAAGCCAATTTAACACGTACGTATTATAACAAACAAAACCCTATCTGTACAGAGGGGGTTTTGTTTAAAAATTAATGCTTTTTATTGAGGCTTATTCAAGACTGCTCGGGTAAGAGGCCCTACGACCCCGTCACCCACTAATCCATTGGCCAGCTGGAATTTAATTACCGCTGCTTTAGTAAGCGGCCCAAATTTCCCATCAACCACCAATGGGCCGAAGCCGGCTGCGTTCAAGAACTTTTGGAGTTCCATGACTTCAGCGCTTGCCGCCACCCCTTGCTTGAGCAGAAGAGTGAAAACGAATTGCGGACCGGTTTGCTCACCGAGAACTTCGCCTGGTGCTGGGGCGGGAGGAGTTGCCCGCCTGTTGCCACCACCACCACCACCACCACTAGAACCAGGGCTGTTGATATCGGCAGTAGTATTTGCCGTAGTATTGACGGTATAATTTACCGCATCCAATCCCGTAAGGCTTAAGCCGACTGCAGTTACAGTTTTGCCGGTTCCTACGCTTTCGTTATCAAAAGTCGCTGTCCCTCCGGTATACGTGACATCGTCTCCTAGAACCACTCCCGTAAGCGTCCGCGTGGAGATAGTGGCAGAGTTGTTATTGTCATAAACTTTGTTGTCCGCGCTGATGGATCCGATTATGGCAAGCGGGGTGATGTCTGCGGTCGTATTCGCCGATGAATTTGCGGTATAGTTGCCCGCATCTGCACCCGTCAAGGTAAATCCTGTTCCCGAAACTGTTTTTCCGGTTCCCGCATTTTTGTTGTCAAAAGTCGCTGTTCCACCCGTATAACTTACATCGTCCGCACCGACTACTCCGGCAAGAAATCTTCCGGATATAACAGCAGAGATGTTGCCATCGTAAACTTTATTGTCTGCGGTGATGGAACCGACTAATGCAAGCGGAGTGATATCTGCGGTCGTATTCGCGGTCGTATTTACTGTATAGTTTCCGCTGTCCGCTCCGGACAAGCTTAGGTCTGTGGCGGAAACCAGTTTACCTGTTCCTACATCTTCAGTATCAAACGTAGCCGTGCCTCCAGTGTACGAAACATCATCTCCAACTATAGCTCCGGTCAATGTTCTGGTTGCGATGGTGGCGGAATTGTTGTTGTCGTAAACTTTATTGTCTGCAGTGATAGAACCCGTGATCGCGAGCAATGTGATGTCCGCGGTTGTGTCCGCAGTAGTATTGGCATTATAGTTGCCCGCATCTGCTCCGGAAATTGAAATTCCGGAAACGGAAACATCTTTTCCTGTACCGACATTTTTATCGTCAAAGTCCGCATCGGTATAATTTAGAACAAGTACGTCGCCCGGCACACGGTCATCCGAAAGAGTCACCGTAGCGGCTGTAGTGCCATCGTAAACTTTATTTATGCCCGTGGCAGTTACGGTCAAATCTTTTTCTGTGATTTCTCCGGTAGTATCAGCCACGAAAGTCACAGCGTAGTTTGCGCCTCCGTTTCCGTCATCCATAACACCGCTTGGAGCTAAAGTCTTACCTACACCTACATCTTTAGTGTCAAAAGATTGAACGAAATCCTCGCCGTCTCCAAAAGCAGGACTGCCTGAAGTAATTGTCGGAGTTCCGGAAGAGTCAGGACCGCCATCATATACTTTTGTATCAGTTACTGCTGTAACTGTAATCGCTCTCGGAACGACATTAACGGTGCGTGTAACCTCTATGGCATTATTCCCCGCAGTATCGGCCACATTGTAAGTAACTAGGTAAGTTCCGAGAGTGCTAGTGTCCACAGGGTCTACGACAACTATAGAACCGGTAACATCGCCATCTCCGGGCAAGGGATCCGATGCAATAGCTCCATCATCAATATAAGTTTCACCGTATTCAATATTGACAGGACTTGCGCCTAGCATTGTAATAACTGGAGGAACGCTGTCGTAGGTAATTCCAAATTGAGTCGCAGCGGTGTTGTCATTGCCCGCGGTATCTATTGCAGAGTTTGCATCCACATCCACTGTCACTAGTCCTTGGGATGCTGGAAGAACGTTAAAGTTATAAATACTTCCACTGATCTGAGTAAAAGTTTGTAAAGTTCCATTAACAATACCTATGTCAAATGGACCAGAAAATCCTGTCACGTCTTCAGAGAATGTCGCAGTAACAAGAATCGGAGAATCATTTGTCGGATCTGTAACCAGTGAGCTAAGAACTACTGAAGGCGGAACTGTATCAATTGTAAAACTTGAAACTGCTAAAGCTAAGCTTGCGTTCCCGCTTGAGTCTGTGACTGTGATAGTGCAGTTACTGTGGGGGCCATCAGACAAAGAATTAAAGGTTATGGTATTAGGACCGACTACGGCAACAGCTGTTGCTGATGAACAATCACCTCCGTAAGATATCGCGCCTGCTTCTCCTGCGCTGAAAGTATAGTCGGGAGTTGAATCATTGTCAGGTGTTGGTACAGGAGCAACTTCTGCCAATACTGGAGCCACGCCATCATCCGGAGTAATCGGGCCGAAAAGAGCTGCGGGATTTCCTGCTAGGTCCGTAACCGAACCGACATATTCCACAGCGGGAGTTGCGTCCGTCGAGAAGGGCACAGCTACGGTCAATTGGATAACTCCAGCAGAAATCTCATCTGTATTTACAGGATTCACTCCGGCTACCAAAAAGTCTGCATTGGTAGGAGTAGCTCCGTTTAGATCTTCATTGAAAGTTACATCAATGGTTGTAGTAGAAGTTGTCTGTGCGGAAACTAAGGTCGGAGCATTCGCGTCAATTTTAAGAGTGTTGGCTGTAACGGTTGTATACGCTACGTTAGAATTTCCATCTCCGTCATTTAAAACAACGCTCGCAGGAGTTGCTCCTGAGGCACGGTCTGTGTCTCCCGATACTACGGTGTAAGTAACTGAGTACAATCCCCCACCATTATCCGAAAATCCCGCAACAGCTACTCCGTTTACGGTGATAGCACCTGCGCTATATCCTAGCTGATCAGATGTAATGTTTAAAGTTATAACATCGCCAATCTTTGCGTAACCGTCGTCAGGAGTAAATGACAGAGAAGAAATAACTGGAGCTGTAACATCATCTACATCTGCATTAAAAGTAAAAGGCGTTCCTGCAACACTTGCAGTACAAGTAACCATTACATCATTCTCAACACAATCAACATCTGAATCAGCATCCATGAGAGACTGAAGCGCTTCTACTACATCTTGCTCCACATCTCCAGCAAGTGATAAATAATCATAATCATTTAAGTTTATAGTTGCTATAAAAGTTTCTCCTACAGAAACTGATGCTGGAGTAAATGTTACAACTTGAGCAATTGGTGTTCTGTTTGTAGCTCCAGATGTCTGGACAAATCCTGTACCAGGAGTAGTGGCAGTTAAGGTGATGACACTACCCGAAATACCGGAAGTAAAATCTATACCATAGTTTACAGAAGTTTGAATAGCATTGTTCAATCCTGTTGCAATATCATCAGTGGTTGTATCTGAAACAAGAACTGTATAATTCACAGCTCCATCTACAGGTAAAGTAGCAGTGAACACATCATTTTCTTCAACTGTTCCGCTGATAGTTATTTCGTTAACTTGGGATGTGACTCTGTCAACTGCTCCAGATGTCTGAACAAATCCCGTGCCTGCAACTTTTGCAGTTAGGGTAATAACATTTGTAGCGACTCCAGAAGTAAAATCTTGTCCGGCATATCCTGCTGAAGCTTGAATAGCACCATTAAGACCGGCGGCGATAAGATCATTCGTAGTGTCAGTAACTAAAACCGTGTAATTTACGGCACCGACAGTTGGAAGGGTTGCGGTAAACACGTCGCCTTCTTCGGGAGTACCATTGATAGTGATTGTGTTAATTTGAGCGACTGCATCCGATCCGCCTGCTAAAGAAGTTGCACCTACTGTACCAACTGTTGAAGCATCTCCGCCTGAAGCTGTAATATCACCTGTCACATCATTGGTTATAGTTACAGTAACGAAACCTCCTTGTATGGCTCCGCCAGCAGACATGTTCAGCGCTTGAACGACGCTTGCGCGAGTTACATCAATTGGGTTACTGCCATCTGCGTTAGGGTTAGAGTTATGTGCAACTGTGGCCAAAATAGCGTTTCCGGTTTTCGTAACTACGATAGTAGCATTCGTTGAAGCCCCCATATTTGAAGTTGATTGGACAATTTCAATAGAAAGCGCGTTACCTACTGATCCTGCAACGTCTGCAGTAACAGTTACGTTAGTATCAACAGTTACTGTAGCTGTTGCTAGGTTTGCATTTGCAACAGTTGTTGCTGTGACAGCAGCTTGATCGTTTACTCCTGCTGTAACATTAGGAACAGTAGTTAGAGTGACTGCATCCTGATCATTAATAGCAGAAAGATTTGCCACAGTTTCAACATCAGTAAACGTACTGGAAATTACTGCAAATGATATATTTGCCACAAAAAAACCGCCAACTGCTAAAAGCAGTGCGGTTGCCATAAGCCCGAAACTTCTATTGAGAGATAGTTTATTCATTTCATTTTTACTAATTTTATAAAGCGTCATTAATAGGCGTTTAATGCCTATTGATAAAAACATAAAGATAATGTCTGATACTATTCCAGCTCATCTCTATAGTCAACGAAAAAAGGGGTAAAACGAGTGGATAAAAAAGAGCCAAAAATATGCTTGTTTTGTAAGCATATTTTTGGCTAAAATGGCTGAAAACTACTCTGTGGCCATGCCGTCAAATTCCTCGTCGTCCGTTTCCGCCTCCGCCTTGGTTTTATGCACTACCCCGTCTTTATGGTGAGCCGGGGAGTAAATAGTATACATTTTTAATTTTTCCGCAGTGGAAATATTGATGACGTTGTGCTCCGCTCCCGCAGGCACGACGATAGCCGAGCCGTCGCGAACCGCGTATTCATTTCCATCTATTACGCATTTCCCCTCCCCTTTCTCGAAACGGAAAAACTGGTCGTTGTCCGGATGCACTTCCATGCCAATTTCTTCGCCGGGGTTGAGGCTCATGAGCACGAGCTGGCTATGCCTGGCCGTGTACAAGACCTTCCGGAAATTATCGTTCTCCAAAGTTTCTTTTTCAATGTTGTCGTTGAATCCTTTCATATAATTATTCCGCCAGTTCGAACTCCAGAGCGGAATTCGTCAAAAGAGCGTTGTACGCCCGGACCATAATCCGGTAAGCCAGAGCAGAGGCTATAATGGTAAGTATAAAGAGAAACAATAACGACTGGTTGTGTGTCGATATCTTGGTCACGGATAGATTATATCAATAAATATGCCAGGTAATCAATGATTTATGGTGAAATCTTGAAATTCTCCCGTGGGCTCCTGCCAAAGCGCCTCTGTCTTGGCCACATTCGCAAGCTGGGGGCCCTTTTCGCACCATTTGATGAATTCCTTGAGACGCGGTTCTTCCCCTTCCGCTACTATAAGCACAGTCCCGTCCGGCTCATTTTGGGCATAGCCCGAAAGCCCCAGTTCCCCGGCTTTCTGCTTGCTCTCCTGCCGGAAGAAAACCCCCTGCACCGAGCCCCAAATTTTTAAGCTTACCCTCCTTTGCATTGATAAATTATATCACCTATAATAAGGAAGCGGTCGGCTCACGCCGACGTATATTAGCAGTTAATAATTATGAATTAGAATTATGATAGGACTTATAATAGCGGTGGTACTCGCCTTGGGTGTCGGCGGAACCGTCCAGGTTGCGGATAACGCCCGCCCGGGCGATGCTCTGTTCGGGGTAGACCAGGCGGTGGAAAATCTGCAGCTCAAGCTCGCGGGCGACGAGAAAGAAGCCAGACTACGCGTCAAATTCGCAAAGGAGCGGGTCGCGGAAATCGACAATTTGATGGATGACGAAGACGAAAACACCCAGGCGTCCGACCAATCGGTTGAGTCGGAGAGTGAAGATGCAAGCGAAGAAGAGGGTTTGTCCGAAGAAAAACAGGGAGAAATTGAGGTCGGAATTGAGTCAGCCCTAAACCTTCTGTCCGGCCTTGAAGAACAGGAAGGCGAGAATGCGGAAATAGCCGGCATAGTGGAACGGCTTAACAGCTTTTTCACTTCCCTGCCTGCGGGCGCAAGCGTGGAAGTTCTAGGCGATAAGCTCCGGATAGAATTTAAGGACGAGGCAACCGGGGAAGAGGTCAAGGTCAAAGTTGACGAGAAAAACGACAGGTTAAAAACCGAAATCCGGACCGAAGAAGGCCGCATAAAGATAGAGATTAAGAATGGCACTCTGGAAATCAAAAGCAAGGTAGAAGATGATTCGGATGATGATGACGAATCTTCCTTGAAGTCCGGCCTTGAAGAAGCGGAGGCAAAGATTTTTGGCGACAAAACTATAGTGGAAGTGGAAGTAAACGACGAAAAGACTACATTCACGACTTCGGCAAATACCCGCGAAACCATAGTCGCGGCAATCGTCGCCAAGCTCCCCAGCCTGACCTCGGCGGAAGTGGAGGCAGTGCTTAAAGTGGAAACCGAAGGCGCAGACGAGGACGACGATGCAGACGAAGATTTGGATGACTCGGATGATGATTCCGATGACAGCGATGACTCGGATGACAACGAAGATTCGGGAGATGACGAAGACGACGACGACAGTGGGTCAAATTCTGGAAGCGGCAATTAAACAACCCCGTTTCTATAAATCAAAAAACCGCCGATTGGCGGTTTTTTGATTGCTTCCTATAAGAATATATTAAGCAGCTACGGCGGTTACGCGGGATACCCCTGTAGCAGCCGGGCCTTTTTCAGTTTCGGTAACCTCGAAAGAGACGGCGTCGCCTTCGTTGAGTTCCTCAAATGTAACGCCCACAAGCTCTTTGGAATGGAAAAACAGATCCTTTGTTTCGCCTTCGCGAGAGATGAATCCGAATCCTTTGTCCTTGAGAAGAGTTTTGATTGTTCCTGTCATATGATTATTCGATTATTTTGCTTGAAACTTCGACGATGTTCCTGTGTCTAAACACCGGGGTAGTATAACACATTATCCGCCCGATGTATACAGCCCCGAGCTTTTCGTTTGTTTTTTACGTATTTTTTGATAGTATGTAAAAAGTGTATTCCGGGGTAGCTCAGCGGTAGAGCGGTCGCCTGTTAAGCGATTGGTCGTAGGTTCGATCCCTACCCCCGGAGCTCGTAAAAATCTTAGGCCCACGAAAGTGGGTCTTTGATTTTTTGAGCTCCGGGGAAGAAGTGAACTGCTTCACTTCTGTGTAGGGAGCGAAAAGCTTTTGTGTCTTTTTGAAAACTTGTTTGAAAAAAGTACAAAAGGTATACTGCCCCTGTAAGGGGAGATAACCTACCCCGGGAGTGGTGGACAAAGACAAAAGGATTAGCAAGGACTGTCCTTGCTACTTTTCAACATACTCCTCTTCATCGGTGAAGACTCTCCGCGCGATCTCATTAAAACCGTAGCTAGTGGGGAAATGTTCTTCAAAAACTTGCATCGCCGGTTCACCAGCATATTCGCGGCGCTGTGCCGCATGATGCATGGCGAGAATCATCTCTTCGGGCTCGCCGACACAATCAAGCGGCTTGAAGCCTTCGATACCCAGGATGCGTTTGAAGAGCGGCAGGAGGCGCTTTTTAGTATAGAGATTGGCGCCGAAGATATCGACCACTTCTTTTTTCGGCAGAAATGCCGTGAAGCATGCAAAGATGAACACGCATTTTGGGCATTGCTTGCACCAGTACGACGTACTCGACAGAAGCTGCTGGATGCGCGGGAGCCAAAAATACATGTTGCAGCTAGTGACGTAGCGGAGGTACTGCGGATAACGCACGAAGCGCCGCACAATCTCAAGTTCGCTGTATTCCCGCAAGAGCGAGCTCGTCCTAATGTCGGGTGTTATAAAGCGCTGTAGGTAATCGTTGACCATTTTTTCCGCCTCGGAGGATTTGCACCATTGATGATTCACCGAGAGGCCTAGGTAGGTGAGATTGCCGAAATCAGCACTGCGCTCGTTGGAGAAGGTAATCGAGTTGTAGCCGAGAAGTTCCGCCAGCAATGTGGCTATGAACGTGAAAGTGGAGACCGACGGGTACGAACTCGACACTCCGAAGATTGACATGATCACGCCGATCCATGGATCTCGGCGACGAGTGGCCCTAATGGTTTTCGCTCCCACGAGCGCGGCGATGCGCTTGTGGGCGGGCGTTGGAGCAAAAGCGAAGAAGTCGAACGGCGTACCCGATGCTTTCAACATTTCGGCGGAGAGGATGGAATCTTTGCCTGCGCCATTCAAAAGAAGCGCCCTTGCGGGGCGTTCGAATCGCGCGGGCGCAGGCTCTGCGGCGGAAGCATCGAACGGAAATGCGATGAGATTGTGGAAATCGATCTGCATATCGTAGAAAAATTCTCCGAGCCCATTGAGATAGAGCGAGTCCCAGAAGCGCGCCTGCTCACGTGTGAGAGCAAAACCTTCAATGCGCATGTTGCTCGAGGGATACACGCACCAGTAGTTGATGCCAATCATGAGGAGAAGTGCCTGGAGCGTCGGCTCCAGTACGGCCTTGGGTACTTTCTCCCACAACTCCGGTGCCACGTCGGGAAATATGAGGCGGTCAGTAAAAGTCTTACCAATCCCCCATTTAAATTCCACCCGGTAGGTAAAGGTGATAATTGAACGAGTAGTATCGACTTTGTATGCACCGAAGGTAAAAGACGACGCGCGCGGCATTTTTGCATTGTATCATGCGAGATAGAGCCAGTCGATATGATATAATTGGGGACATGGAAAAATCTTCAGGCAGAAGTCTTAAAAAGACCCTGAGTTGGCGAATTATTGCAACCCTAATTACAGGCATTGTGGTTTTTGTTTTCACAGGTAAATTATCTGATACAACATACATAACTCTGACAAGCGCCACGGTGCTAACGATTTTTTATTATATTCATGAAAGAGTTTGGAGCAGTATCAGATAATTAGACTCCTATTTATGAATAAAATTAAACTGTCATGCTTCGTGTTCGCGATATTGCTCGGAGCATTTATGTTCATATACGGCGGCATGGACGACAGCCCCGGAGGTCAACTGCTCGGACTCGTAGTGGGTATTTTAGGTATTGTGGGCATAATAAGGAGCAGAAAGAAAACACCGACTCAGGTGTAAATATAAAGATTCCGGAATTTTAACGATGAATGCACCCCGCCCAACAACACGGCCGACGCATTCCACCTTTAAGCTTGGAGAGGGCTTTCTTGATACGGATACTCCTTGTCTCCGCTTTTTTGCCGGACGTAACCCAGCATATCCATTCATTGCGCGCGAGCGGAGTGATGTCTGCCCATACCGCCCTGACTGTTCGCGAAGAATTTATAACTTTTCGTAAATCTACTGGCATTTTATGCATAAATTCATTTTATCAAATTTTCTCCATTATGGTATAGTTGGGATTAATGTATAGAATTTTTCTAAAACCCGTTTTATTTCTATTTCCGCCGGAAACCATCCACCGTCTTGTATGCGGAGTCCTGAAGATTGCCTGTGCGATTCCGGGCGTGCCATATATATTAAAGAGTCTCTACGCCGTAAACGATCCGCGTTTAAAACGTACGGTCTTCGGGCTCTCGTTCCAGAGCCCTATCGGTTTGGCGGCGGGGTTCGACAAAGACGCGAATTTTTTCGATGAATTAGGATATTTCGGCTTCGGTTTTATAGAGATAGGAACCGTTACCCCAAAAGCACAGCCCGGGAACGACAAGCCGCGCATGTTCCGTTTGCCGCTCGATGAAGGGCTTATTAACCGCATGGGATTCAACAATGAAGGCGCCCTGGCCGCCGCGCTCCGGCTTAAGAAGCGCAAGACCGATATCATCATCGGAGGCAATATCGGAAAAAACAAAAATACCCCGAACGAGGACGCCGTGAACGACTATAAAAAATGTTTCCAAACGCTTTTTGATTATGTGGATTATTTTGCCGTGAACGTCAGCTCACCCAATACGCCCCTGCTCCGGGAACTCCAGGATAAAGAACCGCTCCTTTATTTATTGAGAGCCCTGCAGTCACTGAACAATCAGAAGAAAAAACCGAAGCCAATCCTTTTGAAAATCAGTCCCGACCTGTCAAACGAACAGCTGGACGATATAATTGATGTCGTTATGG
This sequence comes from uncultured Candidatus Saccharibacteria bacterium, assembly GCA_964637995.1. Taxonomy (GTDB): domain Bacteria; phylum Patescibacteriota; class Minisyncoccia; order Phycocordibacterales; family UBA9973; genus UBA9973. The sequence goes on from CAZWXV010000001.1 coordinate 10,786, forward strand.
AAACGAAGATTGACGGAGTCATTGCGACGAATACTACTACCAAAAGGGACGGACTCCGAACAGACAGAATGGCTATAAAAGCCATCGGCGTGGGCGGGTTGTCCGGCCGCCCTCTTTTCCATCGTTCAACCGAAGTTATAAAATACATAACTCTAAAATCACATCGGGCCTTTCCCGTCATTGCGGCCGGCGGAGTTTACACGCCCGAGGACGCCATTTTGAAACTCCAAGCAGGCGCCAGCCTGGTGCAAGTGTATACCGGTTTCACCTACGAAGGCCCGGGAATCGTGAAGCGCATCCATAAAGAAATTCTGAAACAGAACCTGTTTACCTAATTTATTTTTTTTGTTAGTATGTGCATATAATGGAAGACATAGACAAGGAGGCCTTGGAACTTCATAAAAGATACGGCGGGAAGCTCACAGTCAACAGCAAGGTGCCTTTGAAAAACAGGCAGGATCTGTCTCTGGCCTACACGCCCGGGGTGGCGGCGGTTTGCCAAGAAATTTTTAAAGATAGGGACTTGGCCAAGGTTTACACCATCAAAAAAAATACCGTAGCGGTAATAACCGATGGTAGTGCGATTTTGGGTCTGGGCAATCTGGGGCCCTTGGCGGCACTGCCGGTGATGGAGGGCAAATGCGCGCTCTTCAAGGAATTCGCGGATGTGGATGCCTTCCCCATTTGTCTCAATACAGAAGATACGGAAGCTATCATCGACACTATAAAATATATTGCCCCGGTTTTTGGCGGCATAAACCTGGAAGATATCAGCGCGCCCCGCTGTTTTGAAATCGAGCGCAGATTAAAAGAAGAATTGGATATACCCGTTATGCACGACGACCAGCACGGCACCGCCGTGGTGGTGCTGGCGGGCCTGATTAATGCCCTTCTGCTTAAAAATTTATCAAAAGAGAAAGCTAGGGTAGTCATTAACGGGGCGGGAGCGGCGGGTACGGCTATTACCAAATTTTTGATTTTTTATGGGAATCAGCTCAAAAAATGAAATTTACAGACGAAAGAGGCTCTGCACAAGTCATTTAATTAAGTTTGGACTTTACGATCCTCCCCAAATAGTCTCTTTCCATAATCAATCTTTCTTTGTTTGCCT
>CAZWXV010000001.1:11906-41175 GCA_964637995.1 uncultured Candidatus Saccharibacteria bacterium
CTATTACCAAATTTTTGATTTTTTATGGTTTTAAAAATATCGTGGTCTGCGACAGAGAAGGCGCGATTTACAAAGAGCGAGCCGGACTTTCTCCGGAGAAAAAAGAGTTGGCCGAGATGATAGACCAGAATTCGCCCAGGGGGACTCTCGGGGAATGCTTGCTCGGGACTGATATTTTCATCGGCGTCTCCGCGAGAGACGTTTTGACGGCGGAAATGATAAAACAAATGAACCCGGAACCGATAATTTTTGCTTTGGCAAACCCATATCCTGAAATTGCCCCGGTTTTGGCGAAACGGGCGGGAGCCTTTATAATAGCTACGGGCAGGTCGGACGTGCCCAATCAGGTCAACAATATCTTGGCTTTTCCGGGAATATTCCGCGGCGCATTGGATAACAACGTCCGGGAGATTACCGCTTCCCTGCTAATTAAGGCGGCGGAAAATTTGGCCGCTTATGTAAAAAATCCATCGCCCGAATTTATTTTGCCCGACCCATTGGACAAGGAAGTAGCGAAGGTTATCGCCATGGCAATAAAAAGTTAATTTAATTTTGGTTAAATTTATGAAGAAAAAATCAAAAATATACCCAAAAACATACCGAGGAGCTCAGACGGCAAAAGCCATAAAAAATTTTCCTTTTTCCTTCCGTTCCCCGCAGCGGGAGTTTATTTACGCGATAGTGGAAATAAAAAAATCCGCAGCCCTGGGACATTTTTTGGCGGGCGAGCTCAATCGCGAAAGAAAGCAGGCAATAGTAAAAACCTGTGATGAAATTTTATCAGGCAAATACCTCAGCTCTTTCGTTTTGCCGGCTTTTCAGGGCGGCGCCGGTACCTCGAATCATATGAATGTAAACGAAGTAGTCGCGGTGCGGGCAACGGAAATTTTGGCAAAGACAGGCAAAGGGAAAGCTACCGTACATCCGAACGACCATGTGAATATGTCGCATTCTACCAATGACGTTATGCCTTCCGCTCTGCGCATAAGCGCTATCCGAATGACCGATAAATTACTTTCTACCCTGGATACTCTAATTGTAGCTTTTGAAAAAAAATCGAAACAATTCGCGCACGTCAAAAAGCTGGGGCGTACGCATATGCAGGACGCGGTGCCTATTACTCTGGGCCAGGAATTTTCCGCTTATGCCGAATATATTAAAAGGGGCCGGGAAAGAATAAAACACGCGAGAGAGCCGATGCTTGAACTAAATTTAGGCGGTAGCGCGGTGGGTAATTCTATCAATGCCTCTCCTAAATATCGCGCCAAACTTTATCAACAATTAAAAAAGACGGTCGGATTACCATTCAGGCCCGCTAGAAATTTAATGGCGGGCACGAGCAGTAATAGCGATTTCGTAGCCTTGTCTCAGAGCCTGACGGCAGTGTGTGTGGACTTATCAAAAATTGCGAATGATTTTAGGTTGTTGTCTTCCGGACCCAAAGGCGGTTTGGGGGAAATTGTATTACCCACGCTTCAGCCGGGCTCTTCGATTATGCCCGGCAAGGTCAACCCTATTCTGCCCGAAGCAATCAATCAGTTGTATTTTTTGGTTTCCGGTAATAATTTGACCATTGAACACGCGGCGGAGGCCTCCCAACTCGAACTTGGGGTTATGCTGCCGGTAATCACTGACCGTCTGCTGGAGTCTTTAAAGTTGATGGACGAGCTGCTCTCCGTATTTGCGAAAAAATGCGTGGAGGGCATTCGGGCCAACCCCAAGCGCTGCAATGAACTCTTGGAAAATTCCCTGGCCTATGCGACGCTCCTAACGCCTAAAATCGGTTATGACAACGCGGCAATGGCGGTAAAACATGCCTTGGCCACCGGAAAAACGTTGCGACAGGTAGTGATTGAGAAAAAATTATTAACTCCCGAAAAATTTGATCAGTTAACGAAGCGGCTTAGCTTCAAGTAGACCGGGCGACTTTCTGTTTAGGACAACTTTTAAAAAATCCTGGAAAACAGGCTCACAATCGGAGCGAGAATGTAGTCCAGAAGCTTGGGATGGTAAAGCTCAGGATCGAACAAGACGGACCGGTTCTTCCATTCTTCTATGATGACCGAAAGCTCGCGCACGGCCTTGGGGCTTTTAAGGTATACGCCCACTTCGGAGTTAAGCTCGAAGGAAAAGAAGTCGAGGTTGTTGGAGCCTACCAACCCGTCCCTGCCGTCAATAAGCATGCACTTGGCGTGGTTCATCTTGGGCTCGAGATAAAAACGGACCCCCAAGAGCGACAGTTGGTACATAAAAAACCGCCCGACGGTATCCCCGATCAGGTGGTTGGAGATTTTCGGTACGATAACTTCCACTTTGACGCCCCGGAGCACCGCTTGGTGGAGCGCCCGCACGAACCAGCGCTTGGGCATAAAGTAAGGCGTAACCAGGATAACATGCTTCTCCGTGCGCGCGAGCGCTTTTTTGTAGATTTTCTTGAGCGCGGCGCTTTGTTTCATATTCTCTTGGGGAAAATGCTCCACTATCCAGGTACGCGTGCGATCGAGTATGAGTTTCCGGTTCTCCGCGAGGATGCGCGGGTCGCGGCCCCCGCACTCCGCGTAAACCTTTGCAAACGAACGCAAAATGGAGTTGACTAGGCGGCCGCGAATCTTGAGCGTCAGGTCCGTCCAGCGCAGAGCCACCTGATGGAAATTGACCCCGCCGATGAAAGCCACCCGCTCATCCACCAATAAAATCTTCCGATGAATACGATGCAGGAGGTTACTGTAGAAAAATACTTCCGCGCCCGCAAGCCGGAGCGCTAAAACGGAAGCCTTGGGGAGCTTCCGGCTCCCGAAAGCGTCGAGTACGATGCGCACCCGCACGCCCTCCTCTGCTTTTTGGCTTAAAAGTTTTAGGAAGTTGAAATGATGCAGGTCGTCCAGAAAAATGTAGGTCTCGAGATACACGGACTCCCGCGCTTCTTTTATGGCGGCAAACATCGCCTGCCACGTCCTAAAGGAGCTCGGATAAAATTCGTAAAGCATCGGTGGACCCGAGGAGACTCGAACTCCTTACCCCCTCATTGCAAATGAGGTGCTCTACCAGATGAGCTACGGGCCCAATTTTTTGGACTCAAGTATTCTATATTATTTTCGTAATATTGCAACCAAAATCAGTCGGCTTTTTGTTTTGCCTTTCTCTTAAAAATAAAATATACTGATTGTTGCCACGGGCTCATAGTAAAGTGGCATTACGCGTCGTTCGCAATGACGAGTCCCGGGTCCGATTCCCGGTGAGTCCACCACAAAATTATTGCGTCCATAGTTCAACGGATAGAACGCAAGATTCCGGATCTTGTAATCGAGGTTCGATTCCTCGTGGACGCACAAATTGCGACCCTAAAAATTATACCAAAGCACCTGATTGGTAACTTCGTGGTGATAAATTATTTCTGAAGGTTTTATGAGCGCGCCTAGGGCTTTGGGGCTACGGTCCGCCGCCATCTGCTTGAAATCGGCATATTTGTCCTGATTTTCGGTACCCAGAATCTTGCCCATGAAGTCGCTCGACTTGAATAGCTTGATGGCGTCGCCTATATTATCCGGGAGCGTCCTGACCCGGTCCCGCTTTTCCTTGTCTTTGACCAAAGGCTTGCCTTCAAGGCCGGTCCGGAGAATAGTGTAAAGCACGAGGTAAGGATTGGCGTCCGGCGCCACGGAGCGCACCTCAATGCGGGTGGTTTTTTCATTGCCCACGGGAATGCGAATCATGGAGCCGCGGTCTATGGGCGAAACTTTGATTTGGTTCGGGGCCTCGAAATGGGGGTCGAGTCTGCGGTAAGCATTGACGCTCGAATTGAAGGTAAGGCACATTTCTCCCGCATGATTTAAGAGGCGGGAAATGAAATCCCAGGCCGTATCCGAGAGGCCGTCTTTGCCACCCTTGCTGTAAAAAATGTTCTTGCCTCCCTTCCCCAAGGAAAAATTGGTATGCATGCCGGAGCCGTTGATGCCCACCATGGGCTTGGGCAGAAACGTCGCAGTCATGCCCAGGTTGTCCGCGACCTGTCGGCAGACCAGCTTATACAATTGTATGTTGTCTGCTGCACGGACAATGTCGGTATAGGAAAAGTTCATCTCAAACTGTGAAGGCGCCACTTCCGGATGGTCCTTTTCATTCTTAAAGCCCATGGCGCGGTGCGCTTCCGCGGCGCGGTCGATAAACTGGCGCAGGCGGTCGAGCGGCAGGGAGTGGTAGTAGCCGCCGGTGGATATCAGGTTGAATCCTTTTTTATCGTATTCCTGCTCAGCGTTCACGCCGTCCACCAGAAACCCCTCCACTTCCGCGGCGGCAAAAGCGGTGACGCCGCTTTTCTTTTTGAGTGCTTCCGCGTGTAGTTTGAGCTGGCTCCGGAAATCCGATATATACGGCTTACGATCACGGCCATAAACATCCACAAACATCACCACTTTGCCGGGCCCGAAAACGTCCGCGGGTAAAAACCGGATACTGCCCCAGTCGACGGAAAGCCGGAGGTCAGACTCGGATTGCGCGGTAAAGCCACGGATAGAAGAACCGTCGAAGGTCAGGTTGTCCGCGGAATCCAGGAGATATTTCTTATCGTAATCCAGCATATGAAACCGCCCCTCGATATCGGTGAAACAAAGTGTTACGGCCTTGATGCGTTTTTCGCGGGCGAGATAGGCGCGATATTCTTTCTCCAGCGCCGCGGGGCTTGCGGTTAGGGCTCGCTCCTTGGCCTTTAAGTTCATTTCCTCCAGGGCATCGTACGGGATTTCTAAAAAATTCTTCAACGGCACCGAGCGCACTGGGGTCTTGTCCATATAGTTATGTTACAAATTAGACTAACTGGGTTAATAATTAATATAAAAACCTACTAATTTAACATAAGTATATACCTAACTAAAATAAAATAGCTTGTGGATAACTAAAATAATAATATAAACATCAAAAACCCCGCTAAAAGCGGGGTTTTTGATGTTTATATTATTATTTTGCCTGTTCTATTCCGCCGCCTGATTCGTGCTTTGGCTCTTCCTTGACGGCCTTAAAATCTCCGTGCACTACTTTTTCATTAAATTTCCTAACGGCCCATAACAAAGATATTCTATATTATTTCCCCAATAATACAAATACTCAAGCAACAAAAGATTACTTTGACAAAAAAGGGAAAAGAGATTACATTACCCAAAGGGAGGTGTCAAGTGAAAAACCTGAACAGGCTGCTCGCTGAGCTCGCCCATCAGGGCGTGGTCAGCAACACCGTAGGGTTGTTCTTGCGAGAGTTCTTTGAGGACATGCACCTCGAAGACGACATACGGGAAGAAGATATCGCCTGTCTCCTGAGAGATATGTCGGCGTGGGACTTTGATATATCGTCATGCTCAACCGATTTCCTCTCTGGGGAATTCGACCGTCTTGTCCCCTCTATGCTCGCCAGGGGGGCATTCAACAAGAACATTTCATCCGCAGATCTGGATAAGATGTCGTATATCTTCTGTCGCGTGCATGGGGCGATGGAAACTACAAACTAACGGGAGGCCCTTTTCACTAAGGCCTCCCAGTTTTGTTTTTTATTTATTGAGCAGAAGATTCTGAAGATACTTCCGTTAACACTCTCTGGGCTAATCCTCTTGCCCATTTTCTTTCTTGAACTTCATGGTCAGGGTCTCTGACACCTCGAAGTGTATCTTGGTCCCAGCCTTCCTTTGCTTTTTTTCGGAAGTCAGCATTTTGCATTAGCGCAATTGCCCTTCTTTTCACTTCAGGCTTAAGAGTTTCCATTCCGTTTAAAACACTTACCGCGTCTGCGGTAATCCTTGAATATAAATCCTTCATGCCCTCTCCTCCACTTCCCCCAAATGTTTCTTGTTTCATAATTTAATTATACCATACTTTAAATAATAATGCAATGTTATCGGCCGAATCTTCTTTTAACCCTTAAATTATACCCTTTTAATGATAAAAACAAAAGACGCCCGAAGGCGTCTTTTGCGGCACATATATTGTTATATGTATAGAGTGAGTTTTACCTCACACCCACGACTCCAGTATAGCATATTCTCTTTAAAAAAGCAAGCTTTTTGGCCCCGAATTTGCCCCCTAATAGAAAAATCCTCTGATTTCTCAGAGGATTTTTCATGTTTGGGTCCTGCCCCCTATAAGCCGAATTCTGTTCCGCCAGTCGGCGGACCGACTGATGGTGATAGCAATTTATCTAGGCTCTGGATTGCTCCAGAGCTCAAGCGATTCTCCCTGCCTTGCGGCAGGGCACGATCTTGCACACGCGTAAGGATTTAGCTGTTTCACCCCTTTAGTTGCCTAAAGGACTCATCTCCCGATTTAACGGGAGATGCCTCCTGCCTTTCGTCGGAGGCATCTCTGTTCGCACCTCGTCCTCACGGACGGCGGGCGTTACCCGCTACGTTTATTCCCCGCAAGGGAAATGTGTGTTCGGACTTTCCTCCCCCGGGCACAAGGCTCGGGAGTAGCTATCTGAGTGCAGGTCCGGTTGCCATTCTACCACAAAACGGCAGATTGTAAAGAATTGGCAAAACTCTTAGTCGGAAAGTAATATCCGGTCGCCGACTTTGAGATTGTTTTTATCTGAATAACCTGCTGGGACTTCGAGCACGTATTTTATATAAGCGTCCGGCCCGAAGGTCTCAGGGTAAGATTCCGGCGCCGCATTCTTTTCAACATGGACCACCTGCATATTTTCCGTGATCCAGATGATGTCTATCGGAAAATTCATTTCTTTCATCCAGAAAAGGTGTTTTCCGGGCACGTCGAATATAAAAAGCATTCCTTCGCCTTCCGAAAGTCCCGTGCGGCCAGCGAGCCCTTTGGTTTGGGCCTCCGGGGATATTGCCAAATCCACTCTGATTCTCTGTCCCGCAACTTTGACGTATCTGATGCTTTCGGGGGTCAAATTGCCCCCGGGCAGAGTCACCAAAAACCCTGTCGCCAGAATAAAAATAATTAATATAAAGAAGTATTTTTTCATAATTTACGGCTTATGGTCGCCATTGGTCCAGCCGAACAGGCGGCCGATGGACTCCGCGCTCTCGCGCTTGCGAGCGATCTTGATGCTACCGTCCTGCGCTATTAATTTTGCCGGCGAAGAAAGCAGGCAGTGGTGCGAGGCCAGAGCGTCCTGATAGGCGCCGGAGTCGAATATGGCCAGATATTGCGGTTCTCCTTCTTTTAGTTTGGGCATGAGCACGTAGCTGCCACCCGAAGTATATTTGTCATCGGAGTCGCAGGAACTACCCGCGAGCCAGACGCTTTTTAGCGCGGAAGTATTCGCGTTGTTGACCGGTACTATATGCCACTTCTGATGAATAGCCCAAGTGTCCAAGAGGTCATTCATGAAGCTGCCGTCTATCACGTACCAGGATTTGGCGTTGGCTTTGGGAATTGGTTTCTCCGCGATAATACTGTAAATTGTGAGCTGCGCGGGCGCCACGATGTATCTGCCCCACTCCACCGCGATATTCGGATGCCGTATGCCGGCATCATCGCTCTTTTTCTTCAGAAGCTTCACTATCTTCTCGGACATTTTGCGAGCGTTATAGAAGGGCTTCTTTTCGTACGGCACGCCAAAGCCGCCGCCAATGTCTAGCGTGTCCAAACTCGGCTGGTTCTTGACCAGCTTGATATACAAATTCATCGCCTCTTCTATGGGCAGAAGAACACTCCTCGCGCTCATAATTTGAGAGCCAATATGGTAATGCAAAACCTTTAGATTTTTCATCTTTGGCAAGTCCAGGATTTCCTTGGATGAAAATCCGAAACGGTCGACTTTTTTGTCCCAATGCGTGTCCGCCTTGGTATCGAGGTTGACCCGGATACCGACATCGCCTTTGTACTTGGCAAGCTTGGTAAGCTCATGCTCGTCTTCGATGATCGGTATGATGGACAGATTCTTCATGCGCAATTCTTCGATGAGGGCTATGTAGGCGTCTGTTTTCGGGCCGTTGCAAAAAACTTTGATTTTAGTGTTAAATTTTTCGCCTTCCCACATCTTTTTTACCAGCCACAGCTCATTGACCGAACCCACTTCCATATGGGCGCCTTCGGAAATGAGCGGCATGATAAATTCTTTGTTCTGGTTTACCTTCATCGGGTAATGATAATAGAATTTGCCCTTGTAGTTCTGGATTTTCATAAAGGCGCGAAAATAATCCTGAAGGTCCTCCAAGCGTTCTTCGAGAATAAACGGGAAAACTATTTCGGTCGGCGTGCCGTATTTTTTTACAATATCGTTTATGTTGTAAACGTAATTGCCTTCCTGTACGGTAAGTTCGCCGTTCTTGGTAATGTTAAAAAATTGAGTATTGAAATCCTCAACTCCGAGCTTCCAAAATTTCTTCCAGTTCCTGCCCTGTTTCTTTAGTTTCCGTTTTGCCATTTAAGTAAAAACAGTATAGCAAGTACTCCGAAAATGTAAACCCTTATGTTGGTGCACAAGTCTATGGTAAAGCTACCCGGATATGGGTATATTATAGATCAAGCAGTACCGCCGCTATCCAGGGGAAAGCAACCGTCACATCGCTCTGGATAATTTGGTAGTAACTTTCGGTAGAAAGTTTATCCCAGGTAATTTTTTCCTTGCCGCCAGCGCCGGAATAGGAACCGTAGGACATTGGCGAAGAACCGATTTCAATGAAGCCGGCCCAATCTCTGACTTTATTATGCAGTTTTAAATCATGTTTTAAGGACGGCACCACGCAGATGGGAAAATCCGCGGCAATGCCCCCGCCTAACTGCAGGAAGGCAATGGGAGCATCTTTACTTTCTTTCATATACCAGTCATACATTAAGTGAAAATATTCCAAACCTGTTTTCATAACATTACCGTCTAAAACAAGGTCGCCTTTTTTCTTGTGAGGACCATTGTAGGTATAGCTGGTGAAAATATTACCCATAGTGGAATCTTCAAAACCCGGCACGACAATCGGAATATTTTTCTCATAGGCTGCCAGGGTCCAGCAGTCATTGGGATTCGCTTGCGTATCAGGCTTGATTAATTTCTCCGCAAAAAGCCTCCGGAAGTATTCGTGCGGGAAATATTTCTCCCCCTTTTTTTCTGCTTCCTTCCACATTTTTACCAGATGCGGCTCCATGATACGCACACTTTCATCTTCCGGTAAAAATGTATCGGTAATTCTGCGTAATCCCGCGTCACGTAATTCTGCTTCTTGCGTAGGAGTAAGCTCGGTATATCGAGGAATACCGGCGTAGTGTGAATGCGCCACATAGCGATAATACGATTCTTCGTGGTTGGCGCCGGTAGCAGATACTAAATGCACTTTATTTTTTCTTATAAGTTCGGCCAGCATTACGCCGACCTGGAAAGAACTTAGAGCGCCGGACAAAGTAACTACCAATTTACCGCCGTTTTTTAAATGTTCTTTCAGCCACAAGGCCGCCTGTAAAGTAGAGCCGCCATTTATGTGCAGGAGCGTCCTTTCGGCAAATTTGCTAACCGGGGTGGGACTATTTTTAATATTTGCGCTCAAAGTGCCAGCCGCCTTTGTATCGTCCGGAATAATGAGCTTCCTTAGCCCTGGTGAAAGTTTGTTTAAAATGCTTTTTTTCATAATGTTTAATTAATATAATATTATTTTGGTAATATAAATTTAGTTTTATTTGATAATTGTATCACAAAAGACAATATACGGTAGGGCCGAACAATCGCATAACGTCGCTCGACCCCCGTAGGCCGATGAAAAACAGGGAACAATTACTCTTGTCGGGCGGGACACACTGTCCCGCCCGAGGACTTTAAATATATCTTCAAAAACGCCTTTTTATATTCAAAAAAGTTATCGTCTAAAATCGATTGCCGGATTTTTTTAACCAAATTAATGATAAAATATAAATTGTGTATTGATGCCAAAGTTCCAGCCAGCATTTCTTTGCCGTGAAAAAGATGGGCGACGTAGCTACGCGAATAGTTCTTGCACGTATAGCATCCGCAATCTTCTTCGATGGGCGAAAAATCGTTTCTGAATTTAGTGTTCATTATGATGATTTTGCCTCTTTTGGTGTAGATTGTCCCGTTTCTGCCAAGCCTGGTCGGCGCCACACAGTCAAACAAATCCACGCCATTTTCCACACCCATAAATAAATCTTCCGGCTCCCCGATGCCCAACAGATGCCGGGGTTTTTCTTCCGGTAATATTTCATTTACCCATTTTACCGCGCTCTGCATATCTTCTTTGGCAAAAGAGCCCCCGATACCAAAACCGTCGAAATCTAAATTTTTTAAAAAGTTCGCCGACTTTTTGCGTAAATTCTCGTCCCGCCCGCCCTGCACTATGCCAAACAACGCCGGAGCCGAACTGCTTTCAATTTTGAGCTGCCCGAGGTTCCCACCCGAGCTTGGCGAGGGAAGGCGCAGGGCCGAAAAATTGGAAGCAGTGAGGCGTTGATGTTCTGCCAAGCTCCGCTCCGCCCAGCGATGCGTGCGCAGGAGCGCTTCCTCCTGATAGCGCAAATCTTCCGCAGGGCTGGTGCATTCGTCAAAGGCAAAAATAATGTCCGCACCCAGGTTGTGCTGGATTTGGATCGATTTCTCGGGCGTAATGTAATGTATGGAGCCGTCCAGGTGCGATTTGAAGGAAACCCCGTCCTGCCCTATTTTCGCGAGACGAGGCGCAGCACTATCGTCAAAGCGCTCGGGGATGAGGAGTGAGGGATCGGCAATCTTTACCACTTTAGAAATATCTTTTCCGTAGGCGGCGCCGAGAGAAAACACCTGAAACCCCCCGGAATCAGTCATGGTCGGACCCGGCCAATTCATAAATTTTCCTATGCCGCCCGCATCCCGCACTATCTCATCTCCGGGCTCTAGATATAAGTGGTATGTATTGCCCAGCACGACTTCTGTGCCTACAGCCCGCACTTGCTCGGGATTAAGAGATTTCACAGTCGCTTTTGTGCCCACCGCTACAAAAGCCGGAGTATAGACAGTGCCATGCAAAGTTTCGAGTATGCCCGCCCGGCCCAAACTGCCTTTTAAATTTTTCTCAATGCGAAATTTCACTTTGTTAAGCTACCTGATTTCAACCTGCACAAATTTTATTTCCTGTATGTTTATGGGGCTTTTAAGCAGAGCCGTTTTCCAGGGGCTGCGCGGGTCGGACAATATGGTTTCGGCTACCGCAACGGTCAAAGGAGAAATTCCGGGCAGAACCACCGCGTCCCCCTTCTCCAACACAAAATCCCGGGGCAGAATCATCTCAAAGTTTCCGCCGCCCCGCCCCGTAACTTCCCAGAAAATTTCGGTACCGGCACCGGACGTTGGACGTCCGAATTCCTGACGTCCAACGTCCGATATTACAACCTGCGTATTTTCCCCGGGGCTGGAGAACAGTACCGCCTTGGAAGTATCGTCGGTTACCGAGGCTACCCGGCCTATAGGCATATTGCCGTAAGCGTAAACCATATCGCCTTTCTCCACGCCGGCTCGCGCACCCAAGTCTATAAGTAAGGTATCGTAGGGGCTGCGGTTGGGTTTGGCAAGTATCGCCGCCAAAACCAATTTATTCTCTTCGGGCAACCGCGAGATTATATTTTTCAGACTTTCATTCTCGCGAACAAGTACGTCGTAGTTGGACCTTCCGGCCTCACGAGACTCCAATTGTTGCTTGAGTTCTTGGTTCTCTTCGGAAAGGGACCGTTTGGAGGAAAAATAAACGCCCAAATTTACGAAGCTCCCGCCTACCTTGCTGCCCAGGTGAAATACCGGACGAAACACTTCCCCTGCGGCAAAAGACAAGCCCCGGAATATGCCCGCGCGGAAATAAAACAAAACCAGGAAGAGCAAAGTCCCCGCGGCAATTTTGAAAAATTTTTCTTTTTTGGTTTTCCTATCTTGGAGGTAACTCATCTTGGTGTCCGATCAGAACTTCCTGGTACATCGGCAGATTATCCAGAATAACGCCTGTGCCCCGTGCTACCGCCGACAGCGGATCTTCCACCACATAGACCGGAATCTTGAGCGCGTTTTGCAATAGCTCGGACAGCCCCGGTAAGAGCGCCCCGCCACCCGAGAGGGTGATGCCCCGATGCATGATGTCGGATAATATCTCCGGCGGAGTGGACTCGAGCATGTCTTTGACCCCGTCAATCAATCCCCGTACCGATAAAGACAGGGCTTCGCGGATATCCGCATCCGTTACTACCACCTCCCGCGGGAGCCCGGTCAATAGATCCCGGCCGTGCACTTCCGTTTCCATGTATCCGCCGGGCATTGCGGAACCTATCTCGATTTTGACCATTTCCGCCGTCCGTTCGCCGATAAGAATTTTAAATTCGTCCCGCATGTAGGAAATGATGTCATTGTTCAGCCGGTCGCCCGCAATCTTAAGATTTTTTGATTTGACTATGCCGCCGAGCGAAATTACGGCAACGTCCGTCGTGCCGCCGCCAATGTCTATGATCATAGTGCCCACAGGGTCCTTGATTGGAAGCCGTATGCCTATAGCTGCCGCCATCGGTTCTTCCACCAAATATACTTCCCTGGCGCCGGCGCTCTTAGCCGCGTCATAGACAGCACGGGTTTCCACATTGGTCGTGCCCGTAGGCACGCCGATGAGCACGCGCGGACGCGCAAGTTTTTTCGAAATCCTGTCCGCTTTGTTTATGAGGTAGGAGAGCATTTCTTCGGTAACTTCAAAGTCGGAGATGACGCCATCCACGAGCGGCCGCACGGCTTTGATATGACCCGGGGTGCGCCCGAGCATTTCTTTGGCCTTGCCGCCGACCGCAAGAATCTGGTTGGTCTTCATGTTGACTGCCACGACCGAGGGCTCATTAATGACTATGCCGTGGCCTTTCAAATACACCAAGGTATTGGAAGTGCCGAGGTCTATGCCGATGTCGTTGGAAACTAATTTGTAAAATTTTTCAAAAATTTGCATTCTTTTATTTCAGACATGTTAACAACTCATCAATAGAAACAATTTTACCTTTTTCCTCCGTACGTTTCTTAAGCTCAATCCCGTTTTCTTTTATACTGCGCGCCGACACCACCGCCCGATAAGGTATGCCCAGAAGGTCAGAGTCGGAGAATTTCTCTCCGGCGGAAACATCCGCGCGGTCATCAAATAGAACTTCCACGCTGGCCCGGGACAACGTACTGTAAACTTTTTCCGCTTCCGCGGCAACATCCGCTTCTTTCCCAAGCATCAAGAGATGCACCCGGAAAGGCGCAATGGCTTCCGGCCATATGATTCCCTTGTCGTCGGCTAGCGCCTCTACCACCGTTCCCATGAGTCGGCCTATGCCTATGCCATAACAACCCATGAGTACCGGGAGCTTGCCCCCTTTTTCATCAGTGAAAGTAAGGTCGAACGGCGCGGAGTACTTGGTCTTAAGGTCGAAAATGTTGCCCACCTCTATGGCGCGGTGCTCCGACAGTTTGTCGCGGGTAGTGCCGAGCTGGCCGAGGACTTCGTCATTGAGCACTTCTTTATTTATTGCAATGCCCTGCTCTTCATCCACGTATACAGTATCTTCGCCCGCGGGCGTAATCGTTTGAAATTCGTGGGAATATTTGGAAAATGTGCCGCCGGATGCGAACGTGAGGTAGGTAATATGCCCTATACCCGCCCGCTCAAAGACATTTTTATAGACGCCTTTCATTTGTTCATAAAACTTTTCAAAATCCTCCGTAGTGCTATGGAAGGAATACATATCCTTCATCATAAATTCCCGGCCTCGTAAAATGCCGGACTTGGAACGGAGTTCCATGCGGAATTTATCCTGTATCTGGTAAAGCGCTTTCGGCAGGTCTTTGTAGGAAGTTACGTAATTTTTTAAGATGGGTACCACGATCTCCTCGTGCGTAGGCCCGAGCGCCATTTCCCTGCCAGCGGAGTCGGTGACTTTATATAAAACATCAAGGTCGTTCCAACGTCCGGTCTTCTCCCAGTTTTCTTTGGGCTGGAGCGCAGACATGAAAATCTCCTGCCCGCCCGCCTTGTTCATCTCCTCCCGGACTATGTTTTCAATCTTTCGGAGCACTTTGAGCCCAAGCGGCAGATAGGAGTAAACCCCGGCCATTTCCTTGTGGACAAACCCGCCGCGAATCAGGAGTTCCGCGTTTTTGGAAACTTCATCCGTGGGAGTCTCTTTCTTGGTTTTGGTAAAAAGTTCGGATTGCCGCACACTTGTGTTCATACAGCCATCTTAACCGAAAAAACCCTTTTGGTCAAAGACTCCGCTTTGGCCTAAAAATTTGCAAAAAAGGGCTGTTTCTGCTAGATTAGAGAGTATGCAAAAAGTAAAAAACAGTAGCGCGAGCGATAACGACGTGGTGGAAGAGATGTTCAAAGCCGGGGCGCATTATGGCTATTCCAAGACCCGGAGGCACCCTTCTGTCTCGCCTTATATTTACGCCACTAAAAATAAAAGCGATATAATCAACCTGGAAAAGACGGGTATTCTGCTTGAAGAAGCTAAAAAATATGCCGAAGAGCTTGGGGCCAAAGGCAAGATTCTTCTTTTCGTGGGCACCAAACCGGAAGCGAAGGTTGCTGTAAAAACGACCGCGGAATCTCTGGGTATGCCTTACGTCACTGAGAGGTGGATCGGCGGAACACTCTCCAATTTTTCCGAAATAAAAAAGCGTATCGTCGAGCTTGAAAATTATCAGAAAGAAAGTACCACAGGCGGCCTTGAGAAGTACACCAAAAAAGAGCGCGTGGTCATGGCAAAGAAAATGGAGAAGCTTGCCAGGTATTACACCGGCCTTTTGGGGCTAAAGAAGATTCCGGATGCCCTGTTTGTTGTCGATGCCCGCGCGGAACATATTGCGGCTACGGAAGCCAATAAGTCCGGCGTCCCGGTTATCGCGCTCGCAAACTCGGACACCAACATAAAGAAAATAGAATACCCTATTATAGCAAACGATGCCGGCATACCCTCCATTAAGTTCTTCGCGGCTGCTGTAACGGAAGCATACAAGGAAGGCGGGCGCTCGCTCCCGGCAAAAACATCTTAACAAGCTTAAAATAAACGCCCCCGCCGCAGGCGGGGCAGTAAAAATCTATGTCCATGCAAATAACCACCGAACAAGTAAAGGAGCTCCGGGACCGGACCGGTATCTCGGTCATGCAGTGCCGGAAAGCCCTCGAGGAGGCGGGCGGAGACATGGAAAAAGCCGTCGCTATACTGAAGAAAAACAGTTCGGAAATAGCACAGAGGAAAGGCGGCCGTGAGGTCAAAGACGGGCGGGTAGCCGTTAAAATGGCGGACAATAAGGCGGTGCTGGTAGCGCTCTACTGTGAAACCGATTTCGTAGCCAGGAACGAGGATTTTGTGTCGCTCTTGAACTCTCTTACTGAAAAAACCTTAAAGGAAGGCGCGGAAAAAATGAAGACCGGAGCCAAAGAGATGATTGACGCCATCATCCAGAAAACCGGAGAAAATATCCAACTGGGCGACGTGTATGAAGTGGAGGGCGCGGTGCTGGACAATTACGTGCATAACAATAAAATCGGTGTTATTGTAAGTCTGGAAGGCGGTACTAAAGAACTCGCGAAAGATATCGCCATGCACATAGCCGCCATGAAGCCGGAATACCTGTCGGCGGAGGAAATTACGGAGGAAATCAAAAAAACCATGCGTGAGGTTTTCGAGAAAGAGGTTGCAGGCTCTGACAAGCCCGAAGAGATCAAAAAAAAGATGCTCGACGGCAAAATGACGACCTACTTCAAGGAGCGCACTTTGCCGGAGCAGGCATTCATCAAGAACGGAGACATCACCGTGGGCAAGCTTCTGGCAGAGGCCGGAGCAAAAATCAAAGAGGTAAAGCGTTATTCCATATAAGAATACGATATGAATTTCTTCATAGTTTTATTTTTTCTCTCGCTTCTAGGAATCATCTTCATGGTGGGCAAGAAACTCCGCCTGATTTTAAATGGGCAGATGCCACCCGAGGAACAGGTACCCTTCAAGGTACCTCGTTTTGAGGAGCTAGAGAAAAGTTCGGGCAAAATGATGCGGCGGCTGGGCTATTTCCTTCTGGTGGAAACTATCAGGGCATATGTTAGATTGATACAGTTCTTAAAGAACACGTACGAGAAAGCCGAAAAAAAGCTGGCAGAACGACTAAATAAAAATGGCGCGGTTCCGCCTATCTCCAAGGAACCCAACAGGTTTCTCAAGACTGTGGCCGAATACAAACGCAAGATTGGCGAGATAAAAGACGAGATAAAGGAAGAAGAAAATCTGTAAAACAATTTATTTTTGCCGCCTTAGCTCAGTTGGTAGAGCAACGCTTTTGTAAAGCGAAGGTCCTCGGTTCGAATCCGAGAGGCGGCTCAGGTAGGTTTATTTTTTGGTTTTGGTGTCTTCCACCCCCTGGAGTTTGAACGACTTTTCCACTAGCGAAGAGAGCTCCTCAAATCCGCGGAAGCCGGTGAGAAGATCACCGTCTATTACGAGCGCTGGCAGTTCGGTGTCTTTTATCTTATATATTTGGAGCATGGCTTTGACTGCCGAAAGGTCGGTATTGTAGTCAAAAGAATAGACCCGAAGTTCGGGGTATTCTTCGCGCAGAGCCGTGAGCACCAGACCCTCTTCCTGGCACAACTCGCAGCTTTCCGCTGTGGTATAGAAATATAAAATGAAAGCGGATTTGACCCCGCAGCGCTCGGATATCCTCTTGGCTAGGAGGTAGTCTTTTATTTCCAGCAAGGAATAGTAGCTCTTAATATACGTCACTTCCTCGGTGTCGCCCAGGTTGTTCTCGCTCCATTCCAGTTTCTGGCCGAGCTCCTCCAATTGGCCCGACAATATGGAATTGGATATGTTCTTACAGGATAGCTCGGAAAGGAGCGAATACTGGGTCTCGGAAGAAAGAATATCGATGGCAATATTGTCCTGGATGGATTGGAGTTCCGCTATCTTCTTGCCGCCAAAATAATTGGAAAGATATATCGCCGTGAAAAAAAGCGCCGCGGTTATGAAGAAGACTATCAAATATTTTTTCCAGTCTATGTTTTTTTCCATATCCTTTTATCTCCAGGAGGGATTGCGCGAAACTACGGTGTCGAAAATCGCCTTGATAAACCAAACCGGGGTGAAAACGCCGAAAAGCGCGAAAAAGTAGAGCATGTCCACGGACAAGTACCACTTGCCTTCCACCATTTTCCTGCCTACTATCATGGAAAAGAGGTTGAAAAAATAAAACAGAAGCATGAGAAAGAACACCGCTTTCATGTTTAGGAAAAACGGGTCAAAGAAATGGGGGCTGGCGGAAAAATAAATACCGGTTATTTTAATTTGCATGAATTTGGAATATAGGTAATCTCCCGCGTTATAAACTATCATGCCGAAAAGATAACTAACTGACAAAATTGCAACGATGATAGACGGCAGAGTAAAGAAGGAAAAATTGCCGTGACGTCTTTTAAACAGGAGCCCGCGGTAATCTATCAGGTTGTTTATGGACCCGTATATCCAGCGAATCCTTTGTTTGTAAAGCTTTTTCAATGTTGACGGGGTATTGGTGTAGACGTACGCGTCATGGCATTGCTCTATTTTGAAATTATTTTTCTGCATCCGGTAAGTAATCTCCAGGTCTTCCGTATTGTGGCCCCGGCGGTATGGACCCAGTTTGTCGAAGACTTCTTTTTTGAAAATGGTTAGCGGCCCCGGCACGACATGGACAGCGCCAAGGAATCCGAGCATTTTCTTGACGAACGCGGCAAGATAATATTCCGGCCGCTGTGCTTTCTGAACCATATTTTTAGTGCGGATTGTGAGGACTGAAGGGGCGACGGACATCAGGAGAGGGTCTCGTTCAAAATAACTCATAAGACGGACCAGGGCTTCCGGATGGGCCACGGAGTCCGCGTCGAGGCAGCCCACGAATTCGGTATCTACATGCCGTAAACCCAAATTGAGCGCCGTATACTTGCCACCGTTCTCTTTGCATAATACTTTTATATTCTCGCGGTCCTTGAATTTCAAGATTTCATTCCAGGTATTGTCGGTCGAACCGTCATCAACGATAACCAGTTTGATTTTGTTTTGCGGATAATTTAATCCCAAGACAGAGGCAACGGTGCGAGCTACCGTCTCCTCTTCGTTCCAGCAGGGAATAATAATCGTGACGAGCGGGTATGTGGCGAGCTGGAGTCCTTCCTTTCTTATTACGAACTTATGCTTATTTTCCAGAAAGGTAACCAATAAAAACACCTGTATGTACACGGACGCAAAAATACATATATTGAAAATGATATCCCCTATCTGAGTCATAGCTCTCTTCAAATATAGCATTTTGAGCGGGAAATGCAAAGAAAAACGCCCCGATGTATATCGGGGCGTTTTTCTTCAGCTATCAAACTAAAAGGTCAGAAAATTACATTTTCTGACCCATGTTGCTGTCCATGTCGCCTTTTTCTTCGCCCATGCCTTTGCAGATATGGCACTTGCACCCGAAAATCTTCAAAATCGCGGCAACACCCACTAAAACGTAGACGATAGCCTCTACTTTAGGCCAAGCGCCCAAAAGCATATCCACCACATTCCAGTCGCTCTGCATGAACATACCTACACCTACCAAGCCCCAATTCAAACCGCCAATGACCAGAAGCCACTTGGCGGCCATCATTACCCCGCACTTTCCTCCCCCGCATTTGTCATGTCCACACATAATATTGTTTGGTCCATTTAAGGACAAATATTTTTTATTAAATTGGCCCGCCCTGACGACCACGAGACAGGCTTATTTATACTTTACAATTATACCACGGCCAAAAAAAATGCTATACTGGAGTATTAACATTTAAATAACCAAGAAAGCATGCAAAACGACCAAAAGCCTCTAGTAGGAGCCATTCTCATCGCCGGAGCCATGATAGCCGGAGCCATACTGCTTCGGGGGAGTTCTGCCCCGGCTACACCAATACCCTCGCTTAACGGGGTGCCGGCCACTGCCGTGACTCCTGTAAGCGAAGAAGATATGGTGCTCGGAAACCCGAAAGCGGAAGTTACTTTAATCTTATATGAGGATTTTCAATGCCCTTGGTGCGGCAAATTCCACAATGAAGCCGAAAAGGAAGTCCGGGAAAAATACATACCGAAGGGCTCGGTGCGCTTTGTTTTCAGGGACTTTGCTTTTCTTGGAACATTTGTAGAGCCATATGATAAAGCCCGCGACGAATCGATAAACGCAGCCGAGGCTGCGCTATGCGCGGCAGAGCAGGATAAATTCTGGGAATATCATGACTATCTGTTTGAGCATCAGAATGGAGAAAATGAGGGGAATTTCGCCAATGGCAACCTGAAGGCTTTCGCGAAAAACCTGGGGCTAGATTCTACGGCATTTGACACCTGCTTAGACAGCGATAAATATGCAGCCGCCGTGGAAAACTCCAGGACCCAAGCCAGCCCCTACGGCGTCCGAGGCACTCCGAACGGCTTCATCCTGAAAAACGGGAAGATAGTCGATACAATCGAGGGTTACCTGCCTGCCGCCGCTTTAACGACCAAAATCGAGAACGCGCTTAGATAGAAAAAATGTGAATAAAAAATCCCGCCGAAAGCGGGATTTTTTATTCACCCGCGAAGGGCTTACTTTGAATTTCAACCAATGTTTCTGGCGGTATAACATCAAATAATTCCACCACGTCCGAATTTTTCATTCTTATACAACCGTGAGAATTAGGTTCTCCCAATAATCCCTCTTCCGGTGTCCCGTGTATGTATGTATACCTGCTGTGTGAATCAACATTTCCTCCGCGGTTGATATTTTCCTCTTGGCCATCCAGCCACATTATTCTAGTGGTAATATCATCCTGCGGCAGGTCAATTTTTTCGTTAGTAATTCCTGCAAGGTATCTCGTGTTTTGCCGTCCTTTAAATACAGTGCCGATTTCTGCGCCATCGCCTATTTTTTCTTTTATGCGATGAGCGCCTATAGGAGTTTTGCCACTACCTATCTCCGAACCCATCCCAGCCTTGCCCGTAGAGATAATGTACGTCTTTAAAATCTCATCATTTTTAGTTAAATACAACTCTTGTCTTTCAGGACTAACTACTATAGCAAATTCATCAGGACGCAGGTTAAAATTTATTTTTAGTTTTTCTAAACTGTTTTGGATATCAAGGGGAATTTTCTCTTTTTCTTTAATTTGCTCCCTCCCCCCTACAATTTTGACATCATTATTCTCCGACCCCCTCGATAAGAATTTGGCAACACCGCCAGCAACAGCCCCGGCAACAATACTTGCTCCTCCTATCTTTATAAATTTTCTTCTGGAAATTTTATTATTGCCTTTTTTTTCTTGTTGTGGAGTTTCCAGTGTCATAAGTTTATTTTACCATACTTGTTTAGGACAATCTTTCCAATGTATTATCACGGGTATATTTTGGTAGGGCAAGAAGACCATCTGTCACTCGGTTGAATTCTCCAAGTACCTCTTCGAGGGAACCACGATTTGCGAATTGAATCTTTATTGCTTCCTGGAAACGAGGATTATCCGCCGCGGCCTTCTTCAGAACTAGGAGTAGTTCTGGCAAAGTCGTGGCTTGCGAATCTGCCATCATCCTCTTAATGTATATGAGGTCAGTCTCATCAAGTTTGCTCCAGTAGCTCATCTGCTTCTGGCTCCATCTGCCCGCAGGGACCAGCGCAAGCGCCCGAAGGTCAGTAAGGGCTTCGTAGACCGCCTGGAAAAGAAAATGTTCCTTCCAAGGACGGGAGGTATCGCGAGGGTGGAGATAAATTTTCTCCTCTTCCAGATGGTTCATTTCATGCATTAGGAGTAGATCGCGCGATTCGTTTCTTTTATCCGCATGATTTACAATGACCGCGCGTTCGGCGGCTCCGAGGACGAAAATTTCCTGTACTCGCTCCACATCCAACCCCCAATGTGCCGCTTTCTCCTTAAACTCGTCTAGAGTGGTCACGCATGCGAAGGTAAAAGATTCAGCGCGATCTATTTCCTCCTGGCAACTTTTTAGAAACTCTTCATAAGAGGCGTATAGTGGCTTGCTGTCTGGGCCATCTGGAAACTTGCCGTGCTTGCGATAATGTATGAGGTTACGTACGTATTCTGCACTGTCCTGAGGAAACGCATAGAGACAGGCGAATGCGATATCCCCTGGTACTGCATTTATAAGCGTTGCGTTCCGGGTATTGAGTTCGCCCTGAAACTGCTCTGGTATAAGTTGCCCATCCTGGTCGAAATATAGGGATTCGAGAATATTTCTCTTCTGCTCATGTACATTTACGACCGTCTCCAAGGGCATTTTTCCATTATAGCACGCAAGTAGCCATCCGTTCTATTGGGTATGCATTAGGACTCAGTTATTACAAAAAAATTAATCAAAATAATTCTTAAGCCGTGAAATTTTTTCGTGCTGGCAGAGTTTTTCTTATGGGTTCTCTTGGCTAAATAAATTAAAAATTGAATGTTCCTCTTGTACACTTACATAAACCAAAACCATTGCACTAATAGCCACAAACCAAAAAACTAAAGTAACAACAAATACACTCAAAATACTCGTGCTGATTGTTGCCTTTTTATGAACAATTTTTCTACGCGGTACCCAATGAAAAATCTTATGCATTAGAATAATGCATACATGAATTAATAGGGAAATTCCGATAAATGGTGTAGGGGGCATAAAATTATTGTGAGTTAATTCCAACACGGTCAGGTTTAAACCAAGTCAAATTTTTGTGACTAAAAACAACTACTTTGACGAATTGCTCAAGATAAATATATGCGTTCACATACAAAAGCACAACATAGGGAAATGCAACCAAGGCAAGCATGGGTCTTTTTTCCTTCCACGCCGCCCACATACCAAACATTGAAGTAACCCCAAAATATATTAGTAAAAGCCAGAGAGTAAACGTGAAATTAATAATTGGTAGAATAAAAATAAGAAAAGAAAAAATAAAACCTTCAGTATAAATAAGCGAAAGCTCAAAAGCTCGAACTGGACTCGTAAAAGCAACATCAAAATGCTTCATAAGATTTTGCCATCCTCCGCCAAACCAACGGCGTATTTGATTTACATAACTCGACAAAGTAGTCGGATCCTCCGTGTATGAGACAGCCTTATCATTATAAATAATCTTAAAATTCTCTTCATGAAGCTTATATGTAAAATCAAGGTCTTCAGTAATAGTATCGTGATCAAACCCAACATATTCACGAAACAAATCTGCGCGGAAAGCACTTGCCGCTCCTGGCATAATAAAAATGTAATTTACATAGCTTTGGGCAAGCTTATTGATATGTTGCCCTATCGCATAGTCAAAAGCCCTACACAGGGTAAGCCAATTATAATCCAAACTTTTTACATGACCGGCAACAGCCACGACTTCTTCCTTTAGGAAACTCTTTTCTATCTCTTCTGTAAAATGACTGTCCAACACAGTATCGGCATCAGTAGTAACAACCACATCCCCGGTCACAAATCGCAAGCCGAATTCTTGCGCTGTAGATTTATTTCCCGTGTTGCTCTCTGTTCTTTTGGTAATAATATGCCCAAGGGTAGCGTGTGCTGCCAAAATATCTGGCGTTCCGTCAGTAGAACAATCGTCAACGAAAACTATTTCATCAAATTTACGAATCTGTAATAAGCATGATTGAATGCAAGCTTCAATAGACTTTTCCTCATTAAAACACGGAACAAGGAGTGATAATTTCATGAATAAGCTCCTAGTCGAAATAATTTTTCAATCGTGAAATTTTTTCGTGCTGGCGGAGCTTTTCGTGCACCTTGGCCTCGATTTGGCGTATGCGCTCGCGGGTGACGCCAAACTCCTCCCCTACCCGCTCCAGAGTGTGCTGAATGCCGTCCAAAAGTCCGTAGCGCATCTCAAGAATTTTGCGCTCTTTGGGATTTAGCTCGTTCAGTACTTCGCGTATCTGGTCGGACAGAATGCGGCGGGAAGATTCCTGGTCGGGGCGCAGTATTTTTTCATCGGGGATGAAATTCTCCAGCGTGGATTTGTCGTCGTCATCCCCCACCGGCTGTTCAAGCGACACAGTGTCCTGAGAAATATTTTCAATAACATGCACTTTTTCCACCGGAATGCCCATCTCGGTCGCGATTTCTTCAGCCAGCGGTTCCCGGCCCAGGTCCTGGCTAAGCCTGCGGTGCGTCTGCTTGTATTTGGATATGGTTTCCACCATGTGCACGGGAATACGGATGGTCCGAGACTGGTCGGCCAGGGCGCGGGTAATGGCCTGGCGTATCCACCAGGTGGCGTAAGTGGAAAATTTGTAACCCTTGGTCCAGTCGAATTTTTCCACGGCTTTGAAAAGGCCGAGGTTCCCCTCCTGTATCAGGTCAAGCAGGGTCAGGTTCGCCGACCGGCCCACGTATTTCTTGGCAATAGACACCACCAGGCGGAGGTTGGCGCGGGCCAGCAGATTTTTCGCCTCCAGATCGCCTTTTTCGATACGCTTGGCCAGGTCACGCTCGTCGCTCGCATGGATTAAGGGATACTGCCCGATTTCTTTCAGATACATCTGGATGGAGTCGTGCATTGTTCCCTTGTTCAAGTCCTTGTCAGTGAGATCAATGTCCAGATTGAGCAAGTTCCCGCCTTCAAGCACATCCACGCCCGCTACAGAGAATTTCTCATAAAGCTCGTCTAAAAACAGGATGTTGTTCTCGATGTCCGGAAAGGTTTTGAGTATCTCGTCATAGGTTATAAATCCGCGCTTCTTGCCTTTCTCAATCAGCGCGTCCGCCAGGCGGGACAGGTTCTCCGCTTTCTTGGAAGCGGACACTCTTTTTGTTTTGTTTTTTATGGGTGCTTTCCTAATCGCTTTTTTGGCCGGCTTTTTCGATACTTTTTTCTTTTTTGCGGCACTTTTGGTTTTCTTGGCGGGTTTCTTTGCTTTTGTTTTTTTCATTTGCTTTTTTATTAATTTTTTATACGACTTTTATGCGACTATTTTTAATTTCCTGTAATTTGTTATTCAATGTCTGGCACTCTTTGAAAATTTCCGCGGCACCAGCCTGGTCTTTGCTTTCCTCGGCGTGGAAAAGCTCTCTCATTTTTACCGCCAATTCTTCTTTTAATATTTCTTCTCTTAAGTTTAAAAACATTTCCTCTGTGTCTTTTTTTAAGAGGTCGGGGTCATGATAAAAAACTTCCGCCTCAAATATCAAATCATCCGGCGGAGTTCCTGTCTCTTTTAACAGCTCCTCTTCGCCTTTTTGGGAAACATTTTGAAGCTCTTTTAAAATCTCCGACGTGTCTACCCCGCTTTCCTTCAAACTCCTCTGCCACAGGATGATACCCAGGAGTTTCCGCTTGATGTAGTCCTGCCTGCGGACAGTGTCCAGTTTCGCCTCGGTATCTTTGACCTCCCTTACCTCGCCCGCGGATACCTCGACTTTTTTAAAATCGTCCTGGAGAGCGCTTTCTCCGATACCGGACATCTCGCCGACTTTTTTCAAAAAGTGGGCCTTCTCTATGGCGCTTGGCAGCGCGGCTATGAGCAGCAGGACCTTCTCCCTGATTTCCCGGCCGGCCTTGCGTATATCACCCTCATTTTTCTTTAAAATTTTGCTTGCCGCGAATTCAATTATGTGCTTGGAATTTTTTATGGCCTCCCGCCATGCCTCCGCCCCGCCCGACTTGATGAGGTCGGCGGGATCGACATCCTCGGACATTTCGGCCACCTTAACATCCATGCCCAAAGAAAGAGCGATCAAGCCGGCGCGCTCCGCGGCTTTTTCGCCGGCCTGATCGCCGTCAAACGCCAGCACTATATTTTGCGAGAGCCGACGTACCAGCCCCAGATTGGAAATAATATTTTCTTTGGAGAATTCCGAGTCGGACAACGCCGTACCGGAAGTCGCCACCGTGTTTCGGTATCCGGCTTGATGCGACATTACCAGATCCATTTGCCCCTCGACCAGAATGGAGAAATTATTCTTGCGTATGGACTCTTTCGCGCGGTCTATGCCGTAAAGCACGGCGTTCTTGGAAAAAATCGGGGTTTCAGGGCTGTTTAGGTATTTAGCGGATTTGCCGCCCGCCTGCGCAGGCAGGTCATCCTTGAAAATTCTGCCGGAAAAAGCTACGACTCGTCCGCTTGAATCCATGATAGGAAACATAATCCGGCCTCGGAATCTGTCGTACATCGCTTTGCCTGCATCGTCCGGTTTTTTAGCAAGACCGGCGCGCTCTATTTCATTGTCAGCAAAACCCCTCCCTTTCAGATGGTCATAAAGCTTGCGCCAATCCAAGATTGCAAAACCGATTCTAAAATCTTTAATACTCTTTTCATTTAACCCGCGAGTCTTTAAATACTCTAACACTTCTTGATTTTCTCCTAAATTATTTTCAAAATAATTTGTTGCTTCTTCCATTATTTCGTATAACTTTTCTTTTTCACTCTTATTCTCTTGGTCAGCCTTGTTGTAGCGCGGCAACTCCACGCCAGCGCGTTCCGCAAGCATCTTGAGCGCTCCTTTAAAATCTAGGCCTTCAAATTCTTCTACGAAAGTGAAAATATCGCCGGACGCCCCGCAGCCAAAGCAATAATACGTGCCCCGGTCGGGCGACAGGAAAAAGGACGGCGTTTTTTCGTTGTGGAAGGGGCACCTGGCTTTCAAGTTGGCTCCGGCCCGTTCCAGTTTTATATAAGAAGAGGCGATCTCTTCGATTCCCAACCTCTCCTTAATTTTTTGTACTGGAGAGTCCATAATTTGGCTCTATTGCTCTTGCGCAGCAGTGATCTTGTTCTTGAACCCGGTTCCGGCGGGTATGAGCCGGCCGATAATGACGTTCTCCTTGAGGCCGCGCAGGTCGTCTACACCACCCTTGATGGCGTTTTCAATGAGAACCCGGTTGGTATTCTGGAAGGAAGCTGCCGAGAGCCAGCTCTTGGTTCGTAGTGAAACTTCGGTAATGCCCAATACCACTATTTCCGCCTTGGCCTCCGCTCCGCCCAGAGCCGTGATTCGTCTGTTTTCCTCGATGAAGGCTGTGTTTTCCACTATGTCGCCTATGGAGAAGTTGGTTTCGCCCGCGTCTTTTATTTTTCGGCGCGAGAACATCTGCCGGATGATTATTTCCGTATGCTTTCTGGAGATGGAGGCGCTTTGCAGTTCGTAAACTTTGTTGATTTCCTCGATAATGTACTTTTCCACCCGTTCTTTACCGCCCAGGCGGAACATTTCCGCGATATCGGCGGAACCGTCGGTCAGAAGCTCTCCTTTCTTTACTTTGTCGCCTGCCTTGCAGAGCGGGGTCCGGCGGAAAGGCACGATGTATTCCATCTCGTTCTTTTTGCTCCCGGCAGAGCTCTCGGACAGAACTTTGATTACTTTTTCCTTTTTCTCGTTCGCCTTTACTTCCAGCACCTCGCCATCGGTCTCGGAAATGATAGCCGGATTTTTGGGCATGCGTCTTTCGAATATTTCCTCCACGCGAGGCAGACCTGTGGTGATGTCGGTACCGGCGACGCCTCCGGCGTGGAAAGTTCTAAGCGTGAGCTGAGTGCCGGGTTCGCCGATAGCCTGTGCCGCGATAATGCCAACCGCTTCCCCTTCTGCCACTAAAAAGTTGCGGCCAAGGTCAAGGCCATAGCACATGACACACAAGCCATGCACAGTTTTGCAGGTCAAAGGTGAGCGCACGAAGACCTCGTCGAATCCCGCGCCTTCGATGTTGTAAGCTTCTTCTTTGGTGACAAGAAATCCGCGCTTGTAGGCTACGGAGCCTGCGCTATCCTTCAGGTCGGCTGCGAGTATGCGGCCTCTTATATTCTTGGAGAGAGGAATTTCAATGCCGGATATATTCTCCCGGCTGACGATGATACCCTCTTTAGTGCCGCAATCCTCTTCGGTAATGACCACGTCATGCGCCACATCCACGAGCCGACGGGTAAGATATCCCGCTTTGGCGGTGTTGAGCGCGGTGTCCGAAGCACCTTTTCGGGCGCCGTGGGTAATGACGAAGTATTCAATGGGTGAAAGACCCTCCTGATAGCATGGTATGACCGGGAACTCCAATATTTTACCCTGGTTGTTCTGGATAAGACCGATCATGCCTATCATTTGCGTGAGCGACGCCATAGTGCCTCGGGCTCCGGAAGTAAAGAGGTCGTATGTAGAGCTATTCCTGTCCAGAGTTTTAGGCAGGACTTTTTCCAGTTCTTTTTTGGCCTGCGTCCATACTTCTATTATTTTTTGGTACTTTTCATCTTCCGACAAAAGCCCTTCGTTCCACTGCGCGAGGATTTCTTCTTCCTCTTTTTTGCCCTGTTCCACGATCTTTGGCTTTTCCGGCGCTACACGAACGTTATCCAAACCCCAAGTGGTACCGGAAACAGTCGAATACCGGAAACCGAATTGTTTTATCTTATCGAGGACCGGCGGTGTGCTGTCCACGCCTGCATGCACTATGAGTTCATCCAAGAGAGACGATAGCCGTTTCTGGTTCATTTCGTCGTTCACAAACGCAAAATCGGAGGGCAGAATACTGTTGAACAAGAGCCGGCCTACGGTCGTTTCGAAAATACCCCCGTCGAATTTGCGGTATTTATGACTGTCGGTGGCTAGCACTTTTATTTTTGCGCGAAGAGTTACGACATCGTAATCATGAGCGGTAATGGCCGTGTTGGGGCTTGAAAAATACTTGCCCTCCCCTTCTTCTCCGTCCACGGACTTGGTCATCCAGTAAGCTCCGAGCACCATGTCCATACGGGGGTTCACTATCGGATCCCCGTTCTGGGGCTTAAGTAAGTTCTTGTTCGCAGCCATGAGTTCTTTGGCCTCCCATTGCGCTTCGTCCAGAAGCGGCACATAAACGGCCATCTGGTCTCCGTCAAAGTCGGCGTTGAAAGCCTGACATACGAGCGGGTGTATTTGGATGGCATTGCCTTCGATCAGGACCGGATTGAATGCTTGTATGCCTAGCCTATGCAGAGTGGGTGCGCGGTTTAGGAGCACATACTTGCCCTGAATAACTTCTTCGAGCATAGCCCAAACTTCCGGTGTACGCTCTTCTATGAGCTTGTTCGCGCCGCGGATATTGAAAGCTAGCTCCGCCTGCAATATCTTGGAAATAACGAACGGGCGAAAAAGCTCGAGGGCCATATGCTTCGGCAAGCCGCACTGGTTAAGTTTTAGTTCCGGGCCCACCACTATCACGCTTCGGCCGGAGTAGTCCACGCGCTTGCCCAGGAGATTCTGCCGGAAAAGCCCCTGCTTGGATTTAAGGTTGTCGGAGAGAGATTTGAGCGGGCGCTTCTGGGACTGGCTCATCGCCGCACTGTCATTTTGTTTGGCGATGGAGTTGTCGATAAGCGCATCCACTGCTTCCTGGATGATTCGCTTTTCGTTCCGCAGAATCACATCCGGCGCATTTATTTCTTTAAGTTTCTTTAAGCGGTTATTGCGGTTGATGACCCGGCGGTACAAGTCGTTCAAGTCGCTGGTAGCATGCCGTCCGCCGTCGAGCGCCACCATGGGCCGGAGCACCGGCGGTATGACCGGAATGACCGTCAGGAACATCCATTCCGGACGGATGCCGGAATAAGTCATGGCGCGGATGAGCGACAGGCGTTTCTGCAGTTTTTCTCTCTCCGCGGCACTGGCTTTCTCGAGCATTTTGTCGGTCAGCTGTTTGAGTTTGCCCAGGTCCAGGTTTTTGAAAATAGAATATATCGCTTCGGCGCCGATGGAAGCTTCGAAACAAGTGCCATATTTGAGTGAATAGTGGTGAAAGGAGATTTCGTTTAAGACCTTGCCTTCGTATATCTCTCCAATCTCCTTTTTAGTAATCGAGAGGAGATTTTTCAATTTTTCGCGCGTATCATCGTCCGCTGAATTTTTTAGCTTGGACTTATATTCTTTATCCAAACCGTTGAGAATATCTTCTTTTTCGTCCTCTTGAACCTTAGTGATGATGTAGCCGGCAAAATATATTACCTTCTCCAGATCGGAAACGGAGATATTCAAAAGTATGCTCATTCGGGAAGGCACGCCGCGCAAAAACCAGATGTGCGACACGGGCGTAGCCAATTCTATGTGGCCCATACGCTCGCGGCGGACAATGGAACGGGTGACCTCCACTCCGCATTTTTCGCAGATAATATCCTTGTAGCGTATGCGCCGGTATTTCCCGCAGTAACATTCGTAGTCCTTTTCGGGACCGAATATCTTTTCGTCGAAAAGTCCGCCGCGCTCGGACCTCCCCGTCCGGTAGTTTATGGTCTCGGGTTTGGTGACTTCTCCAAAGGACCATTCCTTTATTTGCTCAGGGGATGCGAGGCGTATCGCTATTTGATTAAAT
>CAZWXV010000001.1:41185-77788 GCA_964637995.1 uncultured Candidatus Saccharibacteria bacterium
TTCAGTTGTGTTTAAGGTTTTCATATATATGGATTCTTTAGATTATTTCTCTACGCTGTCCTTGGACTTTTTCAAATCCACATCGAGCGCCAGGCCTCGCAAATAATTGAGCAATACGTTAAAGGATGCCGGCGAATTGGGCGGCCGGATCGGCTCGTTCTTTATTATCGCGTCAAAGGTGGCCGAGCGACCCAGGATGTCATCCGACTTGATGGTCAGCATTTCGCGGAGAGTATAGGCTGCGCCATAGCCTTCAAGCGCCCAGACTTCCATTTCTCCGAATCTCTGCCCTCCGCCCTGAGCCTTTCCACCAAGCGGCTGCTGAGTGATGAGTGAGTATGGACCGATGGAGCGCATGTGTATCTTGTCCTCCACCATGTGATGGAGCTTTAGCATGTACATATATCCTACGGCAACATCCTGTTTGAATTTATCCCCGGTGCGGCCGTCGAAAAGTTTAACCTTGCCGCTTTCCGGAATTCCCGCCTTTTTAAGCTCTTCCATTATTTCTTCGTGCCGGGCACCCAAAAACGGCGGAACTATCGCCTGATAGCCCAGAACGTTTGCGGCCATACCCAAGTGCATTTCGAGTATCTGTCCCAGGTTCATTCTGGAAGGCACACCCAAGGGTGACAGTATTATGTCTACCGGGGTGCCGTCTTCGGTATACGGCATATCTTCTTCCGGGAGAATGGTGGAGATGACTCCTTTGTTGCCGTGCCGGCCGGAGAGTTTATCGCCGACGGAAATATTGCGTATCTGGGCAACCTCAATAACTATTTTCTTTATGATGCCTGCTTCAAGCGTGTGCCCCAAGTCTCGGGAAAAGATCTTGACTCCGATAATGCGTCCCCGCTTGCCATGTTCCATGCGGAGCGAAGTGTCTTTTACATCTCGGGCTTTTTCCGCAAAGATGGAGCGCAAGAGCCGCTCTTCCGGAGTGAGTTCGGTTTCTCCTTTCGGAGTAATTTTGCCCACCAATATGTCGTTTTCCCGGACTTCCGCGCCAATGCGGACAACTCCGTCTTCGTCTAAATCTTTCAGTTTAAGTTCGCCGACGTTGGGTATGTCGCGGGTAGTTATTTCGGGACCGAGTTTGGTATCGCGGACCACGCAGGTAAATTCTTCCACATACACGCTGGTAAATTTGCTGTTCTTTACCAGGCGTTCGGAAACAATGATGGCATCTTCGTAGGTAGAACCGGACCAGGACAGGAAGGCGACGAAAATATTCTGTCCGAGAGAGATTTGGCCGTTCACGGTGCTCGAGGTATCCGCGAGAACATCTCCTTTTTTCACTTTATCGCCGACATCTACCAGCGGACGCTGATGAAATACCGCAAAGTTGTTGTTGCGCAGGAAATTTACCAGAGTATATGTATGTTCTTTCTTGCCTTCCACCACGATCTTTTTAGCATCCAAATATTTGACCACGCCGTCTTCTAGGGCAATAACCAGCCGGCCGGAATCGCGAGAAGCCAGTTCTTCCACTCCTGTGGCTACAAGCGGCATTTCGGGTAAAACGCAAGGCACTGCCTGTTTCTGCATGTTAGATCCCATAAGCGCCCGATTCGCATTGTTGTGCTCCAGGAACGGTATCATTGAAGTCGCGATGGAAAATGCCTGGTTGGGCGCCACGTCTATGAAATCCACTTCGTCGCGCGAGACCATACCCGGTTCGGTCTTGATCCTGGCTTCTACTTTTTCTTTAGTGATCTTGCCGTTCTCGTCATAAGGAATACCGGCATGGGCAATGTTGTACTGCTCTTCTTCCAGCGCATTGAGATATACTATCTCACCGGTAATTTTTCCGTTCTTAACTCTTACGTAGGGCGTTTCAATTATTCCGAAATCATTGATCTTGGCATAAGTGGAAAGGTGGAGGATAAGACCGATGTTCGGTCCTTCCGGAGTATGAATCGGGCAAACGCGGCCGTAGTGCGACGGATGCACGTCGCGCACCTCAAGTCCCGCTCGCTCGCGGGTGAGCCCTCCCGGCCCGAGAGCGGAAAGTGTGCGCAAGTGTTCTATCTCGTAGAGCACGTTTTCCTGCGCCATGAACTGGGAAAGCTGGTTGGTGGTGAAAAATTCCTTGATGCGCGCCTGGAGCGGGCGTTGATTGATTATTTGTATCGGCATAGCGGTATCCACATCGATGATGGACATGCGGTCCTGAATATTGCGTTTAATCTGCATCATGCCGGTCCGTATCTTCTGCTGGAGGATCTCGCCTACAAAACGCACGCGCCTCTGGCCCAAGTGGTCAATGTCGTCCGCCTCGGCATCGGGCGTGTTGTTTAGAGTTATTATATTTGAAATCACTGTGACCAAGTCTTCCTTGGAAATAACCCTGCGGGCCAGTTCGGTTTCGTCGGTAGGCTTATTAAAGCGCTGATTGAACCGAAAACGGCCCACCGGCGAAAGATCATAACGCTCCGAGGTGAAAAGCGAATGAATGAATTCTTTGGCGTTCTCCGCGGTCGCCATATCCCCGTCGCGCAGGCGCTTATATATCTCGATATAAGAATCCACGGCGGCCTTGGAGCTTTCTTTGGCGAAAGAATTCTTGAGGGCGCCCTCCGCAAATTCATTTTTACTAAAGGCCTCTATTATAGCTTCGTCGGTTGCATAGCCCAACGCGCGCAAAAGCGCGGTGGCGGGAAATTTCCGTTTCTTGTCTATGCGTATATAAATGCCGCCATCTGCTTCCGACTCAATCTCTATCCAGACCCCGCGGGCAGGTATTATCTTGGCACCGAAATACTTCTGCCCCTTGGTTTCGCTCTCGGTGAAAAACACGCCGAAAGACCGCGCCAGCTGGGGCACAATCACGCGCTCCACGCCGTTGATGATGAAGGTGCCGTGAGGCGTCATCAAGGGCAGCTCGGACATGAAAATCTCCTGCTCTTTGACGGTGCCCAGAATCTTGTTGGTGAGTTTGACGCGTGCCTTGATGAGCCCTTGGTAGGAGAGTTTGTTTACCTTGGAGTCATTTTCGCCGGTCTTGGAATCGGAGAGGGAGAAGGAAGTGAATTCGAGCACGAACTTTTTCCCGGAATAATCCGCTATGGGCGAGAATTCTTTGAAAATTTCCGCGATGCCTGTTTCCACCAGCCACTTGAAACTCTTCTGCTGGGACTCAATCAGGTTGGGAAACGGGGCGAGAGGTTTTTTGTATCTGCTAAAGTATTTCTTCGGACGCGCTTTGTCTTTTTGCATATGGCATTAACCCGAAAAAAGCGCAAAAAATAAAAGAAAAACAGCGAAAAAATGCTTTTCCCTTATTTCTTAAAACACTCTTCCTCGGATAACATTAATTATGCTTATTTTATAAGCTTTTAATAAAGAGATTGCATCCGATACTCAATCAGTGAATCTCAAACAGCCTACTCTATTTGCGCTCTATTGTCAAACTTTATCTGGGGATTATTGTTTTAACGGCCAATTAATCTCCGGCTCCGACATACACCCATTCCCCGTCTTCTGTAATTATAATTCTGAGCTGGGAAAGATCTCCCCGATCTATGGGCCAAGTATAACGTGCCTCGATGGCAGAATGAGGGCCTGAGGCGGGTATGTAAGGTGAAAATTCAAAAGGCATCTGGAGAACCGAAATAATATCCGGATTATTCGCTTCAAAAAATTCACGGTCTCCTCCATGGAAATCTACTACTAATTTATCGTAATCTTTCGAGATTGCGGCTTGATAAATAGCTTGGCGTTTGGCTTCTACTAAAGGCGGAAGGCCTGCTTGAGCAGGAAGAGAAGGTTTCCAGTGATAATCTCCGGACAATAAAACTGATTTGTTGTCGATATCTAAAGTGTAATAATAAGAATCACCTTCGGTTCCATCTGTGGCCCTAGCGGATATCCGTGCAGTGTGATTTGGTACTATCCATTCTAAATCGTATGACAAGGGTGGAGTTTTTACTGCAACCTTATCGTACGTCTCTGACTTTATATCCCAAATTACTATTGATCTCAAATCTGGCGGACAATCATAAGGCGGGTTAAACCCGCATTCTGAAAATGGAAAGGACCCGACAAAACCCAAAACCCTTTGCGAATCAGAAAACCAGACAAGGGCTCGGTCATATAACGATTTTGAAAACACCGTGGTTTTGCCTGTTGCCACGTCAATTAACTTCAAACCATCGTCACTGGCATAAATAATCCATTTATTATCTGGAGAAGGATTGCAGGGGTAGGCACCCGGTATGCGAGCTATTGCTTCGCAGTGTGCTTCTATGGAAACTGGAGCCGAAGGATTTGGATTCTCAACAGGTGTAACTTTCGAAGTATCTGCAATCTTCTCAACCTCCGCTTTTTGACTATCAAAATATTTTAAACCTAGAAACACAAAAACAAGAGCGGTAAGAAGGCTGATTATTAACCTTGTCTTTTTCATATGGGCTTATTATACCTCGTTATTTCTCTTTTTCCACTCATCTATCAATTTATGATGGCCGGATAGAAGAACTGTTGGAACTTTGTAATTTTTACCTTTGTGTTTTAAAACTTCGGGGCGGGTGTATACCTCGCTTGAAGACACGCGTTCTTCTTCGAGCGATTCATATTTTCCCAAAATTCCCGGCACCTGTCGGGAAATGGAGTCGATAAGTATCATGGCTGGCAACTCGCCGCCGGTCAGCACGTAGTCCCCTATTGAAATTTCCTCAGCTTTCAGTATTTTTTGCACCCGGGCGTCTATGCCTTCATACCGGCCGGAAATTAAAATTATATCCGTGTATTTTTTTGCTGAGTTTTTAGCATATTGGGTAGTAAACTTTTTGCCACTTGGGGAAAATAAAATTATTTTAGTTTTCTTTCTGTCTTTTATTTTTATTTTTGAAAATGCTTTAAGGAAAAATTCCGGCCGGAGCACCATGCCGGGCCCTCCCCCGTAGGGCCTGCCGTCCACCCGTTCTTTGGGTTTGCAGAAACTCATCGGGTTATAAAATTTTATGGCAATCTTCTTGTCCTGTATGGCTCGCCCAATAATAGACTCTTTCAAATAAGAGCCGAACATTTCCGGAAAAATTGTAATGATATGAAAACGCATGTGCTTAATATAGCACAAAATAAAAAAGCCCCGTAACGGGGCTTTTTTATTTTTTATATTCCTTTCAGGTCTTCCATTGCCTGGTCGACTGTCTTGAGGGTAGGCCCCTGAGACATACCGCCCGCCATATGACCCCCTTCTCTCATGCCTCCGGCCGGCTCGTTTATCTTCAGGTTTACGCGGGCATTATTCTTCATGCCGATGATGCGAAGGAGCGTCCGTATTGCCTTGGCAGTGTTGCCCATGCGGCCTATAATTTTCCCCATGTCGGCAGGATTTACCGTTAGCGTTATCAAAACGCCCATCTCGTCCACTGTCCGCTCGATTTTTACATCGTTCGGATTGTCAACGAGGGCTTTGACTACGTATTCCAGAAATACCTTGTCTGCTTCTTCCATGGTGTACAGAATTTTAAATTTTTAATGTAAATTTGCAGTATTACGACCCCAGACTGCTATGCAGTAATTGTATCAAAAACCGGAATGGGTTGGCAAATTATTTAGCAGCTTTGAGTTCTTTGCGCTTGACTGTAGGCTTTTTCTTGGGCAATACGTTCACTTTTTTTCCGGAGATGGTCTTGTCGTGCACCAGAAAGTTGTGCATGGTGTCGGACGGTTTGGCCCCTTGGCTTATCCAATATTTTATTCTTTCGGTGTTGAGCATCCTCTTGGCTCCCTCTTTGCCCCGAGGATTATAAGTGCCTAATATTTCCAAAAATCTTCCGCTTTTAGTGCTGTTCTTGGAGTCGGTCAGAACGGCCCGAAAGGATGGGTCGTTTTTCCTGCCAATTCTCTGGAATCTTATTTTTAACATACGAGAAAGTCTAGCATAAAAGCTAAAAATTGCAACGTATCGGGGTTTTTATGCTATATTTAGCTAAATATGAAGAATAGCAGGCACGACGGCAGGAGAAAGCACGACAGGAACCAGAAACCCCAAAGCGCCAACAAATTGTTGGGCACTATTTCTATTACTTCCAAAGGCACCGGTTACGTCCGGGTTTTGGACCGCAAAGAAGACGTTGAGATAGACTTCAAGCACCTTAAGACCGCTCTGCAGGGCGACACGGTGGAGATAGTCCTCCACCCCAAAAAGGGCGGTCGGGACACGGGCGAGGTTGCCGGCATCGTTGCCCGCGCTAAGATGCGTTTCGCCGGCGTGCTTGAGGAAGAAAATAAATTATTTTTTCTCAAGCCCGACGACACGAAAATGTATGTAGATATCCTGATTCCGCCCGCGACGCTCGCGGGCGCCAAGACGGGACAAAAGGTTCTGGCTGAGATAGTTTCCTGGTCCGACCCTCGCAAAGCGCCGGAAGGCAAGGTAATTAAAATTCTGGGCATGCCAGGCGACAACGACACCGAGATGCATGCCATCGCCATGGAGAAGGGCTTCGACTCGGAACTCCCGAGCAAGGTGGAAAACGAAGCGCGAAAAATAAAAGAGGCGGGCATACAGGAATCGGACTACCAAGGCAGGCGGGATATGCGTAAAGTACTTACTTTCACCATTGACCCCAAAGACGCCAAGGATTTCGACGACGCGCTCTCCTTCAGGCTTTCCAAGGAGGGTTTGTATGAATTAGGCATCCATATCGCGGATGTATCGCATTACGTCCGTCCCGGGAGCCTATTGGACGAAGAAGCGCGCGGACGCGGAACTTCCGTCTATCTGGTGGACCGGACCATACCCATGCTGCCGGAAGTATTGTCCAACGACTTGTGCTCTCTTGTTCCCAATAAGGACCGCCTCTGCATGAGCGCCATATTTATTTTGAATAAAAACGCGGAGGTAAAAGACCAGTGGTTCGGCCGCACAGTCATACATTCGCAAAAAAGATTTACTTACGAGGAGGCGGAAAAATCCATCAAGGAATCTTCCGCCCCGCTGCACAAAGAACTTGCGCTCTTAAACGACCTGGCAAAGAAACTCACACATGAACGATTCGCCCGCGGAGCGATATCTTTGGATCAGGAGGAGGTCCGTTTCGTGCTGGCACCGGACGGCACACCCCTGAAAGTGGAAATAAAACAGCGGGGAGATTCCAATCGCCTCATAGAAGAATTCATGCTCTTGGCCAACAAGAAAGTGGCAGAAACACTTTCCACCACCAAGAAAAAGGGTGTGCCGGATAATATTTCCATCTACCGCGTGCATGACCTGCCCAGTAAGGAAAAAATGGCGGATCTGGCGGTATTTTTGAGAAGTCTGGGACTAAAAGCTCCTTTGGTGGACGGCATCATTCCGAGCCATGAATTAAATAAACTCTTGAAGAATCTGTCCGGAAAAGATACCATGGCAGATACCGTGCACCGGGCGGTCATCCGCTCCATGGCCAAAGCCGTTTACTCCACCAAAAACATCGGGCATTACGGACTAGCATTCGAGTACTATACCCATTTCACCTCCCCCATCCGGCGTTATCCGGACATACTGGTCCATAGACTCTTGGATAACCACCTGGCCGGCAGAAAAATTCCCGCGGACAAACTGTTGGAATATGAAAAAATGTCCCTGGTCGCAAGCGAGCAGGAGAAGCGCGCCTCCGACGCTGAACGCGCTTCCATAAAATACAAGCAAGTGGAATACATGTCCTACCGCCGGGGCGAATATTTCGACGGCATCGTCAGCGGCATTACCGAATGGGGAATGTATGTGGAAGAAGTACACACAAAATGTGAAGGCTTGGTGCGGGTACGGGATATGAATGACGATTTTTATGTTTTTGATGAAAAAAGACTTTCATTTTCCGGCCAAAAGACCAAAAACTCTTACCGCTTGGGCGACCGTGTTAGAATAAAGGTCAAGGAGGCGGATTTGGAGCGAAAAACAATAGATTACATTTTAGCTTGAATTTGACGGAAAATTTACATGAAGTTCGTAAGAAAAAACAAAAGAATAATCGTGTGGGCAGCTTTCCCGGTAGCCTTCGGGGTATTGGTCTCTTCTTTTCTGTTCTCGTTTTTAAAAATCGGCAATGCTTTAGAAAATACAAAAAACGTGTTATTCGCGGTATCCATGGCGCCCGAAGAAAATCAGTCTGAAAAACCGCAATATTTTTACATAAACAAAAGCGAAGGCACAAAACCAAAAGTAAGCGCGCAGGCGTTCCTGGTCGGGGACTTGAAAACCGGCGAAGTTATCCTGTCGAAAAACCAAGAAACAAAATTCCCCATGGCATCGGTATCCAAGCTCATGACCGCGTTGGTTACGAGCGAGCTTGCGAAATCCGAGGATGTGGCCACGGTGAGTAAAAAAGCCATAGCCACTCTGGGCCAAAACGGCGAACTGCGGGCCGGGGAAAAAATAAAAGCCGCCGATCTCGTCTATCCCCTGCTCCTGGAGTCGTCAAACGACGCCGCGGAAGCACTCGCGGAACATTTCGGGCGGCAAAACTTTATGGATAAAATGAACCTGCAGGCGGAACAGCTTATGATGTCTTCCACGTCTTACGAAGATCCGAGCGGCCTTTCGCCAAATAATAAATCCACCGCCGCAGACCTGTTCAAGCTGGCTGGCTACATCGAAGAAAAACATGGGGAACTTTTTGACATTACTGCCAAGCGGAGCTATTCCGCGCCCAAGCACAACTGGTCCAACATCAGCCAGTTTTTGGGTAAGGACGGCTACTCCGGCGGGAAGAGCGGCTATACCGATGCCGCTCTCCAAAGCGGCGTGGCAATATTTGAATTGCCTTTGGGAGAATCCGGCACCCGGCCCATCGCTATCACCCTTCTCCGCAGTCTGGACCGCAAAAAGGACGTAGAGAATATTTTGAAATATTTGGGAAGCTACGTGTATTATGGCGGCAAGACCGACTCGGCACGGGCATGGGTAGAGGAGAAAGTCGGTATGCCACCGATATACGAACCATCTTTCGTAACTCTGTCTTTTCTGGGGGATATAATGCTGGACCGCGGAGTTCGGGGCTCGGTGGTCAAAAATTTTAAAAATGATTATTCCGCCCTTTTTGTAAAAATACCCCAGAAGCTCCTTAAGAATTCCGACATTGCGTTCGCGAACCTGGAAGGCACGGCCTCCGACCAGGGCGTAGACGGGAAAAATTTATATTCTTTCCGGATGGACCCGGGTGTAATCCCCGCTCTTGCCGGCGCAGGTCTTGATATCCTGTCCGTTGGGAACAACCATGTCGGCGACTGGGGGCGTTCCGCCTACGCAGATACTTTGTCACGCCTGAAGGAAAACGAGATTCTCTACACCGGCGGCGGCATGGGCGAAGCAGAAGCCGAAAAGCCGGTCATCATTGAAAAGTACAGCATGAAAATAGGATTTCTAGGATTTTCGGATGTAGGCCCCGCCTGGATGGAAGCGGGCAAGCAGAAGGCGGGTATGCCTGCGAAGGCAGGGCTGCTCCTTGCCAGCGACCCGCGTTTTGATGAAATCGTGCAAAATGCCGCCAGCCAAGTGGATTTTCTCATCGTCTCCTTCCACTGGGGCGATGAATACCAGGCCAAACATAATGCCCGGCAGGAATATCTGGCACACCGCGCGGTGGACCATGGCGCGAAACTGATTATCGGCCACCATCCTCATGTCGTCGAAGATACGGAAGTTTATAAAGAAAGTTTTATAGCTTATTCCCTTGGCAATTTCATCTTTGACCAATCATGGTCCAAGCCAACCATGCAAGGCATGCTCCTGCAGGTCAAGCTCTGGAAGGACGGCACGCTGGACGTAAAGAAAAACACCACCTACTTGAATTCCGTCTTTCAGCTCGACCGCATAACGGAAGGCAAAGAGGAGAAAATAAAATTTCAGAATCCCTAGTGATTTCCCTAGGGATTGATATAATTAAGGAATGAGAAAACTAAACAAGACAGGGATAAGAAACATACAGCAGTCCGGCGGGTCATATTACATTACTCTGCCGATTGAAATAGTAAGGTCGTTCAGATGGAAAGAAAGACAGAAAGTGGTAGTTAAAAAAATCCGCGGCGGAATCCAAGTCAAAGATTGGAAGAAATAAAATTCAGAAATTCGGAAGAATTTTTTTGAGCTTACTTTGTAAATCTTGTGCGGTGGTAAATAAAATACTTTCAATGCCTAGAGCTCTGGCCGCTTCTATATTCCTCTCATGGTCATCTATAAAAAGACATTCTTCGGGTTTTGCGTTCAGTTTTTGTAAAACTTTTTGAAATGCGGAGGGATGTGGTTTTGAAACTTTGTCTTCGTAGGAATACGAGAGTGCGTCAAACAATTTATGGAAGTCGAATTTCTTTTCCAGGTAATCAATCCACTCTTTGCCGTGAATTGATAAGATGGCAGTCTTATACCCAAGCTTTCTGACTTTTATAACAATGGCTCTAGTGCCTTCAACTTCTCGAAAATTTTCCCTAAGATGGGCTTTTAAATATTCTTGGGTTCCTAGTTCAGGATATTGCCTCAGAACTGCCTCAAGATACGCATCCTCGCTGACATTTCCAAGAAAAAGTTCCTCCACGATAGGAACAAGCAAGGGTGTCTTAAAGAGAGCATCACTGATTTTATGCTTTTCCTTTAGCGCAAGACCGGTATCTCGTATGCCGTGTATTAAAACTTCTCCTAAATCAAAAATTATATTCTTGATCTTGTTGTTTTGATGCATAATATTTATTTCGCTATCTGGGTAGCTTCTTCGAATTTTACGGACAGGAGTTTGGAGGCGCCGTCGGATCCTATGGTGATGCCGTAGAGCACCCCGGCGCGAGACATGGTTTCGCGGTTGTGGGTAACCACGATGAGCTGGGAGCGCTTGGAGAGTTTTTCCAGCATGTCACCGTATTTGCGCGAGTTCGCTTCATCAAGCGCGGCATCGGTCTCGTCTAAGATGAGGAACGGCGGCGGGTTGACCTGGGACATCGCAAAGAGAAGCGCGATGGAGGTGAGTGAGCGCTCGCCGCCGGAGAAAGCATGCAGGTCTTTTACCTTTTTATGGGGCAAGGACACGTTTATCTCTATGCCCTGCTCGGGCTCGCCTTCCTCTTCGCCCGCCAAAGCCTCAGCGTCGGCGGGTTCTTCATTCTCATCAAATTCTATTTTTCTTCTTCGCCTCATCTCGGTCACGACAGCGAGCGAAGCATGCCCGCCGCCGAAAAGTATCGCGAAAAATTCCTGGAATTCCTTGTTTATTTTTTTAACACCCTCTTTAAATTCTGTATCGATCTTTTCTTTAAGATCGGTTATGAGCACTTTAAGGGACTCTATGCTTTTTCCCAAGTCTTCCAGCTCTTTCTCAAGGAATCGGTCCCGTTCGGTTACCTCTCCATATTCTTTCATTAGTTCCGCGCCGCCGCCGATTCCAGTGTCTTCCAGTTTTATTTTAATGCGTTCTATTTTTTTCTTTAATTCTTCCTGGGTGGTATCTGTCTTCTGATTGTCTTTGTTATTTTTGTAAGCCAAAATATCCTCGCCCAGGAGGACACCGCCCTCTTTGAGCTCGCTCTCAAAAGCGTCTTTCCGTATCCTTAAATTTTCTTCTTTTATTTTGACCAGTTCCAGTGCGGAATGAACTTCCTGCTCTCTGACTTTCCAAGCAAATTTCTCACGCTCCAGATCCCGCAGAGCCTCCATCTCTTTATTAATGTCCTGTTTGAAGTTTTCCGCAAGCGCCGCATTTTCTTTTTCTTCGTTTTCAACCCGTCTAATCTCCGCAAGAGTTGACGCCTGTGTTTTTTTGAGTTCTTCCAATTCCTCGGTTTCGTGCCGCTTTTTTTCCGACTGCTCCGGGTCGGTCTCCGCAATAACGCTACCGCACATTGGGCACCGGCCGGAAATCTTGGCCTTCCTGTCCCCGGCCTCTATCATGCCCTCTATACGTCCGATTTTGCGCTCAAGTTCGTTCTTCTCCGACCGTAAAGAGTTTACCTTCTGCTCGACGGCGCGGAGGTCCTCTATTTTCTTTCCGCCCGAAGCATCATTTTGATCTTCAGTCTTGGAAATTTTCGCGCTTACTTCGCGAAGTTCGCCCGACAACCGCCCGTGCTCCGAGGCAAGCTCGTTTTTTTCGCTTTGCAGGTAAATTTCTTCTTTTTTCAGATATTTCCCGTAAAGAGCGGATAGTTCGCTACGCATTTCTTTTGCGCGCTCGAGCTTTTCCACCTGCTTTTCCAGAAACTTAAGGTGTGGCGCGTTCTCGCGGCGGAGCAGGGTCACCTCCTTCATGTTCTCGTTCGTCCGTTCGAGCTTTCGTTCGCTTTCTTTTATTTTGTACTGGTAGATGCGGAGGCCCAGGGCGTCTTCCACCATTTCTTTCCTATCGCGCGCCGATGCGGAGAGAATTCTGTCCGCCTCGCCCTGCGAAATTATATGGTGCCCGGAAGAGCCGATGTGGACCGATGCGAGCAGGCCATGGATATCTTTGAGCCGGACCTCCGAGCCATTCAAAATGTACTTGTTGACTCCGTCGGAGTAAACCTCGCGTGAAATAGAAATGACGTCATAATTTAAATTTATATCTTCTCCCGCGTCATTCCAGAGTTTGAAAATTTTATCAGCATTATTGAAATAAGCAGTGATGGACGCGCGCGTGCCACGTGAGAGATTCTTGGATCCTTTAAATACCAGGTCCGCACCGCCCTTGCCGCGCATGGATTTCATGGACTGCTCGCCCAGAACGAAACGCACCGCTTCCACCACATTGGACTTTCCGCTGCCGTTCGGACCCACTATGGCCACTATGGGGCTCTCGAACTCCAAGACCGTTTTATGGGCGAAAGATTTAAAACCGTTTAAGGAAAGCGTTTTGAGCCGCATATTTTAGTCTGCCCAGTTTTTTGTTTTTAATGCTGCGAGCGCCGCCGCCTGTTCCGCCTCCTGTTTGGATTTGCCTTTCCCGAGCGCGATTTGTTCCGTATTGAAATAAATACCTACGGTAAAATGCTTGTCGTGGTCCGGGCCACGCTCCTCCAGAACTTTGTACATCGGAGTGCACTGTACAAATTCCTGCGCTTTTTCCTGCACCAGGGACTTTGCGTCCCGCCAGAGCTTTTTATCCACTATTTCCTCCGTCTTGGGTAAAAGTGTTTCGGTAATGAAAAGATCTGCGGCGGCATAGCCCTGGTCCATGTAAATCGCCCCGATAAGCGCTTCATAAGTATTTGCCAAGATGTACTGCCGGGCCTTGCCGCGATCTTTGGCTTCGCCCTTGGACAACAGTAGATAATCGTTCATGCCGATACTCTCCGCGACGCTTGAGATTATGACCGCGTTTACGAGGGCGGACCGAAGCGCGGTCAGCTCGCCTTCGGTATGATTGGGATACTTCTTGTAAAGAAAGTCTGTCACCGAAAGTTCCAGCACTGCATCGCCTAAAAATTCCAACCGCTCGTTGTGGGCAAGCGCGGAAGATTCGTTTTCGTTGATGTACGAACGGTGAATAAATGCCTGCCGGAGGAGGCCCTTGCTCTTAAAATTTACCTTTATTTTTTTCTCAAAATCTGCGAATTGGACCATGGCGGTATTGTTTACTTCTTACTGATAATTTCTACCGCTTTGCCGATAAGCGGGATTATGTCGTTGTAAATGCGGAGCTCCGGGATAGCGGACACGGGAAACCAGCGAGCCCCATCAAGCCCGGTGGATTTCTCGAGCACAAGTTCCTTGTATTCGCTTCGCGC
The DNA here is from genome assembly GCA_964637995.1 of uncultured Candidatus Saccharibacteria bacterium. GTDB lineage: Bacteria > Patescibacteriota > Minisyncoccia > Phycocordibacterales > UBA9973 > UBA9973. Next base: position 54,863 of record CAZWXV010000001.1, read on the forward strand.
CAAAAAATATACCACTCGCTTCAAACTCTTGCCTTTTTCCGGGTGGGACGCCACATACTCGTTCTCTCCGAGTTTTTCTTCTATGTCGATGTCCAGCCCTATCTCCTCTTTTATCTCCCTCCTGGTTGCCTCTTCTTCGTTCTCATCTTCCGACATCCCACCCTTGGAAATGGTCCAGTAGCCGAAAACATCGTGCACCAGAGCAAACATCGCCACCCCGTCTTTGTGGGTATAGATAAGCGCTCCGCCTTTTTTATCCACCGGAAGCTTCGAGATGTCTACCGGTTCGTCTTTTTTCTTCTTGCGGCTCTGCTGGTCTTTGCCCGGCTCGCCGATTTCTTTGTAGACGGCACCCAGAACTCCATTCACAAATTTGCCGGAATTCTCACCGCCAAAAGTCTTCGCAAGCTCTATGGCTTCGTTGATGGCAACCTTGGGCGGCACTTCGGAGCTGTCACCGAAAAGAAGTTCCGTAAGCCCGATGCGTAAAATATTCCGGTCAATTACCGAAATTTTATCCAGAGGCCAGTCCGGCGCGGCTTTTTCTATTATCTCGTCCACCGTCGCGCGCTTCTTGAGTGTAAGTTCCAGGAGCGCGGACGCGAAAGGGTCCTCCTCGAAACCGGGAGCAAATTCCACAAGATTCCTTTTTAAAGTATCTTTTATCTCGAGGTCGGAATTTGCGGGCTTTTGGTCAGCCGGCAAGAAATCCCATTCGAAAAGAGTTTGGAGCACTATTGACCTTGAAAGGTGCCGATTAGCCATTTTTTTGGGTTATGGGCGCTAGGCGCGACCGCTTTAGCAACAACGCTAGCGCGATCAGGCCTAAGGCCTAACTTTCTACTTCGCTGCCAACGCTTTTGCCTTGGCTTTTTTCTGCTTCTTTTCCGCCTTTTTGACCAGATCCAGAACCTTCTTACCGCGGTAAAACCCACAGACAAGGCAAACACTATGGCGCAGTTTGAGGGTTTTGCAATTATCGCACGCGGAAAAATTGGTGCTCTCTAGCGCGTGGTGCGAGCGCCTGTTTTTCGTATGCGATTTTGTATGCCTCATCCTTACAACCATAGTGGTTTCATACTAGCATATTATGGACGGAAAGCAAAATTCTGCAATTAGCCTTTGACAAAAAAACTACCTTTTGCTATTATTATAGATGTGTAGAGATTGTTATGGCTACCAACCATAATCCCTAGATTGAAGGGACCGTCTGGCTAATCTACAACAAACAAAAAGAACAAAGTTGGGTGGAACCGCGAAATAGACTCGCCCCGACAAAAAGTGATAATTTTCATTTTTTGTCGGGGCGATTTTAATTTTAATTAATAAAATAAATATATGGAAAAAGACGACAGTCGAGACCATAAGAGAATCGGTAAAGAGCTGGAGCTCTTTACCTTTAGCGACACTGTCGGCAAAGGTCTGCCTTTATGGCTGCCAAAAGGCGCAACGGTTCGCCGCGAGCTGGAACGTTTTATAATTGACGAAGAACTCCGCCGAGGGTACCTGCATGTGCGCACACCGGACATTGCGAAGCTGGAACTTTTCAAAAAGTCCGGACATTATCCGCACTATAAAAACTCAATGTATGCTCCGATAGCCATTGATGATGAGGAATTTATGCTCCGCCCGATGACCTGCCCGCATCATTTTGAACTTTATCTTTCAAAACCTCATAGTTATCGAGAGCTCCCGATACGCATTGCCGAACTTGCCCAATTATACCGATACGAACAATCGGGAGAACTTATGGGCTTGCAGAGAGTGCGAACTTTCTGCCTGGCTGATGCGCATATCATATGCGCAAACGAAGAACAGGCAATTGAAGAAATGAGCAAGGCGCTTGACCTTATAGAATATGTTACCTCTGTTTTTAATCTCAAGCTTGATGTTGATTACCGATACCGGTTGTCGCTTGGGGACAGGCATAATACAGAAAAATATTATAAAAATGACGAAGCCTGGGAAAAGGGTGAAGATTTAATGCACAAACTAATGCAAAAGAGAGGGTCTAAGTATGAAGAAGCAAAAGATGAGGCAGCTTTCTACGGACCAAAAATCGACATTCAAATGAAAAATGCAAATGGCAAAGAAGATACAGCTTTCACTGTACAGTATGACTTTTGTATGCCGGGAAAATTTAACCTAAATTATATTGGAGAAGACGGCAAAGACCACTTGGCTTTTGTGGTACATCGCTCATCCATCGGAGCAATAGAGCGAATAATGGCCTTCCTTATAGAAAAATATGTGGGAGCTTTTCCTCTCTGGCTCGCGCCAGTGCAGGTAAAAGTTATCCCCGTGCGCATCAACCATAACGAATACGCAAAAGAAGTTGCCAATTTATTGAAAGAAAATAATATCCGAGTAGAGCTTGACGATAGTGACTCAAACCTCGGGGGCAAAGTCCGCGATGCGAAAAACAACAAAGTTCCCTACTGGATAGTTCTTGGCGACAAGGAAATCGAGGCCAAAAAAGTGACCTTGGAATCCCGCGATGCGGGACAACTCGGCCAAATGTCCAAGGAAGAGCTTGTCCAAAAACTAACTGAGGAGATTCAAAGCAAAAAATGAGACTTATAATCACCAGGCACGGCGAAACGGAAGAAAATAAGGCCGGCATTATGCAGGGACATCTGCCCGGAAAATTATCCGCTGAAGGCATAAGGCAGGCGCAAAAAGTCGCGGAAAGGTTAAAGAGCGAGAAAATAGATTTTATCTTCTCAAGCGACCTTGCGCGCGCCGCCGACACGGCAGTAGAGATATCGCTCTATCACCCCGAAGCCAAATTGGAATTAACACAGGAACTCCGGGAGAGAAATTTGGGAGAATTTACAGGAAAAAATATAAGCGAGGCAGTCCTACATCAAAAAGGTTCGACCGCTGTTTTTGCAGAAATAAAAACTGGTGAGACAGAGCAGGACCTGTATAAAAGAGCGACAATTTATCTGGAAAAAACATTGGAGTTACACCCTGACCATACAGTTTTGCTAGTGGGGCATAGTGGAATAAATAAAGCTCTGATCGCAGTAATTACCCGCAGAACGCACGACTATATGAAAACCATGGAAACCCAGCATAACACCAATGTAAGTATTTTTGAGATAGACGAAAACAAAAACCACAAAATTCACCTCTTAAACGACATTGAGCATTTGAAGTAGTTAGATATCGATCTCCGCAAGCTTGGCGTTGGATTGGATGAAAGATTTGCGCGGCGGGACTTCGGAACCCATGAGGATATCGAAAATTTTATTCGCCTCTTCGGCGTCAGCGATGTCTACCCTTTTCAACACCCGATTGGCGGGGTCCATTGTCGTTTCCCATAATTCTTCAGGATTCATTTCGCCCAAGCCTTTAAAGCGCTGGATGTGTATCTTGGTGGACTTGGCTTTTCCAACGGCCTCCTCAGGACCTTCGGCTTCTTCTCCTTCGATTACCTCCGTACTTTCTGCCTCGTGTATCTCGCTCACATCCGCATTCTTGCCAATAATTTTAACTTTTTCTTCATCGGTATAAGCATAAGAAATTTCTTTGCCTCTTTTGATTTTATAAAGTGGTGGCTGAGCGATATAAATGTAGCCTGCGTCTATGACCGCCCGGAAATATCTGTAGAAAAGTGTGAGAAGCAATGTCCGAATGTGCGAACCGTCCACATCGGCATCGGTGGCAATGATTATCTTGTGATAGCGAATCTTTTCAATATCGAAAGTATCCCCTATGGAGGTCCCCAGGGCAATCACCAGAGATTTCACTTCTTTGGATGCCAGCATCTTGTCGATGCGGGCACGTTCCACATTTAAAATTTTACCCCGAAGCGGCAGTATGGCTTGCGTGCGACGATCTCGCCCCTGCTTAGCACTGCCTCCGGCCGAATCCCCCTCCACCAGAAACAATTCCGATTCGGAAGCGTCTTTACTCTGGCAGTCCGCCAATTTGCCCGGCAAAGTCATCCCTTCCAGCGCGCCCTTGCGGAGCACGGAATCCTTGGCCGCCTTGGCCGCCTTGCGGGCTTTGAGTGCCAGGATGGATTTATTGATGATCGCCTTTGCTTCGTCCGGATTTTCCTCCAAAAAGCTTCCGAAGGCCTCGCCAAAAATGGTCGCGACAGCGCCCTGTGCTTCCATACTGCCCAATTTGCCTTTGGTCTGGCCTTCAAACTGGATTTCCCGGAGCTTGACCGAGATGACCGCTGTCAGTCCTTCCAACACGTCCTCGCCGGTGAATCCGCCTTCGGATTCTTTCATCATCTCGTTCTTTTTGCAGTAAGTATTAAGGGTCCTGGTAAGCGCGGTCTTGAATCCGGTCACGTGCGTGCCGCCTTCGGGGTTGTAAATATTGTTCGCAAAAGGAAAAATTCTGTCGGATATATCGTCCACATACTGGAGCGCGACTTCCACCCCGACCCCGTCTTGCTCTTTTTCCACGTAGAAAATATTATTTTGTACCGGCTTCTGGAACTTGTTGTAATACTTTACCAGGGATACGAGCCCCCCTTCAAAATAAAAAGAGACGGAGGGCAGCTCCAGGCCCAGTTCCCGGAAATAAAAAACGTCTTCCTCGTTCATGCCCTTTTTGTTGTCAAACTCGCGAGCATCAATAATCAATATTTTGAGTTTCTTCACCAGGTAAGCCTGCTGCCTCAAGTGGTTTACGACAGTATGCCAGTCGAATTTTATATCGCCGAAAATTTCCGTGTCCGGCTCGAAAGTTATGATGGTACCCTGCAACTTGGAAGCGCTTATTTTCTTGACCGCACTCTTTTTCTTGCCTTTGGAATATTCCTGCAAGTACTTTCCGCCGTCCCGGTGCACTTCCGCACGGCAATAATCGGACAGGGCGTTCACTACGGATGCGCCCACGCCGTGTAGGCCGCCGGAAACTTTGTAGCCTTCCCCGCCGAATTTGCCTCCGGCGTGCAGCGTAGTCATCACCGTTTCCAGCGCGGAGACTTTGGTTTTTTTGTGGATATCCACGGGCACTCCGCGGCCGTTGTCCGCCACGCGCACACGGTTGCCCGGTAGCATGACTATCTCAATATCGTCGCAAAATCCGCCCATGGCTTCGTCGCGGGAATTGTCGAAAATCTCCCATACGAGGTGGTGCATACCCTCGGGCCCAGTGGTGCCGATATACATGCCCGGACGGCGCCTGACGGGCTCCAGGCCCTCTAAAACGGAGATGTCAGAGGCATCATAATGATGGCCTTTTGAGCCATCTTTTTTGTCCTTTTCTTCCTTTGCCATATAGACCCATTATAGCAGAAATACATAGGTTTTGCTAGTGATTTTTAACTAAATTCGTGTTGTAAAATCACCCTAAAATTAGTATAGGGGTTGCGGCTACGAATGTTGCAGCAACCCCTATGTCCACAGATCGCGTGCGGCCGCGGCCGGCTAGATACCGGCGGAGATACCATCTCTTTCGAGATGGGCTTCGTGGAGAAGAAGGTCCAGTTTTGCCTGAATTCGTCGCATCTGAAAATCGCGACTGGCGCGCTTGTTGAGAGAACCATGGGGCTTCTTCACGCTTTTTTCTGCTATGCGAAGAATCTCTACGTAATACCTCTCGATCTTTTCGCTCAGCGGATCGTTAAAATAAAGTTCCATTGAACTACTCCCCCAATGCCGATTTCGCCCAGCTTTGCGGTTCTGCAAAGAACACCATAGGGTTTTAGATTGACCCAAAAACGACCAAGCCCTCCGTGATTGGAGGGCTCGTGTGGAAACCTGTCAAATACTTTTGCAAATACGCCAGTAAAAGCTAAGCACCGAAAGGTTTCCGCATGAACCCCCCAATTTGGCGTATTTCCATTTAGTTGTAAAAGAACAAAAAAGCCCCCGAGAGGGCTGGTGTTTGAGTTGTAAATTTTGGTTTTAGTAGTTTTTACAGCGCAAATATCAGCCCTCTAGAAGAGAGTTGATAATGACGAGTACCAAATTTGCCTGTAAATTTTTCACATTCGTATTATAGCACATATGAAAAGGATGCAAGGTGGGGGCTGTGGAAAACATTATCTTACTTGCCATCCCTTTTCCGTAATTTTCTCCGTTATTTTGGTCAAGAGTTCATTTACCTCTCCGTCCGTAAGAGTCCTATCGTAGGACTGGAAAACTATCCGGAACGCGTAAGAAACTTTGCCGTCTTTTTTGAACTCATCGAAAAGTTCGGGCCCCCGGACTACCATTTCCCCCGCATTATCCTTCATGACTTTGGCGACATCTTCTGTCTTAATCCCTTCAGGCACCCATACCGCCATATCGCGCGCAATAAACGGATACAGCGGCCACATTTTAAAAACGGACACCGGGCCTTGGGTTTTGGGTTCAAGCTTAATGTCAGCGGACATGTCTTTGCAAAATTCGTCCAGTGTCATTTCTTTTACTTCCTTTTTGTCTCCGTAGGCGACACGCATCTCTTCTACGCTCTTTTTGAAGATCGTTCCAATTTCAAAAACTTTTACCGTGTCAGTGCCCAAAAGCGGAGCATTGGCTTGGTTTAATTTAATGCTTTCCCGTAGTCCGTCCACCAAATTGGTGCGCAAGAAGTTTTTGTCCGATGCGGATGCCAAAACTGCTACATCCCCGCTATTTTTAAAACTGGAAGTCATAACTTCGGAATATCCTTCCCCTATCAATTTATTCCTAGCCCAAACAATTTTTGCATATGTATTGTTTTGTTTTGGAAGAAATTCAATTTTGGGTATTTTCGGCTTAACTTTGTCATATCCTAAAATTCTGCCTATTTCCTCGGCGGCATCTTCTTCTATATTTAAATCCAGCCGCATGGCAGGCACGGTAATGGTAAACCCACCGTTTTCTTCTTTATGCTCCATGTTATATCTTTTCAGGATGTCTTTTATTTCAGCCGGAGAAACGGGGAGCCCTAAAATTTTAGAAATTTTTTCCGTCCGGAAAGAAAGCTTTTGTACCTCTTGTTTTTTGGGGTAGACATCCACAATATCCTCAAAAATCGCCTCGGGACACATCTCGGCTATGAGCGCGGAAAGTTCCCGCATCCCATAAGATGCCAGCTCGGGAGACAGGTCATTTTCGAAACGCTTTTTTGCATCGGTTTGAATATTGAGGGCCTGAGCCGTTTTACGGACACTGGTCGGATCAAAATTCGCGCATTCAAGAATAATATCTGTCGTATTGTCAGAAAGTTCAGCGTATTTCCCACCTTTTATACCGGCTATATCCAGCGCGTTTCCATAGTCATCAGCGATAATCATCATTGACTCATCCATTATTTTTTCCCCACCGCCGAGCAAGGTTATCGTCTCTCCTTTTTTCGCATCCCGAACCTGGAGTTTTAAGTCTTTCACTTTACTTAAATCAAAAACATGGGCCGGTTGCCCACAATTAAACATCGTTAGATTTGTTGCATCTACGATATTGTTTATACTTCTCTGTCCTATTGATTCCAAATGCTTCACCACCCAATCGGGGGACGGACCGATTTTGATATTTCTCGCTACACGTCCCATATACCTGCGGCAGTTCGGAGATTCAATCGTCTTTATTAGTTTGGTCGGTTTTGATTCCGGAATTTTATATTTGGGCGTCGGGTCGTTAAATTTTATATTTAAGAGCGACGCCAGCTCGCGGGCGAGCCCCTGATGGCTCAAAAGGTCATGCGCACGGTTTGGTAATATTTTAATATCAAAAACCGTATCGCCATCAGGTTTACTGCTCATTTCTTCAACTTCAAAAAGGTGGCGGGTAATAGTATCCGCCAGCTTCGTCACTTCGGGGGCATCTGGGATATACCATTTAAGCCAGTTGTAAGAGTAAAGCATACTATAATTGGTTTAACCTTAAATCCCCGCTATAAATTAAGCGTACATCCGGGATGCCCCATTTAACCATGGCGATACGGTCAAAGCCGTGTCCAAAAAGGAGGCATTGGTATTTCTTGGGGTCCAGACCGATATTTTTCAAAACATTAGGGTGTGCCATTCCCGCTCCACCCATCTCCAGCCATTTTCCTTTAAATTTCGTAAAGGTTTCTACTGAAGGTTCTGTAAAAGGAAAGAAGCTGGGGCGAAACTCTAATTCTATATCATCCCCCAGCATTTTCTTATAGAAATTAGTGAGTACCCCTTTTAGGTTAGCTAGAGAAATATTTTCTCCTATCATTCCTCCGTCTATCTGATAAAACTGCATTTCGTGAGTAGAGTCCGTAGCTTCATTGCGGAAAACCTTGCCAATGGAAATAAATGCGGCGGGTATGCGGCCCTCTTTGCCCGCCTGCTCCAGCGCGCGTGCGATGGTCGCGGTCGTATGCGTACGGAGCACTTTTTCCTTTTCATCTTTAATCACAAAAGTGTCCTGCATGTCCCGCGCGGGATGGTCCCGGGGCACATTTAAAACGTCAAAGTTGTACCATTCGCTTTCAAGCTCGGGGCCGGTAGCGATTTCAAAGCCCATTTCGGCGAAAACAGTATACGCCTCCGCCGCCAGGAGCGAGAGCGGGTGGATACTGCCTTTTTGACCCTTATCTTCCATGTTTTTTATTCTACAGCAAAAAACCAAAAGGGCAACGTTCCGTCTTCGGGAACGGTTTTACTTCCGGGTGGAGTATTTGCCCCGAATTACCCATTTATACGTAGTTATTTCTTTCGGTCCCATGGGTCCCCGCGCGTGAAGCTTGGAAGTGGAAATGCCCAACTCCGACCCCAGACCGAACATGGCCCCGTCGGAGAACCGCGTGGACGCGTTTGTATACACCGCTGCCGCGTCTACGGCGCTTAAAAATTTCCGGCAATTATTTTCGTCTCCCGAGAGAATGGCTTCCGAGTGCTTGGAAGAATATTTACCTATATGTGAGAGCGCCTCATTAATGCCAGAGACTATTTTTACCGACATTTTCTGGCTCAGGAATTCCCGGCCGAAGTCCGTTGCTTTGGCTTTCTTGAGCAGGCGGGCAGGATATATTTTTTTTAATATGCCGAAACTTTTCGGATCGGCGAAAATTTCCACATCTTTTTTGACGAGAAGCCGGGAAACCAGCGGCAGGAATTTTGGGGCTACGTCTTTGTGGAGAAGCAAGGTGTCGAGTGAGTTACATACGCTCGGCCGCTGGGTTTTAGCATTGAAGACCACTGCCGCGGCCTTGGAGAGTTTTGCCGACTTGTCCACAAACGTGTGGCACACTCCGGCGCCGGTTTCAATGAAGGGCACCGTGGCATTTTTCCGGACATAATTTATCAGGTTCTGGCTTCCGCGGGGAATAATGACATCCACAAGGCCAGAAGCCCCGATTATGCTGGATGCAGCATTTTTTATTTTCGGGTCGATGAATTGGATTGCGTCCGAACTCGCCCCAGCAGAAAGAAGAGCTTCTTTGATTATTTTGTGGAGCACTATGTAGCTTTCGCGCGCCTCCACGCCCCCCTTGAGCGCTGCTGCGTTACCCGATTTTATACAAATTGCCGCGACATCCGTGGTCACATTTGGCCGGGACTCATAGATAATGCCTACAACGCCCATGGGTACGCGCACCCGGCAAATTTTAAGCCCGTGCCGCTCCCGGCAGTCAAAAACTTCGCCCAGTGGGTCGGGCATTTTTACTATAGCCTCGATTTCTTGGGCCATACCCTCGATGCGCTCATTATTTAGGAGTAACCGGTCGTGCATAGGATCAGAGCCGGAAAGGTTTTGGAGGTCTTTCTGATTGGCACGGATAATATCTTTTCTGTGCCTTCGCAAGCCACTAGCCAGGTTTTTTAAAATAAGAACCCTCTTCGGATGGGGCAAAATTCCGAATTGCACGGAAGCTTTTTTGGCACTTTGCAGTTGTTTTAGTATTTTTGTGTCCATGCCCTTATTTACCTGCTTAATTGCTTGGCTCTCTGATATGCGTAACGTACCGCGCTTGAAACCATCTTTTCGAATCCTTTTTGTTTGAAGGTTCGGAGTGCCGCTTCCGTTGTACCGCCCTTGGAGGCTACCTTTTTTATGAGTTCCGAATAATTTCCGTGTTCACCCAGCGCCGCGGCAGCTTTGAACGTCTTCCCCACCAAACGACGGCTTTCTTCGGCGCTAAAACCCAAACTCTTAGCCGCAGCTAACATGCTGTCCGCCAAAAGGAAAAAGTATGCCGGCCCGCTACCAGAGACGGCAGTGGCGCGGTTTATGGCATCTTCATTCTTAACCTCGAAATTATCTGTTATTTTATTTATGAATTTGCCTACGCGCGCGGATTCTGCCCTGTTTAACCCCGCACTCTTCCAGACAGCTATGCCCTCACCTACCGAAAGCCCCAAGTTCGGCATCATGCGGATTATTTTTTTATGTCCCGACATTATGGCAATTTTTTTTAGTGAAACCCCCGCCATAATAGACACCAATACTGTATTTTTGTCGAGATGATTTTTTACCCGCTCAATCGCTTCTTTCGCGCTCTGCGGTTTTACGGCAATTATGGTAAAATCTGATTTCCGTATTTCTGCCGCCGCGCGGTTTTCAGAAGTATTCCGGCCGACGGCAAAAATGCTTGCTCCGCCGCTACGCTTGAGCGCGCGGGCCATGGCCTTGCCCATTGTTCCATATCCTATTATGACAACTTTATTTTTCATTTTATTTTTTTCGCTTGAGTTTTAGTTTGCGCCGCAAAACGGGTGCCGGAAAAGTCCTTCTTTAGAGCTTCCAATATTGTACCTTTTTTCTCCCCATTGCCAATAAACGTTTCCACGCCCCGCTTGGTCGCGTATTCTGCGGCATTTATCTTGGCGGCCATGCCGCCGACCCCCAGGCCCGATTTGCCTTTGGAGCAAAGGGCTTTGATTTTGGCATCAATCCGGGGAATATTCTTCAAGAGTTCCGTGTCTTCATATTTGTCCGGGTCCCTGGTGTAAAAACCGTTTTGATTGGTGAGAATCATAAGCTTGTCGGCACCGAGAGCCGCGGCTACCACCGCACTTAACATGTCGTTGTCATTCACCCGCAGGTCTTCGCCTTTCATCACGTCGTTCTCGTTGATAATCGGCAGAATCCTATGCGAGAGCATCGCGTTGATATTCAACACGAAATTTTTTAAGTGCCCTTTGTCGGCAAAATCATCGGCCAAAATAAGCATCTGGCCCACGGCAATATGGGACTTTTGAGCCGCCAAAATGTAATTGTGCATTAAAAGCGGCTGACCGACCGCCGCGGCAACTTTTTTCTGACGTTCAACATCCGAGAAATGCACATAGGGCAGGCCGGCGCCTATGGCTCCGGAACTCACCAGCACGACTTCATGCCCGTGTTTTATGAGCGCAGCAATCTCACTTATGATCTGGTCCAGCCGCATTCGGTTCAAGGCAAATTTGCCGTATATGACCTGCGTGCCCACTTTTATTACTAAACGCATATTTATTGTTTAAAATTAATAAAGGACCTTTGAGCGGCCCCGTATTTAAATTGTATGATAAATAGAGTGAAAATACAAATTTACCTCGATAGTCCCGCGAGTTTGCAATACTCGCAGTCTTTTTTGCCGCAGCCTTTTTGAAGAAATTCCATTGAGAGCACTTCGTGGGCGCACGTGTTTATCTCCTCACGGAGCTTGTCCATCTGTTCCCTGGTAATCTTAAAAGAATACTGTTCGAATTTCCCCTTTTTGTTTTTCTCCACAAAGTCCAGCGTGCATTCATCGATGACCAGATTGCCTTCGTCATAATCCTCGAGGAGCAGGTTATAAAATACTATCTGCCGTTCGTAGTCCGCTTTTTCCTCCTTGGTTTTTTCCGAGAAGCCGCGGCCGGTCTTGTAGTCCACTATGTGTATGGTGCCATCGTCGTTCTCCTCGACTTTGTCGATAAACCCCGAAAGTCGGAGCGTTTCCCTGTTGTCGAGCTCAAAGTTCCTTTTAAAGTGAAGCTCTGTTTTCACCTTATGGCTCCAGGAAGCCGAGTACGCGTCGTAATATTCCGCAAGCAATTTTTCTCCTCTCTCCCGGAACTTTTCTTCGTCTTTTTCGGTAAAATATGTTTGGGCGATTTCCTTGCCGAATGCTTCCAAAAGGTTGTTTTTTGGGAGGATCTTCTCCGCACGGGCGGAAGCGCTGAAAAACTGCTCGAGCGACTTATGGATTATGTCGCCGAATTTAAGCGTCGGGGAATACGCTTCCGGGACCTGGAACAAATTCTTGTATAAATATTTCTGCGGGCAGGAGAGAAAATTGTTAAGAGCCGAAACGTTGAGTCCGCGCTTTAAAAAAAGTTCCCGGATATATGCCGGCTCAAAGAGGGTCGCAGTCTTGTGTCCGGCGCGGAGAAAGGCCTCGAGCTTGTCTATATTTTTTTCTTCGAACTCTTTCATGCCGGAATTTTCCTTAAATTCCTCCTCGATTTCTTTCACGAATTCCGACTCTTCGTGTTCCCGGCCGTCATTGTCCGTACGCGCGAAAGAAATTGTAAGTGATTTTTTGGCGCGGGTCATGGCCACGTAAAACAGGCGCCTCTCGTCCTCGATATCGCCGTCGTACTGGTACACCGGCAGTTCTAGGCTGTCCCCGCCGCGTCGCGCTTCCCAGGACTTGCGCACGGCGTTTATGATATATACGTGCTCGAATTCGCGGCCCTTGGAGCCGTGCGCAGTCATAAGCGACACTCCTTCTATTATTTCGGGGTTCGTGCTCTCGATATCCAGGTTGTATTTGGCGAAAGCGTCGACAAAATATATGAATTCGGCCAGGCCGTATTCTTTCCGCGCTTCGCTTTGCCTTTTGATTTCATCCAGTAGCTTGTCGAGCTTCACCAACTGGAGGCGACTGTCCATTGATGCCAGGAGATACTCCATGTATCCAATTTTCGAGAGAAATGTTTTAAAGAAGTCAGAGAAATTTTGGTTTAAGGATTCGACTTTCATCTCCTTGAGCGTATCGGAAAAATTTATAAAGTTCGCCACGCTCTTAACGCCCGCCTCCTCGAGCGCCTTTTTGTCTTCCAGTACGGCAAAAATATGTTTTTTGCCCCCCGCCCGCGAAGATTTCACTTTTTCCAGTATCCTTACAACATCGTAAGCATCCAGACGGAGAAATTTTGCGAACAAGGCCTTGCCCAGATTGTGGTCATCGTTCATGTCGTAAACAGCTTTTAAAATATGTATGAGATTCCGGATGTTCGGGTCATCTAGGATCTTGTCCTTGGAGAAAATTGTGTAGTGTATACCGTAAAAATCGAAAATGGTTTTTATATCCGAAACGTTTTTATTCGCGCGGTAAAGCACCGCTATTTCCTTCGGGGCAACTCCGCTTTTTATTTTTTCTTTTATTTCTTCGGCCAGATACAGGAGTTCGAATTTGTAGTTGGAAAATTCCCTCACCGCGATTTTTTCGCTCTCTTTCTCGTGGGAATGAAGTTTGGCGCTATCCGCCATGCCTTCCGATTTAACAATAAGGCTGTGGGCACCGTCCAAAATGTCTTGATTGGAGCGATAATTCTCGGTCAGGGTCACAATCGCCACATCCGCGTACAAATCCCGGAATCTGCGGAAGGTCTCCGCGCTCGCGCCCTGAAAACGGTAAATGGACTGCTTCTCGTCCCCGACCGTAAAAATGTTGGGCCGTTTTTCCAAATGCGGCGCGTCGGTCAGAAGCTCAAGTATTTCATTCTGGCCCTGGTTGGTGTCCTGGTGCTCGTCGACTAAAATGTACTGGTACTGTTCCCCGAGGTCCGCTTTTAGATTTTTGTTTTTTCCAAGCTCAACCAATACATACAGAACCATATCCGAAAAATCATACAGCCCCCGTCGGGAAAGCTCTTTCTGATAGAGAGCGAAAATCTCGCCGAGCTCGCGGGCTTTGCCGATTTTTTTTTGTATTTTCTCCGCCTCGGTGGGCTTTAGGTCGCCCTTTTTAAACTTGCCGTAATCCTTTTTATAATAAGCGTCCTCGTTGCCTAAAAGTTCTTTCTCCCACTCCGGTATTTTCTCCGCGAATTCCTCGGAACTTAACCCCTCTTTTTTGACCGCAAGAATGCCCGCGACAATCTTCCCGAGAAAAGAAAACTCGTCGTGGAAGGAAACCAGGTCTTTAAATTTATTTTTTTGCAGGATGGCCTCCACTAGCTCCACCCGTTCCAGGTCGGTTATGACCCGGGCACCTTCAAGCTCTTCGAAATAAAACGGTAATTCTTTGATGATATGCTCGCAGAACGCATGGAAGGTGAAAATATTTACGCGGTACGCCGTATCGCCCGTGATCTCAAGCAGCCGTTCCCGCATAGAGATGACACCCGCGTTGGTAAAGGTGAGCGCCAGAATATTTTCCGGCGTGACCTGTGTATTAATTAAAATATTAGCAATGCGGAGAGCCAGTATCTGTGTCTTGCCCGTGCCGGGGCCCGCCACTACCATTACCGGGCCCTCGGTGGCATCTACGGCCTCTTTTTGAGCTTTATTTAGCTTCTCATATTCCTTTGCGAATTCTCCGGATGAAGGCATTATCCCCTATTATACACCAGGTCAAATCTTTTTAGGAAAGATTATCGAGAGCACTATAGACGCCACGAGGGCGAACATTATTACCCCGAAGGACAAAAACGAAGATATGTGGATGCTAAAAATGCCCGCGAGCATTTTGGCGCCGATGAACACGAGGATAATCGCGAGTCCTTTTTGAAGATGATGAAAACGGTGCAGAATATTTTCAATCAGGAAGAAAAGGGCCCGCAACCCCAGAATAGCAAAAATATTGGAGGTAAAAACCACAAAGAGATTTTGGGAAATGGCGAAAACAGCCGGAATGGAATCCACTGCAAAAATTATGTCCGTCGCCTCCACCATAAGTACCACCATGAAAAGGGAGGTGAAAAAGAACTTGCCGTTCTCGCGGAAAAAGAACTTGCCGCCGTGATGGGTGTCGGTGAAAGGCAGAAATTTGTGCGCGAATTTTATAACTTTATTATGCTTGAAATCTATATGCTCTTCCTTTTTCTCCGCCAGCAGTTTTATACCTGTATACAAAAGTATCGCACCAAAGATATAGAGCACCCAGTAAAATTGGTGGATGATATAAGCTCCCGCGACAATGAAAATACCCCGGAAAAGTATGGCCCCCAGGATACCCCAGAACAGGGCGCGGTGATGATATTTTTCCTCCAGCTTGAAGTAGCTGAAAATGAGCATGATCACGAAGAGGTTGTCTACTGAAAGCATCTTCTCCGTGACATAGGCGCTCAAAAACTCCACCGCCGTGACTTTGCCTATAAAAAAATAAATCAGGGCCCCGAAAATGAGCGAAATCGCTATCCAGAAAATGGACTGATACAAAGCGGGGCGGAATTCTATCTTGTGGCTCTTCTTGTTGAAAAAGCCAAGGTCCGCCACCATAAAACCTGTCACTATAACCCCGAATAAAATTGTTAAAGCCGTCTGCGCTGCCATTACGATATCTTAGCAAAAAAGCCCACCTTTGTCCTTTTTATCCGGTAGGCCAGCGCGGGAATCCCCAGACGTTCGCCCAGTGCATGGGCAATGGCACGCACATATGTGCCGGAGGAACTTCGGATTGCAAAACCGGCTATATAAAAATTCACAGATTCTTTGCCGGCCAATTTTTTACGCCAAATGCTTGAAATTTCTTTCTGCCGGAAATCCCCGTCCACCTTGCCGATCCTTTTTATAATATCTGATAATAGCTTTTGTCCGCTTGCTCTTTTAATCCCTAAAAATTTAAGTTTTTTTATGGTAACTTCCCGGGTGGGGAGTTCTACCGCCTTTTCGTCCCTGCCGTACTCCCAGAGTTGTTTGCCCTTTACGGTCTTGGACGAATAGAGCGGGTATGTCTGCCGGAATCTGCCTCTGAAATACTTTAGGTTTTTTGTAATATCTTTTGTTCCAATGTTCGTTAGAACTTTAGAACTTACTATTTTGCCTAAGATGTCGTATGTATCCGTCGCAAAACCGAAGAGGACTTCGAATTCATATTCTTTGTCCAGCACCAAATATTTTTCTTTATTACTGACTTCCTCGCCCAAGAGTGCAAGAAGCACTCCACTCGCCATCGGGTCCAACCGGCCGGCGTAGGTCATTTTTATATTTTCATATTTTTTACTCTTGGCACGCAAACGCAAGAGCGCGGCAAGCGGTGTCTCCCCCTCTCTTTTGTTAAGGATTAAAATACTTTTCATTTAACCAAATACTAGCATGCTGGACTTTCTTTTTGGCAAAAAAGGTGTAAATTATGGATAATGGTAACTTTAGAAGATTTTAAAAAACTGGATATACGCATCGGCAAAATAGTTTCCGCCGAGCGGATTCCCGATTCGGACAAGCTGGTCAAACTTATTTTTGACCTAGGAGGCGAACAGCGCCAGATACTGGCAGGTATTGCCGAGTTTTTTCCCGACCTCGCTGTTTTGGCGGGAAAAGAAGTTCCACTAATCGTGAATCTTGAACCCAGAAAAATGAGGGGCCTTATGAGTGAAGCCATGTTGCTTGCCGCCGATACCGGCGGCCGGCCGGTGCTCCTCTACCCTGCGGAAGAAGTGCCGCCAGGGAGTATCGTGCACTAGGTCACATTTTCTCTCTAATTTACTTCGTCCATCGCGTCCTCGGCGAGATTCTCGGCATCCCGCGCAAAATCTTCCGCGTCGTCATAATTCTTGTCATCGTATTCGTCCTCCGCGTCATTAAGTCGGTCTTCGGCGTCATCCAGGAAATTTTCGGCCCGGCGGATAATGGTTATGCTTACCCCGCGGCGGCGTGCGTCGTCTATTTCGTCCTCGGCGTCATTGATCGCGTCTTCCGCGTCGTTTATTGCGTCCTGCGCGTCCTCCTTATCGCCACTACTTCGGTCTCCACCCGCATCCTCAAACGCATCTTCCGCGTCCCGGTAAGCGTCGTCCGCCAGATTGTAAGCTTCGGCAAAATCCCGGTTGACGAAGAATTCATGTACGGCCTCGAGCATATTGTCTTCCGCGTCCTCTAGACTGTCCTCCGCGGAACTAGTATTGCGATTGGAGTCGTCTATCTCATCCCGCGTGTCTTCCATCATCCGGAGCGCCTCGTCTATCCTCTGCCTGGCGCTTGCTTCTTCCGTATTGCCGCCATAGTAACCGCCGACTCCGCCATAGCCCCCCGCAGGCTCAACATATTTTGCCCGTGACGCCGCATCAAAATATCCGGTTGGAGGTAAGCTCTTCGTTGTCTGCCATTGCATGACTGCCTGCGTGGTCATCGGACCGAAAAAACCGTCCGGAATCATGTAGTTCTGGTAGGGCGCGCCATAATAGCCGGAACCGCTAGACCCCAGATACTGCTGCAGGCATCTTACGTCTTCGCCCCAGCTGCCCTGCCCCAGGTCGCGAGTAAAGTTGCAGTTTGCGGCTTCGGCATTGAGGGCTACAAATAAGGCCGAACTTAGAAACAATACGCTAAAAATCTTTGTTTTCATAGAGTTTTTATAGTTAATTTATAATGAAAAACACAAAAAACCTTGGTCTTTTTTCATTCTACTACCTTGTCTTTTTTTAGCAACCCGGGCCATACCGGCTTTCTTTTTACAAAAAATAATGTAGATTAAAGAGTGTTGGAGGCGTCGCATAGCGGTCTAGTGCACCACCTTGGAAAGGTGGCATGGGGTTACTCCCATCGAGAGTTCGAATCTCTCCGCCTCCGCCAGTAGTTTTGAAAAGTGAGCATTAAAATACCCTTGTTTTAAGCTACTTTCTAAAACTGAAAAGTGATAAAATATAAGAACCCTAGAGGGATTCGAACTATGAGGGCGATTCTGTGCAAAAGCCGAGCGTTCAAGTTATAGCAAAAATTGCAAAGGCACTCGACATTTCTGTAGAAGATTTGTTAAAATAATGTATATGAATAAAAAATCAAGTGAGCTGTTGGGTATCGCCCGGTTCAAGATTCACGAGGGCAAACTTGAGGAGTTCAAGCGCTTGTCCGCGGAGTGCATTGAGATTGCGCGAGCCAAGGACAATGGAACATTGCAGTACGATGTCTACATCAACGAGGACAAATTGGAAGCAGTCGTCATTGAACGATACAAAGACTCCGAAGCACTCATCCAACACCTAGCGAACAATAGGGATGCGGCAAAAGAAATTTTTCTTACGGGATCGATCTCAGGCGAACTTCTTGGCGAACCGAACGCAGAGCTCAAGGCGATGCTAGAAGGTAGCAAGGAACCTCGTCTTTTTACAACGCCCTTCTTGTCAATGTAAACACCGCCGGAATGGGTAGTTAATACTGTTTTTGAGCAAAAGTAGGGACATCGAATAAGGCAGGATTTTCCTTGTGGATTCGTCTTAAATCCCTCACGATCTTATCAACACTTCTGAAATTAAACCTTTTCGGTTCTAACTTCGGGACATCGCCACCGCAAATTTTCGAAAAAATGCTATAATTAAGGTCTTATTAACAACTTTTAACTTTTTATGTCTAACGAAAAAAAGTTTGAGTGGGCGCTCCGGATAGGCGTAGCCGGAGAATTTTTGGGTCATGGATTGCTCGCAGTAGGAGGCAAGGCTGACTGGATAGCCTGGATCAGCCAGTTGACGGGAGCTGGCGCGGAAACGGCGGCAACTTTGCTAATGCTCGTGGGCGCCACAGATATTCTGGTCGCGGCGATAGTTTTAATCAGACCGGTTAAGCCGGTTTTGCTTTGGGCGGCATTCTGGGGCTTTTGGACCGCATTGGTGCGGCCTTTGGTCGGGCAATCATGGCTCGACTTTATTGAAAGGTTCGCGAACTGGGCGGCACCTTTGGCTCTTTACTACTTCTATAAAAGCAAGGGCAAGTAATTTACGTAAAGTATTACGTAATAGATTACTTACCTTGGTTTAAGAGCTTCAGGAACTTCTCTTCGTTTAAAATTTTCACACCCAACTTTTTAGCTGTTGTGAATTTCGAGCCGGGTTCTTCGCCTGCAACGACGTAGGAAGTATTTTGGGAGACCGAGCCCGCAACCTTGCCGCCCAAGGCAAGTATCCGCTCCTTGGCGATTTCCCGGGACATTCGGGCGAGAGTGCCGGTAAGTACAAACTGCAGCCCGGTAAACTTTCCTGCTTTTCTCTTTGGCATTTTTTCCACCACTACACCATTTTTCCCCAGCTTTTTTATAAAATTCAAATTATTTTTATCATGAAAGAAATCACTTAAACTTTTAGATACCGCCGGTCCTATGTTTTCTATGCTGTCTAGCTCCGAAGAATTCTCCAAAGCAGAGGCCATGAGCTTTTCCAGCGTGCCGAAATGCTCCGCAATATCCCGCGCCGTCTCCTCGCCCACGTGGAGAATTCCCAGCGCCCGCAGGAACCGCGCGAAGGATACTTTTTTCTTGTTTTCTATTTCCTGGATAATATTTTCCGCCGACTTTTCACCGAAGCGTTCCAGTACTTGTATGTCTTCTTTCGCCAGAGTAAAAATGTCTGCCGCGTCGGTGATAAGCCCTTCATCTTTGAAACGGCGTAAAATTTTCGGGCCCAGTTCGTAAATCTCAAACACTGACACAAAATGCTCCAAGTACCGTTCGTTTTTAGCCGGACAATTTTTATTGGTGCAATAATACGCGACTTTTTCCTTGCGCTCGACCGCACTGCCGCATACCGGACACTTGTCCGGCATTTTTATTTTCTTCTCCTTGCCCGTGCGCATGCGCGTAAGCACCTCCACCACAGCGGGAATAACATCCCCCGCTTTCTCGATAACCACCGTATCGCCGATACGCAGGTCGAGCCGTTCTATCTGATCCATGTTGTGAAGCGTCGCTTTGCCGACCGTGGAACCGGCCACGAGTGTAGGGTCGAATATCGCGAGCGGCGTCAGCGCCCCGGTGCGGCCAACGTTTATTTTTACATCCCGCACCACAGTAGTTGCCCGTTCGGCGGGATACTTGAAGGCCACCATATAACGCGGAGCTTTACCTACCACTCCGAGCACTTCCGCCCGCTCGAGGTCGTCTACCGACACCACCACTCCGTCTGTGCCGTAGGGAAATCCGGCGCGAATTTTTTCAAATTTGTTTACGAACTCTATGGCCTCATCAAGGTTTTTGCAAATTGCGTCGTGCGAATCTATGGGAAACCCCAGCATTTTGAGATACCGGTGCTTATCGGAATGGGCCACCAGAGTTTTTCCGCCTCGACTTTCGGCAATATCGTAAGCGAAAAAATCCAACTCGCGCTCGGCAGCAAGTTTTGGATCGAGCTGACGCAAACTTCCCGCTGCGGCGTTGCGGGTATTGGCAAACAAAACCTTGCCGACTTTTGCATTGGCACGGTTCAATTTCTCAAGAGTTTTTTTTGCCATGACCGCCTCGCCGCGGACTTCAAGATAGGCGGGGCAGGGTTCCCTGAGTACCAGAGGAATGGAGCGGATGGTCCGGAGGTTTTGGGTGATGTCTTCGCCTACTTCCCCGTCCCCCCGCGTAGCCCCTCGCACAAATCGCCCTCTTTCGTAGATGAGCGACACCGCCAGCCCGTCAAACTTGACTTCACAAAAGTAATCCGCTTCTCTGGTTTGGCCCAAAAGTTTTTTGACCCTTTTTTCCCAGTCCTTTAGTTCCTCAACACTAAAAGCGTCATTAAGAGAGAGCATGCGCTTTTTGTGCTTTACTTTTACAAATTTATCCAGAGCTTTTCCTCCGACCCTGTTTTCCGACGCATTCGGGTCTTGGAATTCGGGATATTTTGCCAAAAGTTCTTTCAGCTCGCGGGTCAGAGAATCATACACATCGTCGGTGACGCTGGGCACATTTTTCACATGATATTCTTCGCGCAACCGCGCAATTTCCTTGCGAAGCTTTTTTATCCTTTGTCTGATATCTTTGCTGGCCTCCGGTTTATCCATTTCATTAATGCAGGGTTCCGTCGTACAAATTTGAGACCTCTGTCTCGGTAAGCGGGACATCGTAAAGGCGCACATCGTCAATGAGGCCGGTGAACTGCCCGCTCGCGCCATTGCCGTCTTTGCCGATAGCTATGCCTCCCGGCTCATAATATATTCCCGCCGGGGCGGAAAACAAAACCGAGTTTTCGGGGCTCCCGTCTATATAAAGCTCGACGGTTATGCCATCGTAAACACCCACTGCATGGTGCCACTCTCCGTCGTTGTAAGTAGCGGAGCTGGTAATGGAGTGGTTGGTTTTGGCAATATCATAGGCGTTAAAGGAAACCCTGCCGCCATTCATGTCCAGACCATACCCGTATAATCTCTTCCGGAAAATTCTCTGGGTGGGGCTCGAGGTCTGAAACCAGGCCGCAACCGTGACTGCGGAAGTCGGCTGAAGCGAACTCGGGTCGTTCAAATAAACATAATCATTGTTCGCGGCAGCAAACTGTCCGGCGTAGCCCCCCAGGGCGGAGGCGTAATGAGTACCGGAGCCGTTCCAGCTGCCGTCGTTCGTACCGCTATCCGAGGAATCGAAGGCAGTGGGGCCGCTGCCCTCATCGAATGTCCACCAGCCAATGGGATGAATGAACTCTTCGGTAATCGTGGAGAATACAACCCGGAGTTCGCGTTCCACGCGGTTGCCCCCGGCGGACTCGCATAAGTCGTTCCCGGAATTATATCCCTTGGATACTACGGTAGTGAACGGCGGATTTTTAGTCACGGTTACCGTAGCGCAAGCGTTAGTTGCCCCAAGTCCTGGCAACACGAAGCTCCAGGGCGAGGAAGACCCCTCAAGCGGGATTGAGCCACCTAGGCAGGATATGGTACCCGGCCCGCCGTCTGTAAATGCGATGTCCCCGGATTTATTGTTGTCGAGCGCGCATTCAATGCCGGTGTCCGCGGCAAAAAAAGCATGGTTCGTGGCCGCCGCAGACGTGCGGAATCTAACTTCTTTCTCCGCAATCGTTCCGACGCCAAGGGCTATGCTCAAGAGGAGCGCGGCAAGGGTAACCGCAAAGAGAATGACGAACCCGCTATTGTGTTTTGTGTTTTTTTTCATCATTATTGCATCCAATTAAACAAGGTCTCATAAAATTTAACCTCTTTGTTGCCCGAGCCCTGTGCCCAGTTGACGCTGACATACACTTCCATTTCATCGGCGGTAGTCTCCACTACTTGCATTCGTCGGCGAAAGCCGGTGTTCGCTCCGCCATAAATACTTATGTTGTAGGCGCCATTGTTGAGAAATAAGTCGCAGTTTTCCGGAGGGCATTGGAATACGGATCCGGCATCAGAGCCCGGGAGTAAAGGATCAACGCCGCAGGTGACCCCCACACAGGGCGCTAGTTTGGCTTTGAAGTCATCCCAACCATCTTGGCCACTTTGCGGGTGGTAAAGGGTATAGGTATCGCGTATGTTCCGGACATATTCTATCCCCTCCTGCGCGAGATATTCCCCCACCATTCTTTGCTTGGCGTAATTTATGTCGGCAATACCCTGGGACAAAACGCTTATAAGACCCAAAATGGACAGGGAAAAAATGGAAATGGCGACCAGGGTTTCAACCAAGGTAAACCCCGAATGAACGGCCGTGAGCTTATTTTTGTTTTTTAAAAAAATTATTCTCATTTTTTTTTATATATCTATCAGCCGTTGCGACACCGAGGTCTGCAGGAAGAACGGGGTGGCTAAATTTCTAAATTTAATTTCGCCGACCATGCGCATGGTAATGAACGGCTGTCTCTGGTCGCCGCCCGGAGCTTCAGCGCCCACTACAAAAAAACCGGATAGGTTTATGTCTAACTCCAGTTCCTCCGGGGTAAGTCTCGTGGGCACGGGTGTGGGTGTGGGCACCCCGGCATAAGGGCCGGAGAGTTTCCAGAGACTGCCTATCCCCTCTTCATCCTCCGCAAAATAATATATCTCCTGGTCATTGAAATCATTGGCATTGCCGCTGTCAGTCTCAAAAGATGTGCCGTAGCCCCCCAGAGGGCAGCTTTGGGCGTAATTTAGCGCCGTAAGCTGGCTCGGCAATATTTCGTCCTCACCGTCTACGAAACAATGATAGGTGTATGCCGTCCTCAAATTG
>CAZWXV010000002.1:0-15111 GCA_964637995.1 uncultured Candidatus Saccharibacteria bacterium
GGTTTTGGGAGAACTGACCAACCAAGAAAGACAGACGGAAAACCTGCCGGCCCTTTCGATGAACCCGGAGCTTACACTCGCGGCCCAGATGAAAGCGGAAGATATGGCCAGCTCGGGCTATTTCGCGCACACCAGTCCCGAAGGCAAGACCCCGTGGTATTGGATTGAGCTTGCGGGCTATAAATACCAGTATGCCGGAGAGAACCTGGCGGTGAATTTCCGGGATTCGGAGGACGTTACGGTCGCTTGGCTCAAAAGTCCTTCCCACAAAGCAAATATTGTTAAGGCGAATTATACGGAAATAGGTACGGGCGTAGCGCGCGGATTGTACAAAGGCCAGCAGACAATATTTGTGGCGCAGGTTTACGCGAACCCGATGCCTGCATCGCTGTCTTTACCAAAAACCGTTGCCGTGGCGCCTAAAGAAGAGACTTTATCCGGCGAAACGGGAGTTCTCGGTCTGGAGACCGTGGCGGAAGTTGCGGCAGGAGAGACAATGCCCGCGGAGAACGGGGAGCCATTACTCGGGGCGCAAGAGCTAAACGCGGAAAAGGAAGTACAGGGCAAGCCCTCGCTTTGGCAAAAGCTCGTCGCGTCGCCGCGCAACACGCTAAACACACTTATGGCCCTTGTCTTTGTCATTATCGCCTTGGCGCTTTTCCTTTACATCATTATCAAAATGCGTGACCACCACAAAGATCTCCTGGGCAACGGTTTTGCGGTGCTGGCGATAATCGGGGCGCTCGTGGTCGCCAATTATTACTTGAGCTTCGGCGGCATGGTCATAACGGAGAGTTACGATTATTCTCTCGAGGACACGCTTTAAATTTTATGCTAAAATAAGCATATAAAATTAATTACATAAATATTATGAAAAAAATTATCGTATCGGGGCTGGTGCTCGTTATATTAATGATTCCGGCGATGACTTTCTCCGCAGATTTCCGGCTGGGAGAGCAGCCCTCTAGCGGGAGCAGTGAGAAGATTACGGAAGATTTGTACCTAACCGGCGGGAACGTCACCAGCGCCGGGGACGCTTCGGGCGACGTAGTAGCCGTAGGCGGCAGCATCCTCATAAGCGGCGAGGTCCTTGGAGACGTAATTGCCGGAGGAGGCAATATTATCATCCTCTCAAATGTAGGGGATGATGTGCGTGCAGGTGGAGGCACAGTTGTTATTCAGGGCAAGATAGCGGGAGATCTGATAGTCGGTGGCGGTCAGATAACCGTAGGAGGACCCGGCATAGCCGGGGACGCGGTTTTGGGCGGTGGCAATATCCGGATAGACTCGCCGGTTGGGGGAGAGCTCCGGATCGGCGGAGGCAATGTTTACATCAATGCCCCGATAGGCGGCGATGTCAAAATTGACGCGGATCAAGTAACCCTGGGCAAGAGCGCGGTCATAGAAGGCAATATCACCTACAAGGCAAAAAAGGAGATGGTGCTCGAGGAAGGGGCGGTCGTCAAAGGCCGGATAGATTTTGAGGCCAGAAAAGGGGCGGGCAAAAACCTTTCCTCTCTAGCCTTCGGCGCCATATTTTCCGCGCTGATACTCTGGAAATTTTTCGCGCTTCTCTTGGGCGCGCTTCTGTTCGGGCTCGTATTTCGCCGGTACAGCATGGAAATTATCAATACGGCCCTACAGCGCCCGTTTTTCGAACTCGGCCTGGGTGTAATTGTTTTTGTCGCCATGCCCGTAATTTCCATCCTGCTTCTCGTATCGGTAGTGGGAATTCCTGTCGGTATTATTGGCCTCCTGGGTTTTGTGATTCTCTCCTTGTTTAGCTGGATGATGGCGCCGGTCATCGTGGGTAGCATCGCTTACCGTTATTTTTCCAAGAAAGGACTGGAAGTATCCTGGAAGACCATTCTTCTCGGCGTCTTTCTTTACTCGCTTCTGGGTCTTCTGCCGTTTATCGGGTGTCTGGCGCAGATATTACTCATGCTTCTCTCCCTCGGCTGTGTGTTTGCCCTGAAACGGCGGATAGCGGGGGAATGGAGATAAATTAAAAGGCATTACTTACATCAACATTATGAAGAAAAATATTCTAATTTTTGTAGCCGTAGTAGTATTAGCAGTAATTTATTTTTTAACCATGAACAATAAACCTACCGGTACGAGCGATGTTGCCACGGGTCCCGAAGTGGTACCCATAGAGCATGCGAGCTTTGTGCTTAACTGGGGCGGTAAGGTTCTTTATGCCGACCCTGTGGACGCCAGCAAATTCGCCGGCCAGCCCGAGCCGGATATTATTCTCATCACCGATATTCATGGTGACCATCTGGATCCTATAGCGCTCCAAGCGCTCGCCAAAGACAAAACCACTATCGTTATGCCCGAGGCCGTTGCTCTAAAAATGCCGGCGGAGCTTATGCCCCAAGTGTCAATGATAGCAAATGGCGAGACGAAAGAAATCCTGGGATTTAAGATAGAAGCGATACCCATGTACAATCTGCCCGAGTCTAGGGATGCTTTTCACACCAAGGGCCGCGGCAATGGCTATGTCATAGAGCAAGGTGGAGCGCGCGCGTATATTTCCGGCGATACCTCGGGAATTCCGGAAATGCGGGCGCTGCAAGGCATAGACGTGGCGTTTGTGGTCATGAATTTGCCTTATACCATGGATGTAGAGGAGGCCGCGGCCGCGGTGCTCGCATTTGCGCCAAAAAAAGTATATCCGTATCATTACCGCACACCCGAAGGCTTTAGCGATGTGGCTCGCTTCAAAGAGCTTGTAAACGCGGGCGGAAAAGATATAGAGGTTGTCCAGCTAAAGTGGTATTAAAAATAACAAAAAAATTTTATGGCAAAACGAGGCACAACTCTGAGTCCCAAGAAAAAATCAAGGCATTCGCACAA
Source organism: uncultured Candidatus Saccharibacteria bacterium (assembly GCA_964637995.1). Classification (GTDB taxonomy): domain Bacteria; phylum Patescibacteriota; class Minisyncoccia; order Phycocordibacterales; family UBA9973; genus UBA9973. The sequence continues at coordinate 2,860 of CAZWXV010000002.1, forward strand.
GACTAAAAAAAGGCTCTTGGCAAAAAAAGCGATGTTGGACAAGAAAGCAGGAAAAACAAAAAGAGAGTAGGTTATATCATAAAAGAGTAATAAATTGTGTTATAATATACTTAATATGGAAAACAATAAAATTTCTTGGGCGTGGATTATCGGCGGAGTGTTTCTGGTTTTTTCCGCGGCATTTTTCTTCGGCGCGCGGGGATTCTCCGACCAGGGCTCCTATGTGGAGGTCAAAGGCCTCTCGGAGAGGATAGTCAAAGCCGATGTGGCAATCTGGTCCCTTAATTTTGAAGTCAAATCCAACGACATCGACACGCTATATGCGGAAATAGCCAAGAATACGGAAGCCATAAAATCTTTTCTAAAGACAAAAGGTTTCGAGGAGTCGGAAATAAATGTGGCGCCGGTGAATATCTACCAGGATACTTACCGCGAAGCCCTGTTCCGGTACAATTCCAACACCCAGCTTTCCGTTTACACCGAGAAAGTTGACCTGGTCCGCTCGGCCTCCAAAGACACGCTCTTACTGGTAAAGCAGGGAGTGACTTTAAACCAAAATTCCATCGAATTCCAATTTTCGGACATCAATTCCATAAAGCCCCAAATGCTCGCCGAGGCGATAAAAAACGCCAAAGCCTCCGCGGAGCAGTTTGCCAACGAAGCCGGTTCGGGCCTGGGGAAAATCACCCGGGGCAACCAGGGGGTTTTCGACATTTCCGACAAAGACCCGGGTTCGCCGGAATACAAGAAAATCCGTGTCGTTTCCACGCTACGGTTTTTATTGAAGTAAGCCGTGTCAAAGAAAAATAAAAAAGTGGTTATGGTGAGCGGAGGATTCGATCCGGTGCATATCGGGCACCTGCGCCTGTTCGAGGAAGCCAAAAAGCTGGGCGATGAACTTGTCGTTGTCATTAACAATGACAACTGGCTCCGTTTCAAAAAAGGATTCGTATTCATGCCCGAGGAGGACCGCAAGGAGATAATCGAATCCTTCCGGTTCGTGGACCGCGTACATATTACGAGCCACGAAGAGAATACCGAGGACATTTCCGTATGCCGAGAGATCGAACTGATACGACCGCACATTTTTGCCAACGGAGGCGACAGGAAACAAAGCAATATCCCGGAGTACGAGCTTTGCAGGCGCCTGGGAATCGAAATGGTCTTCAATGTCGGCGATGGCGGCAAGATACGGAGTTCGTCAGGGCTGGTCAAAGAAGCCGTAGTCAAGCATAAGACATCAAAAAAAGATGCTGCCAGATAAAAAAATTGTCGCTTTTGACGTAGATGGTACGCTGACCGCGAGCAAGACCCTGATCACGGACAGCATGGCGAATTTAATTAAAAAATTAATTCAAAAGAAAGAAGTTATCGCCATAGCCGGAGGCAGTTTCGAACAGATGCAAACCCAGTTTCTTCCCCCGTTCTTAAATGACAGCTCAATGATGCCTTATATTCGTAACTTTACCCTGTTGCCCACGAGCGGCAGCCAGAGATATGAATACAATGAAGAGAAAAAATCATGGGTGCTTACCGACAAAGAGCCACTCCACACGGAAGTAAAAGACAGGGTAAAAAAATTATTACAGGAAATCATTGATTCTCCGGAATACGAGATACCGCCAAATCCGTACGGGAAAATAATAGAAGACCGAGATACGCAAATCACTTTTACACCGAACGGCCAACAGGCTCCGGTAGCTATAAAACTCCGTTTTGACCCTGACCGACGCAAGAGAGAAAAAATCAAAGCCATGCTCGAGCCAAAACTGCCGGAAGTGACTATTTTAATAAACGGAACTTCGAGTATCGATATCCTACCCAAAGGATTCAACAAGGCCGTGGGGCTCAAGCGATTTTTAAACAAGGCCGGTTTGAAAAAAGAAGATGTTATTTTTGTGGGAGATGGGCTTTTTCCGGGCGGCAACGATTACTCGGTAAAAGAAGCCGGATTCGAGACAATTCCCGTTAAAACCCCTGAAGAAACGGAAAAGCTGATAAGGGAGTGGATTGGTTAAAAAGCTACTTGGGTTTATAATGTATTGTATAATTAAATAAGCACTTAGGTATGAAAACACTTATCATAAAAAGGCCGTGGGGTCAATTTGAGCAATTTACCAAAAACGAACAGACCTCGGTAAAAATTCACACGTTCAATCCCAACGGGGCCTGGAGCCTTCAGTACCATGAACGGAGGAAAGAATTTTACAAAATAATTTCCGGCAATCCGCAGATAACCGTAGGGGACAAGAAAACAGAGGCAAAGCCCGGAGACGAATTCATGGTCGAAATCGGAGAAAAACACAGGGTCGAAGCGGGCCCCGAAGGGGCGGCGTTGCTGGAAATTTGCTTCGGGGACTTTGACGAAGAAGACATTGTCAGACTAGAAGATAATTATGGCCGAGCTTAAAAGGAAAAAAACAGTAAAAAAGAAGGTAAGAGTTGCCGCTAAAAAAAAGACAGTTGTTAAAAAAGCTGCGCGCCGGACGAGCAAAAAAGTTTTAAGTAAAAAAGAGTCGCCGCTGGAACTCAAGCGGTCAAGGAAAAACCCGATTATCGTGCCGGAGAGCGGAAAATACTGGGAGTCCAAAGCCGCTTTCAATCCGAGTGCGGTAATACACGACGGCAAGGTGCATGTGATCTACCGAGCGATTGGCTCGAGCGATATTTCCGTTTTGGGTTATGCATCAAGCGAAGACGGTTTTTCTTTCGACCGTAGCGGCAAAGCTCTCGCGTACTGGAGCAAAAAAAGGCCGGTCATTTACATTTCTGATCCCATGGTCTTGTATTCGTCCGGCGGAGGATGGGGCGGCGGCTGCGAAGATCCCAGGCTTACTCTTTTGGGCGACAGAGTTTATATGCTCTATACGCTTTTTGACGGCTGGGGGTCGCTGCGCATAGCCCTTACCTCCATCAGTCTGGAAGATTTCATCAACAAGCGATTCAAATGGAAAGAGCCGGTGCTCATCTCTCCGCCCGGCGAGATACACAAGAACTGGGTGCTTTTTCCGGAGAAAATAAGAGGCAAGTACGCGATTCTCCACAGCTTCGCGCCAAAGATACTCGTAGATTATTTTGACAGTCTGGAAGAACTGAACGGAAAAAAATTTATAAAAAGCGACAACAGTAGGCCAGTGGACGAGACGCGGAACTGGGACAGCTGGTTTCGCGGCGTAGGGCCTTCGCCCATCAAAACCAAGTACGGCTGGTTGGTAATTTATCATGCTATGGATTACAGAAACCCCGACCGTTACAAGATGGGGGCGATGATACTCGACCTGAAAGACCCGACCAAGGTGCTATACCGTTCGGCAGAACCCATACTTGAGCCGGAAGAATGGTATGAGAACGAAGGCTACAAGAGCGGGGTGGTTTATTCCTGCGGCGCGGTTGTAAAAGACGGAGTGCTCTTTGTATATTATGGAGGCGCGGACAAAGTTTCCTGTGTCGCCACGGCCGACTTGAATCTTTTCCTTGAGGAGCTGGTCCGTACCGGCGCGCCTATATTAACAAGAAAAGCCAGCAAGTAACGGAGAAAACGCATGTTCGTAGTAAAAAAATCCCACCACAATCCGATCCTGATTCCTTACAAAGAACATTATTGGGAGGCGTATGCCTCTTTTAATATGAGCGTGCTTAAAACCGGGCGGACTTTTTATGGTGTATACCGGGCCATAAGTGCCGAGGACAAACTGCGGGACCCTTCACGCATATCAAGTATTGGTCTGGGCCGGAGTACGGACGGCATCCATTTTAAAAATTGCGTTCAGTTCATATCACCCCAAGAAAAGTGGGAAAAATACGGGTGCGAGGATCCCCGCCTGACTTTTTTTGAAGGAAAATACTATATTTTCTACACGGCTCTCTCAAACTACCCATTTAATGCCGCAGGCATTAAAGTGGCGGTGGCGGTTTCAAAAGACCTGAAAAAAACGACCGAACGGCATTTGGTGACCCCTTTCAATGCCAAAGCCATGGCGCTTTTTCCCGAGCGTGTGAACGGTAAAGTCACAGTTATTTTTTCAATGAACACCGATGCGCCACCGGCCAAGATTGCCATTGCCCAGGCGAATGAAATCGAGGAGCTTTGGGACCCTATCTTTTGGGAAAAATGGTCCAAAAATGAGGAGCGTTATATTCTGGATCCGCGGAGAACGCAGGCAGACCATGTGGAGGTCGGAGCCGTGCCGGTAAAAACCAAGGAAGGCTGGCTTTTGATTTATTCCCATATCCAAAATTACTTTGCCGGCGGAGAAAATCTGGACCGGGTCTACGGCATAGAAGCATTGCTTTTGGACCAAAATAATCCGGAAAGGATCGTGGGCCGCACTACGGGACCGGTACTCGTGCCTCAAGAGCCATATGAGCTTATCGGGCATGTGCCCGACGTTATTTTTCCGACCGGCGCCGTGCTCGTCCGGGACACGCTGTCTATATATTACGGAGGGGCCGATACCACTACCTGTTTAGCCAGCGTAAATTTAAACGACCTGATCGCGTCCATGCCGGAGCAAAATATTTCCGTGCGCTTCAGCCGCTCAACAAAAAATCCGATTATCGAGCCCGAGCCAACGCATGCATGGGAAGCGCGGGCAACGCTCAACCCGGCTGCGATAAGAATCGGCGATACGACCCACATACTTTACCGCGCCCTGTCAGCGGACAATACTTCCGTATTTGGGTATGCCAGTACCAAGGACGGTGAAAACATACTGGCAAGGGACCCTTCGCCAGTGTACCGGCCCCGGGAAGATTTTGAATCCAAAAAAGTGCCGGGCGGGAATTCCGGCTGCGAGGACCCGCGTCTTACAAAGATTGGGGATACCATTTACATGTGTTATACCGCTTATGACGGGGTAAATCCTCCGCGTGTGGCGGTAACTTCGATAAAAGAAAAAGATTTTGTAGCCAAAAATTGGCAGTGGGCAAAACCCAGGGTAATCACTCCTGCCGGTTTTGACGACAAGGACGCCTGCATTTTTCCGGAAAAAATCGGAGGACAATATTTCATTGTGCACCGTGTCGGCGGAGAAATTTGCGGGGATTACGTGGATACGTTGGACTGGGAACACGAATCCGTGGACAAATGCATACGAGTTCTCGGACCTCGGGCGAATTCCTGGGACAGCGCTAAGGTCGGCATTTCCGCGCCGCCGCTAAAAACCAAGCACGGCTGGCTCCTTCTATACCACGGCATTTCTAAAAATCACAATACTTACCGCATAGGCGCCGCCCTTCTCGACCTGAAGGACCCGACGCTGGTACTTGCCCGGACCACCGACCCCGTATTCGCGCCCGAAGAGCAGTATGAGAAAGAGGGAATAGTCCGAAATGTTGTTTTCCCCTGCGGCATGGTCGAGAAGGATAAGGTTTTGTATCTTTACTACGGTGGCGCGGACAAGGTCGTGGGTGTCGCGACCATGGAGCTTGATATTTTGCTTAAGGCCCTGACGCGTTTTCTTTAAAGCTCCGTATTTTTTTACTACAACAAAAATGTGCTATAATTAACACATGCAGATAAATTTACAAAGCAAGAATGTCGAGCTGACCGAAGAGATACGGGACTATGCGCTCAAGAGAGTAACAAATTTGGAAAAATTACTGTCGCGCCGGGAAAAGGAAGGGGGAGAGGTGAAGGTGCTACTGGATATCTTCCGCAGCACCAATCATCACAAGGCTGGGGAAGTGTTCCACGCCGATTGCTCTTTAAATATCAACGGCAAGAATTTTTATGCGGCGAATGACAATGAGGACCTTTACTCTGCCATAGACAGCGTTAAGGAAATGCTTTTTAACGAAATAAGCAAGGAAAAGGGCAGGGCAGAGACGCTATTCCTGCGCGGAGCCAAAAGCGTGAAGAAAATGCTCAAAGGTCTTTCCAAAAGGAATCCGTTTACTTCGAAATACTAGGGTTTCTCAAACTGTTCCCAGGGAACCTCTTTTTTGCCTTCTGGTAATACTTTTTTTATTACAAACTGGCCGTTTTCGAGCGCGGCGTCGATGACGATGACTCTCTTGCCATTTTTGAAAAAGAAAGTGCGGGGCCAGGAGGCATATGCGCGGAATTTGCGCCAGTTTTTTAGAGGATTGTCTTCCAGGTTAATTTCTCCGTCCGCTTTTACTATTTTTTTTACATAAGTGGCCCGGCCATGGTCTTGTTCTATGATTTTTATTTTACCGGCAATAAACTCGGGGATAACTTTTGTCAGTAATTTACCCCCTAATTCTGCTAAAGATTTCTCTAAATCCTGTATAGATTCATTTCCAGACAGAGCAATTTTTTCTTGAGCGAGTATTGGTCCATGGTCCATTTCCTCATCTATTTTTATAATAGTTACGCCTGTTTCTGTATCCCCATTTAAAATAGCGGCCACAATAGGGGCAGGACCGCGATAGTACGGAAGAAGAGAGGGGTGAATATTGATTGTTCCCAGTTTAGGCAGGTCCAGAATTTCCTTAGGAATTATTTTTCCATAAGACACCACTACAAAAAAATCAAAGTTATTCCGTATTCCTTCTTTTGTTAATTTTTCAGGTTGAATTAAGGGGATGCTATTTTTTTTAGCCCACTCGGCGGTAGGCGGGGAAGCTATTTCCAAGTTTCTCCCTTGAGGTTTATCCGGGTTGCTTATGATAAGGCCGGGAACAAGTCCGCCTTCGTATAATTTTTGCAGCACGGGAACAGCAAGAGGCTCTCCTCCAAAAAATGCAAAATTGAATTTTTCCGGTATGTTGCTTTCCATGCTTTAAAAATTACTTAGCCGGCAGCTCTTCTTTTATATCCTTGGCGTGGTCTATGAACAGGATACCGTCCAGATGGTCTGTCTCGTGCTGGAAAATCTGCGCGAGGAGACCGGAGGCACCGCGGGTAAATTTCTTGCCGTGTTCATCGTAGGCGGCGACTGTGGCTTTTTTGGCGCGCAGAGTTTTGCCGTAGAGCCACCTGACCGAAAGGCAGCCTTCGGGCACCCAGGTCTTTTCCCTGGAGAGCTTTGAGATTTTAGGGTTGATAAATATCATATTTTTCACTTGAGAATCTTTCTTGGCGGGGTCGCGTTCCGGCGTACTCGCCGTACGCTCATTCTCGCGCTCTTCGCGCTCCGAAAGACCCCGCCCAGAAAACTCTCTCGTGAAAATTTTTCCGGCTACAACGAATATCCGGAGCGCATATCCTATCTGGGGCGCTGCGATAGCCACGCCGTCATCCTGACTCTTGAGGGCGTCGGACATTTCCTTCAGAACTTTTTTTATCTTGGGTGTCTTTATATCCGAAACGGGCACCTCCTTTGCGACCTTGCGCAGAACTTTTTCCTTTTGTTGCAGGATTGCCTTCATTTTCTACTTGAGATTTTTTAGATACTCCAGAAGCTTTTCCAGTTTGACGGTTTCTTGGGAGCGGCTAGCCATGTCGCGGACTATAGCGGTATTTTCCAGGGACTCTTTAACGCCGAATATTATGGCATAGGGGATAGAAAGGCGTTCGGCAATGGCCAGCTGGGAACCCAGACTGTCTTTGGAAAGTGACTGGGCAATAGGGATATGGGCCTTTCTTAAGATCTCTATCACGTTTAAACTTTTTAATTTCGCATCTGCGCCGAGTTGGATAAAATACATCTTTGGTTTTTTCAATATGCGCGGAGAGAGTTTTTTGTACCAGGCGGCGGAAACTATTCGGTCCACACCGATGGACATCCCAACTGCCGGAACGTCGCGTTTGCCCCCTACCTGCCTTGCCAGATAATCGTAGCGTCCGCCGCCCGCAAGAGCGAGAGGGAGACTGCCTTCTTCGCCCGATTCGCCCTTTATTTCGAATACGGTGCGGCTGTAATATGAAAGACCCCGCACGAGATTCTTGTTCAGGTTGTAAGGTATGCCCATTTCTTCCAGATATTCCAGGACCTCCTTGAAGTGTTTCTTGCAGGAAGCGCAGAGGTACGAAATAGAATCCGGCGCGCCCTCATTTATGGTAACGGTTTTTTCTTCCTTGGAGTCAAGTATCCGGAGAGGGTTGTTCTTGAGCCGTTCCCGGTCTATTGATGGCAAGTTACCCAAGTTTTTCCGGTAATAGCTTGTGAGCTCCTTGAGATATATGTTCCGGCATTCCTTGTCTCCGATAGAGTTGATGTCAATGGAAAGCCCGCTGGCCCCCGCCTCTTCCAGCATGGATATGCCGGCCTTGATCACCAGCGCATCCATAATGCTCTTATCGCTGCCGAGGCAATCAACATCAAACTGCCAAAACTGCCGATAGCGCCCGCGCTGTGGTTTGTCATGACGAAAGACCGGTCCGTATTGGTAGAACATTACCGGCTGGGGCATATTCTGCATACCATGCTCAATGTACGCCCGCATGAGGGGAGCAGTATGTTCCGGCCGGAGCGCCAGATGGTCCCCACCCTTGGTTTTTAGAGTATAAATCTCTTTGTCCACGATGTCCGTGCCCCGCCCGATGCCGCCGGTTATCAGGTCTTCCTGTTCCAACATTGGCGTTTCGATGGGCTTGAATCCGTAATACACCGCGACCTCCTGGGCTTTTTCAAAGAAACCCTGAAAAGCATAATACTCCTCGTTCATCAAGTCCCTCATCCCTTTCGGAGCTGCAAGTTCGGCGGCCTTGGTTTTGGCCACACGCGCTACTTTTTTCATAACTTTATTTTTCTATCTGGTAATTTCCCGGCAAAATATTAATTTTATTGAAAGGTAGAAGCCGTACCAGCGCTCTGCCGGTTAAAAATTCTTTATTGACGGCGCCCCAATATCTGGAGTCGGAGCTTGCCCTGCGGTTGTCGCCCATTACGAAATACTCATTGTCCTTGAGCTCAAAATGTGTCTCCGAGTCCGAAGGGTTCTCAACGAAGGGCTGCTCCAGAATGAAACCCTCCTGATTACCTTCGTTCCTGATGGTCACGACGCCGCCGGCAATATCAATTGTCTCGTTAGGCAGGCCGATGATTCTTTTGATGAAAAATTTGCTTGGGTCATTGGGGTAGCGGAAGACGGCCACATCGTAACGTTCCGGACTACCAAGTTCGTAAGAAAGTTTGTCTATTACGAGGTAGTCGCCGTCCTCAAAGGTCGGAACCATGGAAGAACCGGATACGATGAAAGGCTCCGCCACGAAAGCACGGATGGGCACCACGATGAGGAGCGCCAAAAGCGCGAAACGCACCATTTCCCAAAACGACTGCCATCCGGATTTTTTCTCTGGGATTTTCTCGTCCATAGGCCATACTATACCACGAAACATTCTTGACTTGATGGGAAGTATTGTTTTGTAATAAAAGTAGAGCTAAAAAAAATAATGTGTTATTATTGGGGATATGAAACTAGTAGTAGGCTTGGGCAACCCCGGAACGGAATACGAAAATACTCGGCATAATACCGGGCGCATTTTGGTCGGTTTGATCGAGAAAAAATTGGACAAAGAAAACAATAAGCAGAAAATAAAATTTCTAACGCCGGATACATTCATGAATAATTCCGGCCGCGCTGTGGTGCCTTTGGTAAAATCAAAAAAAGACCTCAAGGATCTCGTGGTTATTTACGACGACATCGATTTGCCCATAGGAAAAATGAAGATTTCTTTCAATCGTTCTTCCGGCGGGCACAACGGCCTCCAATCTATCATCAAGGCATTAAAAAGCGAAGAATTTTTGCGAATACGAATAGGCATTGCGCCTAGGGCGCCTTCCGGCAAGATAAAAAAACCAAAAGGGGAGAAGGCGGTAATAAATTTCATCTTAGGCGAATTCAAAAAGCCGGAACTTGAAACCATAAAAAAGCTTTCCAAAACTGTCGTCCTAGCGTTGGAAACAATTTTCGCCGAAAGCAAAGAGAAAGCGATGAGTTTGTATAACTAAATCTCCTTGACCGCTTCGATGATGATGCTTTTTTCGCCGTTTCTGTTTGAAACTTTACCGGTGAAAGCGATGCATTTGCCAGAGGCCAAAATATCCATAGATTCTTGGAACACGCGAGGAAAGGCGACCGCTTCAATGGCATCAGTGAGGTCGGAAATTTTTAGGAATGCCATGCGTTCGTTCCCTTTGGTTATGACCGTACGCGCGGTATCAATAATACCACCGATGGTCACCGGCATGCCGTTGCCCCAATTATTCTCTTTGTCCTCTTTTATTTTTTTGATGTTCACGGTGCGTTTCTCCAGTTTATCGCGTAACCGCTCCAGAGGATGGCCGGAAATATAAAGGCCCAGGAGCTCTTTCTCCCACGCCAGCTTTTCCGCTTGGGTGGCGTCCGTGCCGGGTTGCAACCGAAACTCTGGCGCCTGCACATTAGTGGCTCCGCCCCAAAGGGAAGTCTGCGCGCCGTTTTGCTTTCCGTTCTCATGATTGTACTCGAGCATTGCTTCCATGTTCGCCAGAAGGACTCCACGGTCGCCCCACTCATCCATAGCGCCGGATTTTATGAGCGACGCCATTGATTTCTTGTTCAAATTTTTATGTTTGATGCAGTCAAGGAAACCCGTGATGGACTTGAATTTGCCGCTCTGTTTCCGCTCCTCAATGATGGCGTCGGAAATGTCGGTGCCCAGATTTTTAATTGTGTAGAATCCGAATCTTATTTTATCGCTTTTATTGCTTTTGCTTATCGGGTTCTCCCTGTTTTTTGGCAGGCAGGAGAATCCGCCATAGCTTTCGTTTATGTCCGGTGGTAGCACCGGGATACCCATGTTCTTGCACTCGTCGATAATCTGCGCGACCTTATCCACATCGCCAGACTCCGCGGTAAGAATGGCCGCCATGTATTCCACCGGATAATGCGCTTTCATATAGGCCGTCTGGTAGGCGACTTTGCCGTAGCTGGCCGCATGCGCTTTGTTGAAGCCGTACGCTTGGAAGGGTTCGAAAAGTTTCCATAACTTTTCCGCGAATTCCGGGGTTTGTCCGTTCTGGATTATGCCTTGGGTAAATTTTTGATATTGCGCCGCCATTTCCTTCGGAATTTTCTTGCCAACAGCTTTTCGGAATTTGTCCGCCTCCTCCCAGCTGTAGCCGGCGAGTTCTATGGCGCAGAACAAAAGGTCGTCTTGATACACGATAAGTCCGTATGATTCCGCCAGGAATTTTTTCATCCGCGGATCCATGTATTTCACCAGCCGAGGGTTGTGCTTGCGCTTGATGTACTCGGGAATGGTTTCCATGGGTCCGGGGCGGTATAGGGCGACCATGGCATTTATATCGTGGATCGAAGTGGGCTTGAGTTCCTTTAAATACCTGGTCATGCCGGCGCCGTTGAGCTGGAAAAGCCCTTCGGTCTGTCCGCGAGCCAATAGCTCAAAAGTTTTTTTATCGTCCAAAGGGATCCGACTGATGTCAATATCAACGCCGTAAAACTTTTTTACCAGCCGAACCGCGTCCGCAAGTATTGCCAGATTTCGTATGCCCAGGAAATCGAATTTCAGAAGCCCGGCATCTTCCGCGCTGTACATGTCGTACTGGGTAATTATTTTTCCGCCCTTGGGGTCGAGCTGGGTCGGCATATATTCATATATCGGGCGAGGCGCTATGACTACTCCCGCGGCATGGACCGAGATGTGGCGCACCGAGCCCTCGAGCTTTTTTGCGAGGTTGATTATTTCCTTCGTGTCTTTTTCCCGCTCATAAGCTTCGCGGAGTTCGGGGACTATTTCCATCGCGTGGTCGAGGGTCTGTGGCATGCCCTGCGAGCCCATAGGAATCATTTTAGATATCCGGTCGCCCACCGCTTAAGGGTAGGCGAGCGCACGCGCCACATCCCGGACCGCGCCTGCATGGTTCCGAACGTACCTATCTGCGCGACGTTTTCCGTTCCGTACTTGTTTTTCGCATACTCGATCATTTCATCCCGGCGGTTGTCGGCAAAATCCATGTCGATATCCGGAGCGGATGGACGGAAGGGGTTTAAAAAGCGCTCAAAAGGGAGCTTGTACTCGATGGGATTGATATTGGTGATTCCCAAGAGGTATGTCACCATGGAGCCTGCGACCGAGCCGCGAATCGCGGTCAGTATCCCGTTTTTCCTGGCGAATTCCAGAAGATCGCCCACTACCAGGAAATAGGGAGCATAGCCCTTGTCAAAAATAATCTTGAGCTCGTACTCGATGCGTTCTTTGATTTCCGGTGTTTCCATGAGCCCAAGGTTTTTTAATCCCGCATAAGATAGCTCCCGTAATTTATCATCGTGGCTCTTGCCTTCTTCGGTCGGTATGGCGGGGAAGACCCAGCGTCCGAGATCGAGCTTAAGTTCACACAT
>CAZWXV010000002.1:15121-67159 GCA_964637995.1 uncultured Candidatus Saccharibacteria bacterium
CATACCCGCCACTTTTAAAGTATTAGCTACGGCCTCCGGCGTATCCTTGAATATTTCCGCAACTTTCCCGCTGTCCATAAAAGAATAATCGCCGTCGCCGAAAGAAAACTTGTTTTCATCCTTTATGTCGGAGTTCGTTTGAATGGACAATAGGGTATCGTGTGCCTTCCTGTCTTCCGGCAGGGGATAATGGGAATCAATGGTGGCTACCAGGGGAATATTCAGTTTTTTTGAGAGCTCAATCAGCCCCTGCTTGACCTCTTTGCCGCCTTCCAGGTTGCCGTAGTCCTGTATTTCCAAAAAATAATTATCCTTGCCGAAAATTTCCTGATGTTCCAGAGCGATTTTCTCCGCCTTCTCGATATTTTTGTCGGCCAGAGCCCGCGCCAGTTCGCCGCCCAAACATCCTGAAAGAGCAATAATCCCGTTCGCATACTTCCGGAGTATTTCTTTATCCATGCGCGGCTTGTAATAAAATCCTTCGGTGTGGGAAATGGTTACGAGCCGCATAAGATTTTTATAACCCGTAAGATTTTTCGCAAGGAGCGTCAGGTGAAACCGTTTGTTGTCAATGCCAGGATCTTTGTCCTTGAGTCCGCGGTTTGCCACGTAGGCTTCCACTCCGATGATGGGCTTGATGCCCGCGGCCTCCGCGAGTTTGTAAAACTCTATGGCGCCGTACATATTGCCATGGTCGGTGAGGGCTACCGCCGGCATTTTAAATTCCTTGGCCAAATTGACCAATTTCTCAAGCTTAGAAAGCCCGTCGAGCAGGGAATAGTGCGAATGAGTATGCAAGTGTACGAATTTTGCGGATTCTCCGGCCATTTTGCCTATCATAACACAACTCTAGAATTATTTGTTATACTGTATGTATTAGAATTATACGCGAAAAAACATGCAAAAAATAAGAGTAGGCATTAATGGTTTCGGCAGAATTGGGCGGGCATTCCTTAAGGTGGCTTGGGAGCATCCGGAAATTGAAATTGTGGCACTAAACGACCTGGGCAGCGTGGACAACATGGCATATCTTCTGAAATACGACACGGTCTACCGGAAATGGGGGCATGAAATTAAAGCAGAAGGGGACAGTATCGTGATAGACGGCAAACCCGTGAAAGTTTTGGCCGAGAAAGACCCCGCCGCTCTGCCGTGGAAAGATTTCAAGATTGACGTGGTGGTGGAATCCACGGGGCTTTTCACCAATTATGAAAAAGCGAAAGCACACCTCGACGCCGGAGCAAAAAAGGTGGTCATTTCCGCTCCCGCTAAAGGAGAAGGTGTGGTTAAAGGTGAAACTATACTCTTGGGCGTAAACGAAAACAAGTTTGGAACTTGCGACATTACTTCCAACGCTTCTTGCACTACCAATGCGGCCTCACCCCTGATCGCTATTCTCCACGAAGCTTTAGGAATCGAAAAAGCGCTCTTAAATACAGTGCATGGTTATACCGCATCCCAGGCGTTGGTAGACGGGCCGAGCAAAAAGGATTTGCGGGAAGGCCGGGCCGCCGCGCAGAACATCGTGCCTTCTTCCACCGGCGCGGCCATTGCCGTGACCAAAGCGTTTCCAGAGCTTACTGGCCTCTTTGACGGCATAGCCATCCGCGTACCCGTGCCGTCCGGCTCCATTGTGGACATAACTTTTATTTCCAAGCGCGACACTACCGCCGAAGAAGTCAACTCTATTCTAAAAAAAGCCGCCAACGAGCCGCGTTGGCAGAAACTCTTCGCCGTGACCGAAGAGCCCTTGGTCTCAAGCGACATTCTGGGTAGCCATTACGGCTCTATCGCTGACCTTGCGATGACCCGTGTGGTAGGCGGCAATCTGGTTAAAGTAATGGGCTGGTCCGACAACGAAATGGGGTATACTTATACTCTTGTGGACCATGTGCTAAAAACAGGAGCGACGATAAAATAATATGCGTCTTTTCAAGACAACGCTTATTAGTATAGGAATATTAGTTCCTTTGGTTGTGGTTACAGGTAACACTCTTATATTAGGAGATTTATCTTGGATAATATCACTACTTCATTATCCACCAATTTTTGTTTACTTGAGTATTTTATTTATTTTTCTCGCAGCTTATGATAGCTTTAAGAAAAAGCCTAGAGTCAAGTACACTAAAATTTTAGCAGTAATTTTTATTCTGCTGACTTTTTTATCATTACGTTTAATGTTTCTTGATATGGTAGGGTAGAAAATTAACCCATCCTTAATCTATCATATATGATATACTAAGATATGCCTCATATTTCTAAAAAACTAAAAAAGGAAGCTTTAAGTAAGTTATATAAGGAATTTAGCAAGGCCTTTGAAAAGTCTGCCCGCAAATCACAGGCAAAATTCTTTCTAGGCGATTTCCTAACCAAGACTGAAAAGGTAATGCTGGCCAAACGGTTTGCGGTTATTTACCTGCTATCCGAGGAAGTTCCAACCTCATATATAGCAGAATCTCTAGGAATGAGCTACAGTACTATTTTCAGGATGTCGTTAAAATATGATATTGGCAGATACTCTTTACTTCTTGGAGCGATAAAACAAGAAAAGTCAGACCTTTGGAGAATTTTAGAAAAAATTCTTAGAGCCGGTTTGCCTCCTCGCACTGGAAGGGGAAGGTGGAAATTTTTATATCGATAGATTGAATTCTCTTCCTAAATCTAAAATTTCTTAATCTACCATATATCGTATATTAAGAAACCTAAAATGCAAAACCGCGTGGGCAACAAAAGTTATTTTTTTAGTTTGTCCGGCAGTACGGCAAAATAGTCTTCGATATATGGGAACATCGTGTCGCAGGCAACGAATACCACGTTTGTGTTCTTCTTGAGTTTTTTGTCTGCTTTCATTTTTTTCAGAGTTTGTAAAATTCCCGCAAGCTGCATGCCCGTCGAGGGCCCGACGAAGATTCCCTCGCGGATAAGCCGGAGACTCATCGCGAAGGCCGGTATATCCCTGATCGGCAGTTCCAGATCCGCGACTTTTTCCCACGGCAGGCCAAGCTTTTTGACCGCGTCTTCGCCGCGGGGACCGGGAATTTCGGACCCTCTTTTTATTGAAGTTGCTATCACGAACAAATCGGGAATTTTCTTTTTCAGATAAGAGCCGCTGCCGACAACCGTGCCGCCGGTGCCGATACTGGCGCAAAGAATATTGATTTTATTCCCGAATTGTTGCCAGAGTTCTTTTCCGATTATTTCGCTGGATGCCTTGGGGTTGCCGGGGTTTATATACTGATTTAAATTTTTCCAGCCCCGCTTTCCCCCCATTTGCTTCGCATTCCAGATGCCGCCTATTTTTCCATGAACGTCCGGCGAGGGCGGACCATGAGAAATAATCAGGTTGGTGCCCAGAAGACGTAGAAGGTTCTGCTTATTTTTCGGCACGTCCGGAGTTATGATGGCGTGCATATTTGGGATGCCGAAATGCCTGGATAAAACAGCCAGAGACATCACCGTATTGCCGGAAGAATATTCCACCAAGTGTTTTATTCTCCGGAGCTCCTTTTTGGGAATCGCATTCAGCATATACCAAGCGGGGAGGGATTTTATGTTTGCCAAGGGTACGCTTTGTACGAGCTTTACATAAATATGGACACCGTTTTTTAAATACGGATTTAAACGGGCAGGGAGCTCTATGACCGGAGTCGGGCCGGTTGCGCCCGGCGTGAGGTATTCAAAGATGGCCTTTTCACCCCTAAAGACATTTTTATGATTCATGGCTGAATTTTATTTCCATAAATCACTAAGTTTGATTGAATTAAATCCGGGAATTTTATATTCATGCCGGGTTGTTTTATGAGGGAATACTTTGGGGCTTAGAGCCATTTTTATAACCTTTTTCTTGTCCACGGGAATATGGGGCTTTCGGGCGTGCACCCGAACCGAGCGGTCGTTTAAATAATTCACCACGTAGCAGGGCACGTTCTTTAATCCCAGTCTATGGGCGGCATAACATCGGTGATGGCCGTCGAGAATCGTTTTGGTTTCCGAGTCAATTAGGAGGGGAACCTTGAATCGGCCCGAGAAGATCATTTTAAGCACCAGATATATCGCATGGCGGATCTTAACCTTCTCGTGCGCGATCAACTCCCGGGGGCTGATAAGAACGATATTATCTTTTTTGTCTTCGGTAGTCACTTATTGATTATACTATGTTTTGTAAGTTATAAATTTATGGTGCCTTCAAATACGAATTCCGCAGGGCCGCGAAGGATAATCTGCCCCTCGTCGTTTTGCGACAAGTGAAGATTGCCGCCGGGGAATTGGAGCGTTACTTCCCCCATATCCTTATTTTCATTTTTCAGTATTGCATACACGGCGCAAGCTCCACTGCCGCAAGCAAGAGTAGGGAACCCACCTCTTTCCCAAACTATAACTTTAAAATAATCGTCTCCAACTTTTTCTACAAGCTCCACATTTATTTTATTTGGGAAATGAGGATCATTTTCAACCCTAGGGCCTATCTCTAGTAGACTAATTTGATTTAGATCTTTTACTATTCCCACAGCATGTGGATTTCCCATTGAGGCGAAATCAAATGAAATATTTTCGAGAGTGAGCGGTCCGTTAGGGAAATCATTATGAGAAAATACCGGAGTCCCCATATTTACTGAAAAACTTCCGTCGTCATTACATATTACTTTTTTTACTCCGGCTCGGGTGGCGACTAACAACTCTTCCATACTAAAGTTTTTCTGTTCTGTAAAAAATTTAGCCACACATCTTATTCCATTCCCGCACATTTCTTTTATAGACCCGTCAGAATCGTAATAATTCATAAAACAATCCGCATTTTCCCTGGACTCAACAAGTATTAACCCGTCTGCGCCGATGCCTTTATGTCTATCGCACAACAAAACAACTTGTTTTTTTGACAAAACAAGCTTTCCATTCATATTATCTATGATTATTAAATCATTGCCGGCTCCGTGATATTTATAAAATTTAAGCATAGTTGTATTGTTGCATAAAAAAATGCACTAAGCATTTCCCAATGGATAGTGCACTCTCAAGATGGTGCATTTGCTATCCGGGGTCTCCACGCCGCACTACTGCGCGGAGACCCCTTCGAGAACATCATCAGTTGCCGTTGGCAATCCGGGTTCCCGGATGCTCGGGTTTGTTGATGTTCCGGATGACGAGAGGAATGCCTGAAACCAGAAGCGGCTGGATAGTTCTCGGATGAAGCATACCAGCAGTTCTAGCGAACTCGTCGGCGTCCTGAAACGTCAGCCTGCTTCTAGTGCGGGCGGTTTTGTCATGACGTGGATCGCCTGTCATTATGCCGTCGACGTCGGTCAGTTTATGGACCTCTCGCGCGCCGAGGCAGGCGCCCAGAAGGGTAGCGGTGAGGTCCGAGCCCTCGCGCCCGATGGTTGTTGTTACACCATCCCCAGTGGACCCGATGAACCCGCCGATCACGGGCACGATACCACGCTTGACCACCGGCAGAATGATTGCCCGTGCTCGCTCCTGCGTAGCATCCCAGTCGGGATTTGCCTCAGTATGTTTGTCGTCGGTGATAATCACTTCCCGCGCGTCAATCCACTGCGACTGCAGTCCGACACGGCAGAGGACTTCCGTGAGTAGTTGGCTACTCGCCAACTCGCCAGCGGCAAGAACCTCGTCCATGAAGCGGGGAAAATTACCGTTGAGGACCACAGACTTTAGTCGCTCGAACTCGTTCCTGAGCCGGTTGCCCATATGGAGCCACAGCGACAGAGCCATGTAGTCGTGCCTCCGGGCGATGGAGTTCAAAAGATGATGCGCTGCCGCCAGCTTGCCATCGCGGATGAGCTCAGACACCTCGGTCAGATGGTTTGTCACCAGCGCTAGTGCTGAGACCACCACTACTGGCATGCTCCCTTTCGCCACTTCGCCTTTCACCCAGTCGATGACTTTTTGCATCGCGGGTGCGTCCTTGACCGCCGAACCGCCGAACTTGATCACAATCATTGTCGTTCACCCCTCATTGGTTTGGTTGTGTGGAACTGCAAACTCTCTTCTACTACCCATACTGATTTTCTATATCTATCTTATTGTTTTTTGCGCAAAACGTTAAATTTTTAAGCATTTGTTTGTTTATTGGCACTTTTTGTAAAATCTGTTAAAATAATGAAATATGATCAAAATACAGCCGATTGTGGAGGAAATAGTGCGGGGAGAGTTTGAAGCCTATATGGCCTTGACCAATAACTACATGAATATGTCGAGTTATGCACACCGTATTCGCCCCGAAGTAGAAGCCCGGACCAAGAAAGAAGCGACCATAACAAGTATAGTTGTTTCGTTGTCACGGCTGCGTAAAGGATTCAAAAAAGAAAAGCCCCTTGTCTTCAATGTGCCGATAAAGAACATAACCACCAAGCTGCCGTTGTCGGAAATAATATTTGAGAGCAGGGATGCGTTCGTCAGGGATTTGGAAACGCTTCACAAAGACATTGCCGTTTCCCAGGAAGATTTTTTCACGTCAACAATAGGCACCACCGAAGTGGATATTATCTGCTCTTCCAATCTGGAAGATAAGATAGTCAGGCATTTTAAAGTAAAACCAAAAAGCGTGAATCGAAACCTAGCGGCCGTCGGGATTTCTTTTAGCTGGGAAGTGTTTGGCATGCCCAATGTGTTTTTTTCGCTTTTGTCTGTTACGGCCCGCGCTCGGATAAACATCGAAGAGCTGGTTTCCACGCCGACCGAGCTCATATTCATAATTGCCGAGCGGGATTTTGGCAGAACGGTAGCTTTGTTTTCAGAATTGCATAGACAAACCAATCAGTGATATACTTCCAATATGAAGATTTACATCGGTGCCGACCACACCGGTTTTGAGTTGAAGAAAGAGTTAAAAACATACTTGGCGGGGCTGGGCTTGGGATATGAAGTTTTAGACAAAGGGCCCTTTGCCTATGATGCGGACGATGATTATCCGGATTTTATCCGTGGAGTGGCGGAAGCGGTGGCCAAAGACGACACCAGTTTCGGCGTAATCTTGGGTGGCAGCGGGCAAGGGGAGGCCATGTGCGCGAACCGAGTTGCCGGCGCCAGGGCCGCCGTCTTTTATTCCGAAGCATTACCCCAAGCCCCAATAGACATCAAAGGAGAGAAAAGCGAAGATCCGTATGAGATCATCAAACTCGCCCGTGTCCACAACAATGCCAACATATTGTCCCTGAGCATCCGGTTTTTATCGTTTGACCAGATAAAATTTGCCATTGAGCTTTTCATAAAGACTCCGTTTACGGGCGAAGA
Source organism: uncultured Candidatus Saccharibacteria bacterium (assembly GCA_964637995.1). GTDB lineage: Bacteria > Patescibacteriota > Minisyncoccia > Phycocordibacterales > UBA9973 > UBA9973. The sequence goes on from CAZWXV010000002.1 coordinate 22,373, forward strand.
ACGGCACGCCCGCAGGATAAAAAAACTCGGTTAAAAAATATGGAAAATAAATCCAAAGAACTTGAAATAGCTATCAAGGCGGCGCTCGAGGCGGGCAAAATTCTCGAAAAATACTTCGAGACGGAGATACTGAAAGAGTTCAAGGAGGACAATACACCGGTAACGCTCGCGGACAATGAGTGCGAGGCGATAATCAAGAAAATAATTCTGGAAGCGTTCCCGACCCATTCAATTTTAGGCGAGGAAACGGGGATGACGGACAACGGTACCGAATATGTCTGGTACATAGACCCGCTCGACGGTACGAGGAACTTCATGAACGGCATACCTATTTTCGCGACATCCTTGGCGCTCGTGCGGGACAATGAGATAATCGTTGGCGTCATACATAACCCCATAACTCAATCCCTATTTTACGCGGAGAAAGGCAAGGGCGCATATTTCAATGATAAGCAGATATTCGTTTCCAAGGACGGGCGGGAGCATGCGATGATAAGCATTGCGCCCGGCAAAAAAACCGACCCCTCCAAACTGCTTTTCCGGGAACTATACTATAATTTTAAGCAGGGAGTGGTCAGTTCGGTGCGTAATTTTGGCTGTACGGCGATGGAACTCGCATACGTGGCGCGCGGCGGCCTCGAGGCCAATGTCCAGCTTGGTTTATCCACTTATGATTTTGCGGCCGGAGTACTCTTGGTGCTGGAGGCTGGCGGCACGATTACCAAGCACGACGGTAGCCCATGGCAGTTTCCCGATGGCGAATTTATTGTCTCCAATGGCCTTTTTCACGAGGTTTTGGTGGATGAAGTAAAAAAACAAAAAGCTAAATTAAACCTGCAGTAAAAATACAAATAACATGAGAGCGATAGTCCCCGCGATTTTAGAAAAAGATTTCCAAGAAATAAAAAACAAGCTTGCGTTTCTCCACGGCCGGGCCAAAACGGTCCAGATAGATTTCTGTGATGGCGTATTTGTTCCGAATCAGACCTGGCCTTTTGCCTCGGGGGGAATGGAAGACGCGGATTTCAAAAAAATTGTTAATGAAGAGGAAGGCATGCCATACTGGCAGGATTTTGATTTTGAATTCGACATGATGGTCACGGATGCGGTGGAGAAATTCGATATTTACATGAAGCTAGGGCCCAAGCGCATTATTTTCCATCTCCAGGCGCAAGAAAATCTGGAGGAGTTTGAGGAATTTTTGGAAGGTATCGACCCGTACGTGCGCGACAATACGGAGATAGGCATCGCGATACTACCCAATACGGATCTCGAGGCAGTGTCGAGCTTGCTTCATAAGGTGGATTTTATACAGTGCATGGGCATAGACCAGGTCGGCTTTCAGGGGCAATCCTTCAACCCTGTGGTTTTGGAAAAGATAAAATTTTTAAAGACAACTATGCCGGGCATGGAAGTGGCCGTGGATGGCAGTGTCAATATGGAAACCGCCGGCCCCCTGATTAAAGCGGGTGCAGACCGCCTAGGCATCGGTTCCGCGCTTTGGAAAGCCCCGGACCCTATCGGCGCTTTGGAAAAATTCCAAAGTCTGATACAATGATAGGCGCATGGCATTTTTATCCGATGAAAAAGTAAAAGAACTCTCTCAAAAGGCAAACGACATACGTATGTCAATCATAAAAATGCTCGTGGAGGCGAAAAGTGGGCATACTGCGGGACCTTTGGGCATGGCGGACATATTCACTCTTTTTTATTTCCATATTTTGAAACACGACCCCAAGAATCCGACCTGGCCCGAGCGCGACCGGTTGATACTCTCGAACGGCCACATCTGTCCCGTGCTTTATGCTTCCATGGCGCACGCCGGATATTTTCCGGTAGAAGAACTCCAAACACTAAGGAAACTTGGTACCCGCCTTCAGGGGCATCCGCACCGGGAATATCTGCCGTTCCTCGAAAATTCATCCGGACCTTTGGGTTCGGGACTTTCGCAAGCGGTCGGCATGGCACTGGCGGACCGGATGGATAAAAAAGACAAAAGCCGGTTCATATACTGCCTGATGTCCGACGGCGAGCTACAGGAAGGCAACACCTGGGAAGCGATAATGCTTGGCGGCAAATACCGCCTGCGAAACGTCATCGCTATCATCGACCGCAACAACATACAGATAGAAGGTGATACCGAAGAGGTTATGCCGCTAGAACCGCTCCAGAGCAAATGGCGCGCTTTCAACTGGCATGTGATCGAAGTAGGCGGGCATGATTTTAGCGCGCTAAATGAAGCAATCGAAGAAGCGCAGGCGGTAGCCGAGAAGCCTACGGTGATCATCGCGCACACGATTCCGGGCAAGGGCGTTTCCTTCATGGAGAGGGATTATAGGTGGCACGGCAAGCCGCCGACCAAAGAAGAAGGCGCAAAGGCGCTCGCGGAGCTCATGAATAACAGATTTTAATATTTTATGCTGAACCCCCAATTAAAATTAAACCCAAAGATTTGGAACGTTGACGTGGAACAAGCGCCTACCCGCAAAGGTTTCGGACAGGGCTTTTTACAGGCAGGCGAGGCGGACCCAAATGTAGTGGGTCTGTGCGCGGACCTGACCGAGTCGACCCAGATGCATCTTTTCGCGGAAAAGTTTCCGGAGCGGTTCATCCAGGTTGGAGTCGCGGAACAAAATCTGCCGACGATTGCCTCGGGCCTCGCGGCCATGGGCAAGATTCCGTTCTGCTCTTCATACGCTATGTTTTCTCCGGGCAGGAACTGGGAACAAATCCGTACTACCGTCGCCTACAACGACCGCAAGGTTGTCATAGTCGGCTCGCATTCCGGAATTTCAGTGGGGCCGGACGGCGGCACGCACCAGGCGCTGGAGGACATCGCGCTCATGCGGGTCCTGCCCAACATGGATGTTTTAAATCCCTGTGATGCCATCGAAGCGAAGAAAGTGACGCTTTCCCTTGCCAAGACCAAAGCCCCGGCATATTTGCGGCTGGTCCGTGAAAAAACTCCGATAATTACCACCGAGGAAACCCCGTTTACGCTCGGCAAGGCGGAAATTTACTGGTTGCCGGATGCCGGACTTGCGCAAGTGGGCATAATAGTTACCGGCGGACTTATGCATAAAGCGCTCTTTGCCGCAAAAGAGCTGGAAGCCGAAGGAGTAAAAGTAAAAGTTATGAACTTGGCGACCGTAAAACCCCTGGATACGCAAGCGGTACTCGAACTCGCGAAAGAATGCAAAAAACTCGTTACCGTGGAAGAGCACCAAATCGCCGGGGGCATGGGCTCAGCCGTCGCGGAGTTTTTGGCGCAGAATTTTCCGATACCGATAGAATTTGTCGGCGTGCGCGACCAATTCGGCCAGTCCGGCACCCCGAACGAACTCATCGAACACTACGGCATGGGCAAAGAAGCCATCAAAGTGGCAGTGAAAAAGATACTAGCAAGGAAAATTTAAATTTTTGTAGCTTTGTAATTTTCCGGAGCGTTTTTTAGATACTCTGCGATTTTTTCTTGGGAGAGGAGGCCGACATTGGCGCCGACTTTTTGGACTACGGCCATGGAATTTATTCCCGCCCAGGCGAGAGCTTCCGGCAGGCCTTTACCCAACGCGGTGGCCGCGACGGTCGTGGACGAAAATGCATCTCCCGCGCCGGTGCGGGAATATGGCGGTTTGGGGTCGGGATATATCGGCAAGAACAAGAAGTCTTTGCCGTCGTAGGCGTAAGCGCCGTTAGGTCCGTCGGTGATAACTACAGTTTTGGGTCCCAAGTCATGTATTCTTTGGAGCAGGCCCTTTATCAGGTCTTTGGGATTTCGGTGCCGTTCCCCGATGCTTTCCATATCGAGTATCTTTTCAGCCTCTTCCACGTTGCAGAAGAACATTTGCGCGCGTTTGTAGAACCTCTCCATTTTTTCATAACCTAGTTTAATTTCGAACTTGCCTGGCTGAAAAGCGAAATTTATTTCCGGATGCGCCTCGAGGTAATCGGCAATCTTATAATGAAAAGGGAAGGCTTTTTCGTTCACCGAACTGAAATATATCCATTTCGGGCTTCCTACATCAGGCAAAGAGTACTCATAATTCTCGTGTTTGATAAGTATCGTCCGTTCTGCTCCATACCAGAGTACGTAGTGGTAATTGGTCTTATGTCCCGGATTTATTTTCACGAAATCGGTTTTAACACTATTTTTTTTGAATTCTGCCATGCAATCTTCTCCGTCGCGGTCTTCTCCCAAGTTGGTAACGATGGCGGTGTTGAGACCTAGGCGCGCGGCGGAAATCGCCGCATTGGCGGCGTTGCCCACGGCCGGTATAACGAATACGTCCTCGTATTCCACCTTTTCCGCGAAGGGGATGGCAATCTCATAGCCGGGCGTATCCGGCTCGCCTATGATTTCCGCCTTTGAAAGCTTTATAAATGCGTCTATCACCGTATCCCCAATTGCCAGGAAATCTATTTTATTCTTATCTTCACTTCTGGTTTCGCTCATGATAATATAATAGCACATTATAAAGTATTTTAAATAACATGTTCCCAAAATCAATTTTAATTTTAGTGTTGGTTTTTTTCTTTTCTGGGTTTAATTTAGCCCGTGCGGAGTTGGTAATAAATGAATTTGTGTCGGATCCGGAGTCAGGTTCCGAGTGGATCGAGTTGCGTAATCCATCTTCTTCGGAAATCAATCTCGATGGCTGGAATTGGACCGAACTCGCGAGTCCGGGCGGAGAAAGCGAGCATGAAAGTTCGCCAAGAAATTTAACCGGAATTATTCCCGCCAGTGGATTTTTTGTAATCAGTATAACCAATGTAAATGGAGTGCTAAATAATGGAGGAGATTCGATAGGTTTATATGATGGCACAACTCCAAAAGATCGCGTAACCTTTGGGGCTGTGAGTGGTTACCAAGTAGATTTGGAAAAGCCTGCAAAAGGCAAGTCAGGCGCTTTGATTTCCGGAAGCTGGCAAACCAATCAAGAGCCAACCAAGGGCACGGCGAACCCTTCTTTCGGCTCTTCGGACAACGATGACAATAACGATAATGCTGACGATAACAACAACAATAATGATGATAACGATGAGCCCTCTTCCGTCAGTACCGCTACTCCTGCCAAAATAAAAACCGAAGTTTCCGTGCGCAATATCGCTTATGTAGGTATCCCGCTCGCATTTCAGGGCAAAGTGACCCAAGGCGGGGAACAGGTCCATGGCGGCAAATATTTCTGGAATTTTGGGGATGGGGATTTTCGGGAGGTGAAAGTGATAAATGTCGACAAGTTCACCCACACTTATTTTTATCCAGGCGAGTATACGGTAATATTTGAACATTATCCCAACTATTTTACCGAAGAGCCGGACGCGTCGGAGAATTTGAATATCAAGGTCATAGAACCTCAGGTCGCAATTTCCCGCGTGGGAGATGCCGATGATTTTTTCGTGGAACTTTCGAACAATACCGATTATGACGTGGATATGTCGGGATGGTTTCTCTTAGGTAACATTAAAAGTTTTACCATTCCTAAAAATACTTTCCTTACAAAAAATAAAAAAATAGTTATCCCGGGCAGGACAAGCGGGCTCATGCTCTCCGACTTGCCGGCGCTCAAGCTTGCCACTCCCAGTAGGGAAATAGTATTCGAATATTTTCCAAATGTTCCTACTTCTACGCCCCAAAAACCGGTATCTTCAAAAAATGCGAAGAACTTGGAGGCAGAACCTCCAAGTGAAGATAATATTTCCAACTTGGAAAATCTGGGCGCAAATGTAGCAAATGCCGGTGTGCTCGGGGAAGAGAATACGAGAACTTCACCTCCTTCATTTACTTGGCCTATTATTTTTCTTGGATTCGTCGGTGTTTCGGCTTATGCGGTCTACGCTATCCGGCACAAGAAACTTGCGCCGGGAGCGGGGAACGATTTCGAACTTTTGGACGAATAACGAAAATACTCCAAAATAACCTTAGAAAAGTAGCTTAAACGCTTAAATTCTGCTATTATTCCCGCATGTGCGGCATAGTCGGATATGTAGGAAAAAAAGAAGCTTTGCCGATACTCATACAGGGGTTGCGCGATTTGGAGTACCGCGGCTACGATTCGGCCGGGGTTGCGGTCCTGGACGGCAACCATATAAATCGCGAGCGGGAAGTCGGCAAGGTCGACTTTCTGGTGAAGAAAATCAATACCAAGGCGTTGCCGGGGAGTACGGGCATAGCCCATACCCGCTGGGCCACCCATGGCGGAGTAACGGAGGCAAATGCGCATCCACACCTAGTGGGTAAGGGCAAGCTCGCGCTGGTGCATAACGGCATCATAGAAAATTACCGGGAACTAAAAAAGGAACTTAAAGATCAGAATCTGGAATCGGAAACCGATTCCGAAATATTGGGTAGATTAATATATGAAAATTACGAGGGTGACCTTCTGGCTGCGGTGCAAAAAGTCTTGCCGAAAGTCCGGGGCACTTACGGGCTTCTGGTCATGCATGCCGACCACCCGGGAGAGCTCGTCGCCGCGCGCCTAGGTAGCCCGCTTGTGGTAGGTGTAGGCCTAGGCGAATATTATATCGCAAGTGACGTTACGCCGATGCTGCCTTTTACCAAGCAGGTTACCTTTTTAGACGATGGGGAAGTGGCGGAAATAAATCTGTCCGGCCTCCGGATTTTTAATCTCAAAGACGAGCTTATACAAAAAGGAATCACGGAGATAGATTGGGACGTGGAGAAAGCGCAGAAGGGCGGGTTCGAAAATTTCATGCTTAAAGAAATTTTCGATCAGCCGACGGTATTCGAAGATGCGATACGCGGGCGTATTGACATAAAAGAAGGCACTGCCAAGCTGGGTGGCCTCAATATGACCCTCGAAGAAATGCAAAAAATAAACCGGATAGTTTTGATTGCCTGCGGTACGGCATACTATGCCTGCCTCGCGGGCAAATACGCTTTTGAGCGGCTGGCGGGTATACCCACCGAGGTGGATGTCTCCAGCGAATTCCGCTATCGCGACCCCATTATCGACAAGCACACTTTGGTTTTCGGAGTATCCCAGTCCGGGGAAACCGCGGACACAATCATGGCGCTTCGGGAGGCCAAGAGGAAGGGCGGCTGGACGAGGGGCATAGTAAACGTCATCGGCTCTACCATCGCACGGGAAACCGGCGCAGGTACGTATATCCATGCGGGCCCCGAGCTTGCGGTGGCGAGCACCAAGGCTTACACGAACATGATAGCCATACTTCTGCTTTATGCGTTAGAGTTCGGGCGGTTCCGGCACACTACGTTTTCCACCGGCGAGCGCTTGCTCCAAAGCTTGCTGCAGATTCCGGAAAAAATGAACCAGATACTGAAACAATCCGACCACATCAAGGCTCTAGCCGAAAAATACAAAAATTATTCGGATTTCCTGTATCTGGGCCGGGGGATAAATTTTCCGGTGGCTCTGGAAGGCTCGCACAAACTGAAAGAAATAAGTTACATACACAGTGAGGCTTATCCTGCAGGGGAAATGAAGCACGGGGTAAACGCCCTGCTCTCGCCCGAGCTTCCGGTAATGGCCATCTTGACCAAGAATCAGTTGTACGAAAAAATGAAATCCAGCGTGGAAGAGGTTCGCGTCCGCAAAAGTAGGATTATATTGCTTGCAAACGAAGGGGACAAAGAAGCGGAAGAGTTGGCGGACGATATCATCTATGTTCCCAAAACCATGGAGCTTCTGGAGCCCCTGCTCAACACCATTCCTTTGCAATTATTCGCGTACCATACGGCCGTGGCGCTAGGGCGCGATGTGGACCGGCCGCGCAATCTGGCCAAAAGCGTGACAGTAGAATAAAAACATAACCGCTATCAGGACTATGAAGATTATACCCAGAGAAAATAGAGAAGAATACTCACTACCTTTGCCTATTTACCAATCGGTCCATATTGCCGACGGCATTTGTCGGGAAGGCAAGGAATTTGACCTCCTGGTGGGTCTGGATAAAAAATACACAGAGCAACTGCGCGAACTTTCGGCGAACGAGAGCGACACTGATCTCCAGAATTTTACCAGCGACTGGAAACGCTTCGTGGAAGGCTCATACGAATTTTGGTATCAAAAAAACCGCTCCCTTTTCGCTTTGGTCGACAAGCAAAGCGACGACCTGGCGGCCCTCGTCTGGTTTGGGCCCAAGCCCTTGGGAAAAAAATCCCCGAAATTTGGCGGTAATGCTGAAGAAAAGACCCGAGCCGGGCGGCAGATTCCGGGGGAATGGCACACCATATCCTTCCGGTGCTACCCGAAATACCGTGGCAAAGGCATGATGAGAGTTTTCACGGCGTTCGCGATAGAAGAATATAAAAAGCAGTTTCCCCATGTAAAATTTTGGGGAGGGTTGGATGACCGAAATACCGCAAGCACGCGGCTTTTCCAGAATCTTGGTTTTCATATCAACGCGGAATATTCCGATTTGCCCGAACATTGGCTCATCATGGTCAAGATGTGATAGAATATTTTCATGCAAGCATTGGGAAAGAAAAATACGAATACCTTTCTTCACAATCTTCGCATCCGTGCTACCGATGGATATATCCGGAAAATAATTCTTACGGAAACGGAAGATGAGCGCGTACTTCTAGCCGCGAAAATTCTCGCAGGAAAGACGGGCAGCGAAAAAATCGCCGAGCCGATTTTTGTTTGTAGTGCCCCAGACACTGCCAAGATGAAAGCGCTTGGATTTGCCTATATTGAAATAGAAGAGGAGCGAGCAGAAACTCTCCAAAATTTACTCCTCGAGCTACGGTCGTCAAAGAAAGGTAGCAAGGATGAATTGACTCCCGAGATGGCGCACCGCCTTGCACGCGACCCCTTGATGTACGGCATGTACCTGTTGCGCCTGGGGGAGGGCGATGGATTGGTGGCGGGTGCGGAACGTACGAGTGCGGATGTTCTACGGGCAGGACTTTGGCTCGTCGGTAAAGCCCCCGGTATACGGACGGTCTCGAGCTCATTTTATATGATTGTCCCGCCTTTTCGGGGCACGGATGGCGAAAAGGTTTCGGAGGTCCTGACTTTTTCCGATTGCGCCGTTGTGCCCGAACCAACTTCGGAGCAACTCGCGGACATTGCCATTGCGGCCTCGGATGCACGTTCTCGTATTGTCGGAGATGAGCCCAAGGTCGCGCTTCTTTCTTACAGCACCAAAGGTTCCGGCGGCAACGGTCAGTCAATAGCCATTATTAGAGAAGCACTCGAATTGGTACGCGGGAGGAGGCCGGGGCTCGTTATTGACGGCGAAATTCAAGCAGATGCGGCGCTTGTCAAATCTATTTCCGAGCGCAAGGCACCGGGAAATTTACTCGATGGCAGGGCTAACGTATTAATTTTCCCATCCCTCGACGCGGCAAATATCGCCTATAAGCTCGTAGCGTGTCTCTTGCCGGGAACAGCGGCGCTCGGCCCGGTCTTGCAGGGTATGAAAAAACCGATCAGCGACCTATCCCGCGGAGTACGGGTCGAAGATATCGTCAATATAGTAAGCATTGTTGCATCCCAGGCCCATGAACCTCATGAATAAAAAGAATTATTTACCCGAAGACGTTATCGCAAAAATCGATGCTTACTGGCGCGCAGCCAACTATCTCTCGATCGGGCAAATTTATCTCTATGAAAACCCGCTTCTCAAGCGCCCGCTTTCGGCAGACGATATCAAGCCGCTACTCATGGGTCATTGGGGCACGTCACCGGGGCAGAATTTCATCTATGTGCATCTAAATAGGATAATAAAAAAGTACGACCTCGATATGCTTTACATCTCCGGCCCCGGCCACGGCGGCCCGTCCTTGCTTGCCAATACTTACCTTGAGGGCACCTATAGTGAAGTGTATCCGGAGATCAGCCAGGACGAGGAGGGGATGAAGAAATTGTTCAAGCAATTTTCCTTTCCCGGCGGCGTACCCAGTCACGTCTCCCCGGAATGTCCCGGGTCTATTCACGAGGGCGGTGAGCTAGGTTACTCACTTTCCCACGCGTTCGGGGCGGTATTTGATAACCCGGATTTAATTACCGCATGCGTTGTAGGGGACGGGGAAGCGGAGACGGGACCCTTGGCGGCCTCCTGGCATTCGAACAAATTTCTCAATCCTAAGACCGATGGCGCGGTGTTGCCCATTCTCCACTTAAATGGATATAAAATTTCAAACCCGACTATTTTTGCGCGTATTTCAAAAGAAGAATTAGACCAGTTGTTCCGCGGGTATGGCTGGATACCGCACATCATCGAAGGCGAAGATCCACAGACGATGCATCAAGCGATGGCAGAAAAACTAGATGAGGTCGTTCTCGAAATACAGCGCATACAAACAGATGCTCGGCAGCGGAATGTAACCACCCGGCCACGCTGGCCAATGATAATTCTCATAACGCCGAAAGGTTGGACTGGGCCGAAAGTTATCGACGGCAAACCGAATGAAGGCACTTTTCGTTCGCATCAAGTCATATTTGCCGATCTCAAAACAAACAAAGAACATTTAACAGAGTTCACCAAGTGGCTCAAGAGCTATAAACCGGAAGAACTATTTGACGCCGCAGGCAGATTAAAACCGGAACTCGCGGAACTGGCGCCGACCGGCTCGCGACGCATGGGATCGAATCCGCATGCGAACGGCGGTTTATTACTGCGTGAACTTCACATGCCGGATTGGAAGAATTATGGAGTAGTTATCAAAAAACGCGGGGAAGAAGGAGAGGGGGCGACTAGGGTATTCGCGCGGTTTCTGCGGGATATAATCAAGGCGAACGAAAAAGAGCGGAATTTTCGCTTATTCGGTCCGGACGAGACCATATCTAACGGCCTCGGTGCGGTATTTGAGGTTACCGATCGGCAAATGATGACGGCAGAGATAAGCGATGACGAGTTTACATCACCGTCCGGGCGCGTGATGGAGATTTTGAGTGAGCACTTGTGCCAAGGGTGGCTTGAGGGATACCTCTTGACAGGCCGGCACGGGTTGTTCAACAGCTACGAAGCTTTTATTCATATTATTAGCTCCATGTTCAATCAGCATGCCAAGTGGTTGAATGTTACCGCGCGTATTCCCTGGAGAAAAAAAATCGCGTCTTTAAATTATCTTATTTCCTCTCACGTATGGAGACAGGGACATAACGGCTTTACTCATCAGGATCCCGGGTTCATCGATCATGTGTATCAAAAGAAAGCCGATATTATCCAGGTCTATCTGCCGCCCGATGCGAATTGTTTGCTGACTGTTATGGACAAGTGCCTGCGGAGCATGCATAAAATTAACGTCGTCGTAGCCGGCAAGCACCCAATGCCGCAATGGTTCTCCGTAGAGGAGGCGGTTACCCACTCCGAGAAAGGCATAGGAGTTCTCCGTTGGGCAAGCAACGACAAAGACGCAGAACCGGACGCCGTTATGGCCTGCGCCGGAGATGTGCCGACGCTCGAAGTGCTAGCGGCGGTATCCATAATTCGGGAACATCTTCCAGAACTTAAGCTTCGGGTTATTAACGTGCTGGACCTCATGACTCTTCGGCCACGCAAAAATCACCCTCACGGCACTACAGATGAGGAATTCGAGGCGCTCTTTACGAAAGACAAACCGATAACTTTCATTTTTCACGGATATTCGTCGCTCATTCATCGCCTCACCTATAGCCGTCCTAACCACGAAAACATGCATGTGTATGGATACAGGGAGGAGGGCACGACTACCACTCCTTTCGATATGACAGTCCTAAACTCGATAGACCGCTATCACATTGTAAAATACGTCATTGAGTCACTCCAGAATAAGGGTGATAAGGAAACGCGTCTGTTCAAACTAATGGAAGAAAAACTTGACGAACATCGCCGGTACGTCGTCGTGCACGGTGAGGATGTGCCCGAAGTGCGAAACTGGAGATGGCCTAGAGAAGGATAAAAACGCGGACAGCCGTTGCCAAAAATTACGACGAAAGATTTTTTTTGAGTTTTCCACAGCTGATTTGACAATACCCCCAGGGGGGTATATACTGGGAACATGCAGACAAACAAGCAAAAACTTATTAGAAGGTTAAAAATCCTGGAAGGGCAGGTGCGGGGACTCCAGAACATGATAGAAAAGGACGTGTATTGCATCGACGTCATTACCCAGACCTCCGCAGTCAAGCAGGGATTATCAAATATTGAGGACATGCTTATGGAGAGCCACCTGGGCCACTGCGTGGTGAATCAGATAAAAGCCGGTCAGACAGAAAAAGCCCGCGGCGAAATTTTGAAAGTTTATAAGCTCAAGAGAAAATAAGCGAAAATAATTTTAAACATATGAGCCATCACGAAACATATAAAGTAAAAGGCATGCACTGTGCGTCGTGCTCCAGCATTATCGAAAGAACGGTCAAAAAAATTGACGGGGTGGAAGCAATTTCAGTTAATGCCGGCACCGAAAATGCTAAAATTTCTTTTGACGATAGCAAGACTAATCCCGAGCAGTTTAACGAAAAGCTGGAACCCTTAGGGTATTCTCTGGTGGTAAATAAAAAAGAAGACCACAGTATGCACGGCGCAGGAATGACTGCGAGTGAAATGGGGATGAGCAAGGATGAGCATGCCGCGCATCTCGGACTTAATCAGTCAAAACAAGAAAAACTCGCGGAACTGAAAGACATGCGGAACAAGATCATTTCCGCCATACCGCTTGCAATCATAAGCATTTTTGTCATGGGTTCCGAAATTCTTGCGCCATACGGAGTGGTGCCCGAAATGCCGTACGTATGGGAAGAATTTTTTCATCATTTAATGCCCATTCTCGCCACTTACATTTTGTTTGTGGTAGGCAGGCCTTACCTCCTGGGTGTTTACCGTTTTTTGCGCTACGGCAAGGCGAATATGGATACGCTCATAGGCATAGGCACGTCGGTCGCGTTTTTATACAGTTTTGCCGTTACGGCTTTTGAAGAAACCCTGGCGCCGTTCATCGACACAGCGAGCACGTATTATGATGTGACCATCATTGTCATTGCCTTTATCGCGCTCGGAAAATATCTGGAGACACGTTCCAAGATGAAAACCGGCGACGCGATTGAAAAGCTTTTAGGTCTCCAAGCCAAGACCGCGCTGGTGGTCCGCGGGGGCAAAGAAGCCGAAATTCCAATCGAACAGGTAGTTCACGGAGATGTGATTGTGGTAAAACCCGGAGCAAAAATTCCCGTGGACGGCATTATCGTTTCCGGTTCCTCGTATGTGGACGAATCCATGGTCACCGGTGAGCCCATGCCGGTGCAAAAAAAAGAAGGGGACAGCGTGGTGTCCGGAACCATTAACACTACCGGGAGCTTTACTTTTAAAGCTACAAAAGTGGGCAGTGAAACCCTGCTTGCCAACATCATCAGAATGGTGGAGGAAGCGCAGGGGTCCAAAGCGCCTATCCAAGCACTTGCGGACAAAATTTCAAGTATATTCGTGCCGGTGGTGCTGGTAATAGCGGGGCTAACTTTGGCACTTTGGCTTATTGTTGGCACAGAGTATTTGGGCTTCTCTCAAGCACTTTCATTTGGGCTAGTTTCTTTTGTGGGCATTCTCGTTATCGCCTGTCCCTGCGCGCTGGGACTCGCCACACCTACGGCGATAATTGTGGGAGTGGGCAAAGGCGCCAAAGAAGGCATACTTATCAAAGATGCGGGCACTCTCGAGAAACTGCATAAAGTAACTGCGGTAGTCGTAGATAAAACAGGCACGCTTACTTTTGGCAAACCGGAGCTTGTCTCCGTTAATAATTTTTCCGGCAAATCCGACGGGGAACTCGTTGCTGTTCTCGCGGCTCTGGAAAATAAGTCCGAGCATCCGATAGCCCACGCGGTGTTAAATTATGCCAAGAGGAAAAACATAAAGTTTGAGGATGTTGTGAATTTTGAAATCGTTAAAGGCAAGGGACTAAAGGGCGTGGTTGGCGGCACGGAGTATTTTGCCGGCAACACGAAACTGATTGAAGACCTGGGGTTGAATTTTGATAAGGCTAAAATAGAAAAAGAAACTCTTGAGGGGAAAACTCCTATAATCCTTGCCACAACAGAGAAACTCTTGGGCATTGTTATGGTGGCCGATGCGATAAAAGAAGAAGCCATTCTCGCGGTAAAAAATCTCCATAGGCTTGGCATAAAAGTCGTGATGCTTACCGGCGACAATAAAAATACCGCCAAGTACATTGCGGAGCTCTTGGGCATCGACGAGGTTGTGGCGGAAGCGATGCCGGAAGACAAATTAAAAAAGATTAAAGAGCTTCAGGCCGAGGGGCACATTGTAGCCATGACAGGCGATGGCGTAAACGACGCACCGGCCTTGGCGCAGGCGGACGTGGGTATCGCGATGGCGACCGGTACGGATGTAGCGATAGAATCCGCGGGCATCACGCTTCTTCACGGCGATATTTCCAAACTGGTAAAAGCAATCAGGCTGTCCAAGATAACCATGCGCGGCATAAAGCAAAATCTTTTCTGGGCCTTCGCCTACAACATTATCGGCATTCCGCTTGCGGCCGGCGCGTTCTATCCGTTCTTCGGGTGGCTTCTGTCGCCGGTCTTCGCGGGGTTCGCGATGGCCATGTCGTCCGTCTCGGTGGTCGGAAATTCGTTGCGCATTAAAAGTAAAAAATTGTAAACCTGTCGCGATTATTAATTAATTATAAATAATTTTATGAACAACAGAGAAATTTGGTTTGGTATCGGGGGCGTAGTGGTCGGGGTAATGATTGCATTATTATTTCGTCCTCAAGTGGGGTCCTGGGGCAGGATGCAGGGAGTGAATAGACCGGGCAACTTAAACAGCGGCCAAATTGGCAGAACCATGGGCCTCAATCTCGACCAGCATTTCATTGAACAGATGATTCCGCACCACGATGGCGCTATTGCTATGGCAAAATTGGCTTTGGTAAAAGCCGCTCATCCGGAAATCAAAACCCTAGCTCAAACAATAATAGAAGCGCAGGAAAAAGAAATAAAAGACATGCAGGGCTGGTATAAAAATTGGTTTGGCAGAGATGTTAAGAAACAAAATGCATATTCATACGGAATGATGGGCGGCGGCGGCATGATGTCTTCCGGCGGGATGCACATGGGCGGACAGGATGAAATAAAAGCGCTTGAAAATGCTCCTGACTTTGACAAAGCGTTTATTGAGTCAATGATCCCACACCATCAGTTGGCAATTATGATGGCGCAGATGCTGAAAGCTGGCACTGATATACCGGAAATGTTGTCCCTTGCCGAGAATATAATAGAATCGCAGACGGCAGAAATAGAGCAGATGCAGGGATGGTACCAGAGCTGGTATAAATAATTGCAAAAATTATGAACAATAAATTAAATACTATTGCCCTTGGGAATACTTTTGCTCTTATTGACCTAATACTGCACCCACTTTTTCATTTGTGGGTTTTCCTTAGTCCCGGTTCGTATGAATGGGTAATGCATTTGTTCGTAGCAGGATTGCAGCTAAATATCACGAACTTAGACACAAGCATACCGCATATTTTACTGGGAACCCTCGCAGAAGCGGCCGCCTTCTGGTTATTAGGTTATGTTGGGGGGTCTTTGTACAATAAACTTTCAAAGATATGATTTCCCATAAATTAAAAAACATCTTTATATTTTCCATTCCGGTATTTATTGCGCATGGCTTAGAAGAATATTTTACCGGACTCTATAATAATGACTGGAGCATTCAATTTATTTCTGGATTTTTGGAGTCAATGTCTACGCCGCAAGCGATCTTTCTGGTTTTTCAAATCATGCTCTGGCTGGCGCTCGTCGTATTTGCACTCCTCATAATTAGTGAAAAATGGCGTTTGCGGTTAATGGTAATTCCCGGGCTGGTTTACATTTTTGAGCTTTATCATATTTTGAAATCAGTATCAGTTGCCGGATACTATCCGGGTTTGATTACGTCTTTACTGTTTCCTGTTATAGCAGTATTTTTTTGGGTAGAATTAATAAGAAATTATAAAAATGCTTAATGAACAATTACCAAATATAATAATATGGGCATTACTCTGGATTTTATCTTGGAGCGTTTTCCTTTTGTTTCTACACAAAAAAGGTGTTGATTACATAAGGCGTTTTCTTTGGACTGCAACATACTTTCTTTCCGTTGCAGTCGTCACTTCTCTGGTTTTTATAGACCATATCGCTAGAATTCTCCAAAATTTTACGGTCACGCCCTTGATTGTTCTTGGCGTTGTGGCTTTAGTACACATTATTTTATACACCTATCTTCCAAAATATCTGCAAAAGCCGGAAGATTATTTTAAAAAATATCCGAAAAGACAATACCTTACTCTTGATCGCAAACGTTTAGTTTCAAAATCAATGGATATTTTATCCCAGCAAATATTTGTTATTCTCCTTGTGATATTTTTACAAGATGCCGGTTTGACACTCTACCAAATAATCTTTGCTTTTGCCGTTATTTTCGGTCTTGTTCATGCGCCACTAATTTTAGTTGAGCGCGGAGCGTGGCCAGCTTGGTATTTCGCTGTATTTTCAATTTTTTCTGCAGTTATTTTTCCTGTTTTGATTCTCAAAGTTCAGTATGGTTTTATATACAGCTACATCGTTCATTGGGTATTCTATACCTTCACGGCAGTAGGCTTTTGGATTTGGTATAATAAGTGTAGAGAAAAAATTTATTAAATTAATAAACCATATGGAATTTGATTACACAATAACTACAGCAAAAACTTTTGATGAGGCGGTGCAAAGCGTACAGGGTGAGATAGCTAAAGTCGGTATGCGGGTTTTGTATGTTCATGATGTACAGCAAACCTTGAGCGAGAAGGGTTTCCAAAGGGAACCCTTTAAGATTATTGAATTTTGCAGCGCAAAATTCGCCAATGAGTTTCTTAATAAAGATATTAAGCTCGGGCTCTGCCTGCCTTGCAAAATAAATGTTTACACCAAAGACGGGCAAACTTTTATTTCCGGTATGCGTCCAATCATCTTACCTCGATTTTTTCCAGATACAGACCTAGGCGAGAGGCCACACGAAATTGACCAAATCATTCAGGGGATTATCAATAACGCAAAATAGCTAAGGTCGAAAATTATTAAAATTAGTTAAATAAAAAATTTATGATGGGATATTATGGATACAGCGGAATGATGGGCGGCGGATGGGGCGTAATTTTGGGGTTTGTGGTATTGATAGACCTCGTTTTGCTTGGCGTTTGGCTATTTAAACAAATTAACAAATAAGGTCAAGATTATAAGTTAACCTTAAAATTAAATGACACATCAAAATTTAGGGAAACTGGACAGGATATTTCGATTTGCCCTAGCTTTCTGGTGGCTTGGGCCGTTGGCGCCTCACTTTGACGCCAACTGGGGAAATATTCTGATTGCGATTGTCGGATGGATTGCCTTGGCCGAAAGCTTCTGGGGTTGGTGCTGGCTTCATACCGCCTTCCGTATTGACAACAAGAATCAATAGTAGTATAATATCAGTATGAAAGTGGCTTTTTGCGGCATTGTGGAATAGAATAAAATAACATGAGTTTACGGAAAAACAATTTTATCATCGGTGTTTCGGTCCTCCTGGCCTTTGTAGGCGTGGGTGTGTTTGGCCTCCTGCCGTTTGGCCATGCCAATGGGATGGAGACGCCGATGGTGGATTGTCCTTACACGGAGAGCGGTTCTGCAATATGCGAAAATACTCTCGACCATATTGCCGGATGGCAGCAGTTTTCAAATATAATTTATCCGTCACTCTTCGTCCTGTTGGTCCTTGCCGGGATACTGTACTTTATCGGCAAACAAAACTTTTCAAATCAGAGGCAGCGCTTTTTTAGGCGGAAATCCTATTTACATAATAAAAAATTATATTCCTACCAGGAAGATATAATTAAGTGGCTGGCACTTTTCGAGAACAGCCCCTCTTTTTCATACGTAAGGCATAGCTAACTGATTTGTCGTAAATTTTTTGGCTGTGTCTTTAAAATCCCAATCAGGGATTTTTTACTATGCTAATTAATTTAAAGTTTATGGACAAAAAAACAATTGTTTCATTAGTAGTTATTCTTATCGGCATTACCGGCGTAGTTTGGTGGAGCAAAGTAGCAGACAGCAGGGCGCTGAATGCATCAGTAGGCGGGTCACACCCGGCGATAACCGGAACGCCGGGCAATAAATTAACCGCCGAGGAAACGTTTTATGATTTCGGCAAGATCTCAATGAAAGACGGCAATGTCAGCAAAACATTCAAAGTCACGAATTCCGGCACCGAGGATATTAGCGTGCCGAGCTTGTACACCTCCTGCATGTGCACCAACGCGTATATTCTTAATGCCGACGGCACCAAAAAAGGACCCTTCGGCATGCCGGGCCACGGCGGAACCGTGCCAAAAGCCAACGCGGTCATAAAAGCGGGCGAATCGCTTGAGATTGAGGCCGTGTACGACCCAAATGCGCACGGTCCGGCGGGAGTTGGTCTGATTGAGCGCTCAGTCATTCTTGAGGATGAGAACAAGAATATAGTAGAGTTTAAGTTCCGGGCGAGCGTAACTCCGTAACTCCCTATGAAAAAATTAATTATTATCTTTAGCATTGTGCTGGCCGCAATTATCGGTATTGTCATCTTAAAGAACAGCCCGGCGACTTCTTCCATCATTTGGAACCTCAGCCGGGAAGGCACGTGGCTTCTGCCGCTTCTCCTCGTATCCGCGCTTTTAGACAGCGTGCACCCTTGTTCCTTCTCTATTCTCCTCATTACCATTGCGTTTCTCTTCGGGATACAGCTAAGCAGAAAGAAAATCCTGCAGTTGGGCGGAACATATATAGCCGGGATATTCACGGCCTACTTCCTGATAGGCCTTGGAATTCTTAAAGTATTGCACCTCTTCAATACGCCGCACTTCATGGGCAAATTGGGCGCGATTCTGCTGATAATCTTCGGGGTTGTCAACCTGTTAAACCGTTTCTTTCCCGGATTACCGATAAGGCTGAAAATCCCAGGAGTGGCCCACGGTGCAATAAGCAAACTTATGGACCGGGCATCCTTTCCGGCGGTGTTTGGCCTGGGGCTTCTGGTCGGCATCTGCCAGTTTCCATGTATGGGTGGGCCATACCTCATGGTCATAGGCCTTCTGCGCGACCAAGTGACTTACATGAGCGGATTCGGCTACCTCTTGCTCTATAATCTGATTCTGATTGTTCCTTTGGCGGCTGTGCTGTTTATATCAGCGGACAAAACATTGGTCGATAAGGTGCAGATATGGAAGCGGGACAACATTGGCGGCGTTAAGCTCTGGGCGGGGACGGCCATGATTATTATCGGCATCCTAATCTTCTTCATATGACAATAGCAATATCATCTATTCTTGCGCTGACGCTTCTGGTTTGGCTGCTCGATAAAAAATTGCCGGTAAAAATTTGTTCGATATGCGCCGGAGTAACCCTTACCTGGGCATGGATGCTCTTTGGCATGTGGTTTGGACTTCTGTCTGTGCCCCGCTACGAATTTATTACCGCAATTTTGATGGGCGCGTCGATAGGCGGTATTGTGACCGAGCTTAAGAAATTGTTCCTGAAGTTCAAAAACAGTAAAGAAAGCACAGCAGCCGAAATAATAGAAAAACAATTGGATAACTGCTGTTAAATTATCAGCTAATTAAAACAAAATGAAAAAAGCAAAAGAAGTTCTATCTGCATTGCTGGTTATCATCGTGATTGTGTTTTTAGGTCTTACTCCGGTTACGCCGACCGGCACGTTTTCTATCCGGTGGGGAGATTTGGGAGTCAGACTGGCGGAAGCCGGCGTCATTGATGCGAATAAATTTCCAGATTTCTACGATGAAGAATTTATGACAATCAGCCCGGAAAACTCCAGAGTTGCCTTAAACACGTTGTGGGCCCTCGGTCTCTCGAATAAAAATCCAATTCTTACGGAAGGTCCGATGATGGACCCGAGATATGGCGGCGCGGAAAATTTCGCGTCCACCGGCGGATGGACACTAGCCAAAGGCGATACGATGAGCCACTATGGCATGCACTCATTCATAACTCTTACACCCGAACAGCAGGATTTGGTGGAACGGATGTCTAAAAATATCTATCGGCCGTGTTGCGGGAATTCCACCTATTTCCCTGATTGCAACCATGGCATGGCCATGCTCGGATTATTGGAACTGATGGCTTCGCAGGGCGCTATGGAAGCTCAGATGTATAAAACCGCACTAGAGGTAAACACTCTCTGGTTCCCGGATACTTATGCGGCAATTAAAACTCTTTTTGCTTCCCGGGGCGTTGACTGGAGCACAGTTGACCCGAAAGAAATTTTAGGAGCGGAATATTCCAGCGCGTCCGGGTATCAAAGGGTTTTGTCGCAAATAGAACCGCAGCAGCAAAAGGGCGGGCCGAGCTGCGGCGTTTAACAGATTCAACATTAAAAAATATATGCAATACAAAACAACACTCTTACTTGTACTTCTCATGCTCGGAATCACAGGCGGCATCAGCTGGCTGTATATCGCTCAGGGAGAAAAGAACGAGGAAAAATTAAGTAAGACAATGATTGGCGAAAAAATACCGGAGATGGGCCGCGGCCATGTCAAACCAGGGCAGTCGCACGCAGAGTATAATTCCAATCCTCCTACTTCAGGACCCCACTGGGTAGGCGTGGCGGGTCCCGGAATAAAAGCCGAACCGGTTGCCGACGAGCTGGTGCTTCATAGCATGGAGCATGGCGCGGCAGTAGTTTGGTATCGGGAAGGGTTGGATCAAAGCGAGATAGAAAAAATAAAAGAGGCGTTCAACAATTCTTCCGGAAAGAAAATTATGTTGTCGCGCAAAGACTTAGATGTGCCGGTCGCGCTGACTTCATGGGGTTATCTTCTAAAGCTTGAGACGATTGATGAGGCAGCAATCAAGGAATTCATTGAAACCAATAATGACCGAGCGCCAGAAAAAGCTCCGGTTTAAGCGAATTATTAATATCCATCAAAAACAATATGAACTACCTATTACTTATTTTTCTTGGTGTTTGTGTAGCCCTCCACATTTGGATGATGTTTAGGGGGCACAAAGGACACAAAAAACAGACTAGTGATGAACATAAAGGGAATAATCATGGTGGATGTTGCCATTAAAAAATACACAATAAAATAGATTTTGGTTGCGGAACATAATTTTTCGTGATAAATTGTACGTTCAATGGCAAAGAACTACACATTTCACGTTTCCGGCACGCATTGCGCGTCCTGCAAAATCTTGATTGAAGATATTCTGAAAGAGCAGGACTTTGTGAAAAGTTCTAGAGTGGATTTGAAAAAACAAACTTTAGAAATTGAGACTGAAAGCGAAGAGAACGCTGAAGAAATTGCCGCCATCCTGACCGAAAAGATAAAGCCACACGGCTATGAGCTGTCAGTCGAAAAAAAGCTTCCTGTGCAAAAAGGAGACGACGTTATCTGGAAAGCCGTACCTGTAGGGCTTGGCGTGCTCGCGCTTTTTTTCCTCCTGCAAAGGTCGGGGATTCTCAATTTTGGCTTGGGCGGCCAAGCCACTCCGGCGACCAGTTTTATCATCGGTCTGGTTGCCTCGGTTTCCAGCTGTCTGGCGATTGTGGGAGGTTTGGTGCTGTCGCTCTCGGCGAAAATATCACAGGATGATGTAAGCGACACTAAAACTTTCCTGCTTTTTCACATAGGAAGATTGTTCAGTTTTGCAATTTTGGGCGGAGTTCTTGGAGCGGTTGGCAACGCGATAGGTATTAATTTTACATTTACCGCAATTCTTGGAATTATTGCATCTCTGGTTATGCTATTGCTTGGATTGAATTTAGTCGGAGTATTTGCAAAAAGTCACATTACTTTACCGTCAGGAATTTTTAATTTCTTCCGGAAGATAGAACACAAAACTTTCACGCCTCTTCTTATTGGCTTTGGAACATTTTTCTTACCTTGCGGGTTTACGCAGTCAATGCAAGTTGTCGCGCTCGGCAGCGGTTCCTTTGTTTCCGGGCTCATGATAATGTTTGCGTTCGCGCTTGGCACGCTACCAATGCTCGCATTGCTTTCTTTCGGCTCGGCATCTTTCGCGCACGGGAAGCACGCGCCGCTTTTCTTCAAATCCGCGGGTGTGGTCGTGGTGGGCCTCGGATTGTTTGCGTTGCTCTCAGGTCTGGCAGCCTTGGGTATTATCAGCCCGTTATTTAGTATATAATTGCTTCAATCATGAATAAATCAGTTTTAGTTATAATCACATTGGGAATTGTTGCAGCTTTCGGCATTATTTTTTATGGCGGTGAGCAAAAATCCGCTTCGGTTGATAACGTAGAGGTTCGGGACGGGGTACAATATATAACCATCGATGCCAAAGGGGGTTATTCACCCGCAATTTCTGCCGCGCAAGCGGGTATGCCCACCAAACTAATAGTCAAAACGAACGGCACTTACGACTGCTCGGCGGCGCTCCTGGTGCGTGATGCGAATTTCCAACAGATGCTGCCCGGAACCGGCGAAACGGAGATTGACCTTGGTATGAAGAATGCCGGAGAGAAAGTAGAAGGGGTGTGCGGCATGGGCATGTATAACTTTGAAATTAATTTCGAGCCCCCGAATTCCGAATAAAAGGCTCTAAAACCCCGATTAAACCAGCCTTACTAAGGCCTTTGCCGGCCTATTGCCTGTATTTCCAATAAACCTTATAATATTGTTGAGCGCAAGCGTTTAATTTGGCATTTGATTTTGCTTAGCGCCGAGAACATTTGGTGAACAAAATAAAAAAAATTGGCCTGACAAAGAGCATCAAAACGACACTGCCCGCAGTTTTGCTGTTTTTCTTTGTTTTTTACAACATTCTCTTTGCGGCGCCGGGTACGCCGCTTATGCTCCACCATCAGGGCCGGCTGCTTGATTCTTCGGGCAATCTTTTAGGTGGCTCTTCCGGCACTAATTATTGTTTCCGCTTTTCTTTCTATGATAATGCCACGGTAGGTAGCGGTTCCAAACTTTGGCCTGCCGGTACGCCGTCAAAAATGACGGTCAACGTCAAAGACGGAGTACTCAATGCCGACATCGGCGACACGACCGCCGGCGGAGACTCTCTGGATTTTAATTTCCAAACTACAGATGAAATTTATCTCAACATTGAGGTGGCCAATTCTTCGGGAGGGTCCTGCGCGAGCGTAACTACCTTCGAAACCTTGAGTCCGCGCCAGCGCGTAGTTTCCGCAGGTTACGCTATCAATTCTAAGACAGTCGGCGGCTTCACTCCTTCGCAGACTCCTACGGGCAATCAGATCCCCGTGCTTACTTCCGGCGTACTGGCTTTGGGCGCGAATGACATCACCATGACCGGTTCTATTGGCACGACGCTCGCGAGAATTCTCAAGGGCTGGTTCACGGATTTGGAAGTGACCAATTCGATAGTCGGTAGCATCACGGGGAATGCGGGAACGGTAACGACCAATGCGAACTTAACGGGGGCAGTTACCTCTGTCGGCAATGCTACATCTTTAGGTTCGTTTACATCAGCCAACTTACTGACTGCTTTAACTGATGAAACGGGAACGGGAGTCGCGGTGTTCGGCACAGCGCCGACATTTACTACTAGCATAACTGCGCCTCTTGTAATAGGGGGAACGGGAACAACTGATGATTTGATTTTAAGAACTACTTCTGGTGTGGGAGCGACAGGCGCGGATATGATTTTCCAAGTCGGCAATAATGGCGCCACGGAAGCCATGCGGATACTGAATTCCGGTTTTGTGGGAATAGGTACGACAGCGCCATCAACCCTCCTTCACCTTCGGAGCGCGGACCCAGTGATGACCTTTACCGACACAACGGCTAGTAGTGATGAGTTCCATATTCGGAACGGCGCTGCGGGGACAGCTATGTTTGATATTTATAATGCTACTGAAACCCAGAGTATGCTTACGATAGTGGGAGATAGCGAGGTGAGAATCGGCTCAAGTACAAATCCGGGAGGTATAGGCAATGCTAGTCGCTTACTTGTTTATGGCGGAACAAACGGTGCAAATATTGACGCTTTGGGAGATGGAACCATTGTCGGCGGCGACCAGGCGACTATTGAACTGGAAGGTTCTGACTACGCAACAGAGTTCAAAAGCACTCGCCTTCAGTACCATGGGGTAAATGCTATCGGCACAACGATGGGTTTCAGCCTGGTTAACCTCGGACAATTGACATTTCAGAGCGCTAGTACGGCTATAATAAGGACGACCAATGCCATACCAATAATCTTTGGAACAGACGACACAGAAAGAATGCGTCTAGATAGCACCGGAAAACTCGGTATCGGTTCAATCTCACCCGAAGCCCTCCTCGAAGTACAGGGAATAGAAGCCACCGATGCGATCATCGCGCTCGATGCGGACGACGGAGACGATGCTACTGATACTTGGTTTATAAAATCTCTGGCTTCCGACAATTCTCTTTCAATATTAAATGATGTTACTGAAGTTTTTAATCTTTCCTCAGGAGGGAATCTTGCGGTTGACGGCACTATTGCCGCTTCCAACTTCTCAGGTTCTTCTTCCGGTGCAAATACCGGCGATGTCACCTTGGCTGGAACTCCCGACTACATAACTATCGCCAGTCAAGTCATAACCAGAAACAAACTTGACCCGGCGGATGATTTAAATACTTTTGCGTCAGGCGTTCTTGCTGGTCTAGTAACCGACGAAATCGGAACGGGAGCTTTAGTATTTGCAACTTCCCCAACTTTGACTACCCCGGTTTTAGGCGTAGCCACTGGAACAAGCCTTGCCACATCAGCCCAAAATATTTTCACGGCTACCGGAGGGACTGCCCCGCTCGTTGTTCGTTCGGCTACGGCTACGGATGACGATTTAAGACTCTTGCCTTTTACAACCGGTGCTGCGCGCTTTGCCGGCATTATAACCTCCGCTGACCTTACCGCTGATAGAACTTATACTTTTCCAGATACTACCGGAACGGTTGCCCTGACCACTAACAATCTCTCGGTCTTTGCCGCTACCACTTCGGCTCAACTGGCCGGAGTAATCAGCGATGAAACCGGCAGCGGAGTTCTAGTCTTCGCCACAAGTCCTACCCTTGTAACGCCTGCTCTCGGAACACCGTCAGCATTAGTTGGCACAAACATTACAGGCACAGCTTCCGGTTTGACTGCCGGTAATGTGACGACCAATGCGAATTTGACGGGAGCTATCACTTCTGTCGGCAATGCCACATCTTTAGGCTCGTTTTCATCAGCTAATTTATTGACTGCCTTAACGGATGAAACGGGAACAGGAGTGGCGGTCTTTGGAACAGCTCCGACATTTACAACCCAAATAACCACACCCCTTGTTTTAGGCGGAACTTCGACTACTCAAGATTTATCTTTCCAAACCACATCTGGCGTAGGCGCCACGGGAGCCGATATGCATTTCTTGGTAGGCAACAATGGAACTACGGAAGCCATGACTATTTTGAATAGTGGTTTTGTTGGAATTGGAACAGTAGCCCCGCTAACTGCATTTCACGTGGTAGATACTTCGGGAACTGTTCTCTACCTTGATGAGTATGTGGGGTCGGCTTCAGGAGCAACCATCCGTGGACGAAAAGCGCGGGGAACGGCAGCAGCACCTCGAAGGGCTAACACCGGGGATACACTTGCAGGATTTAATGCATTCGGAGCAACAGCTGTCGATGATGCGACTGACGCGGTATTTCCTTCTAACGCAAACGGGCAGTTCAGATATTTCGCCGCGGAGAATTTCACTTCCACGTCCACAGGAACATATTTGACTTTAACCACTACACCTACAGGGTCTACAACCTCTGCAGAAAGGTTTAGAATTGACCCTTCCGGAGATGTCGGGATTGGCGCCACGGACCCGGCTCTTGTTTCAGGATCCTCCGATAGGATTTTAGCAATTGAAGGAGCCACTAATCCGTTAATCGCTCTTAAGAACACAACAGCCAATCAGCAGTGGGCTTGGTATGTCGGTAGTGCCGGCACACTTACTGCGTTCGACGCGACAAGCACAAGTAATAGAATGGGTATTACTACGTCCGGCAATGTCGGCATAAATACCATTTCACCTCTTGTCAGACTCGACGTCGCAGGCTCAGGCAGATTTACCGGCACAGCGACTTCTGTTTTGACCGGTACTATTGATCCCGCGGCTTCCACTACGGTTACTGGTGTAGGAACTTTATTTACTACTGAACTAGTAGTCGGCGACAGAATCACCGTCACGGGCGAGACAAGAACGGTTACAGCCATCGCTACGAATACTAGTTTGACCGTAGATACAGCTTTCACGGATAACTTAAACGACACCTCTCCCGACAAACTGGCGGCTATATTGCTGGCGAGGGATTCCAGCAATGTAGTGAAGGTTGCGGTGAATGATTCCGGGTTTGTTGGAATAGGAACCAGCAGTCCTTCCACGTTACTTTCTGTGGTTGGAGTAGGCACCGCAGAATCGGCACGAATAGACAATCCACAATCAACTACCGCTTTTGCTTCCACATTTGGAGCTTTGAATTTGGTAAATTCTGACGCTACGGCAAATAACTTTGCGAGACTGAATTTCACAGGTTCTTCAAGTACCGCAGCTTCAGCCACAGTCGCAGGTAGATTGCTTGACCACACTAATAATTATGCCGACCTTACTTTTTGGACTAGAAGCGCCGCAGGATTCACGGAAAAAATGACAATTCTTTCCACAGGTGCCGTCGGCATCGGGACAAACGCGCCGGACTACACCTTAGACGTAGCTGTCAGCGATTCCGCCACTGCCACCGTTGCACAACTCTTGAGGCTGTCTCACAGGAGCACCGGCCTTGTTGCCAGCGGTTTTGGAGCCGGAATCCGGTTTGATCTGGAGACTGCAGCTGACACACTTCAGGAGGCGGGAAGCATAGAAACTTCATGGAGAAACGGCCCAGATGCGGATGCGCATATGATTTTTAAACTTTTTACCGAAGGCGGAACATCCCAGCAGTTCTTTAAAATTGATTCCATAGGCTCCGTGGAGATTGGAGCGGCTGATAGCACCGTGGCTACAATATTGAATAATAAAATAACTTTACACGATCCATCCACAGCCCTTTCCAACGATGCTACATTTGGAACCATTGATTTCCAACACTCTGATGCTTCAGATCCCGGTGTACCTGTTAAGATAGAAGCCAGAGCAGACGGCACGACCGGCGGCGGGGCCTTGGTTTTCTCGACCGGTTTCCCTTCCGTCGACCCGGCATTGTCCGAGAAAATGCGAATAACTAATTCCGGCAACGTTGGTATCGGTACCTCGGCGCCTCTACTAAAACTCGACGTCGCCGGTTCGGAAAGAGTCACCGGTGCTGCAACTTCTGTTTTAACAGGAAGTATTAACCCAACAGCATCAACAGCTGTTGTTGGCGTTGGCACTCTCTTCACTACGGAATTAGTAGTTGGTGACAGAATTACTGTTAGCGGAGAAACAAGAACAGTAACAGTCATAACTGATGCTCTAAACCTTACCGTTGATACAGCTTTTACCGATACTGCTAACGACACAACGCCGGATAAATTACCCGCAATATTCTTAGCCAGAGATTCCAGTAATGCGGTGAAATTCTCGGTTAATGATTTGGGAAATGTGGGTATCGGAACAGCAGCGCCGCTATCTACTTTCCACCTATTTAGTAGTGCAACATCTGATGTATTTGCAGGCATGGGCCTTGACCCCTCTTTCGGGGGAGCAGGTAGCGCAATGAATTTCGGTTATTCTGGCGCATCTTTTGGTAGAGGTTCAGGTTTCTTTAATGTTAGACCAGACGCTTCTGCCACAGGCCTTAACCCATCTCTTAGATTCGCAACAAATAATATTGTGGGTCTTGTTATTGATAAAAACCAAAATGTGTCAATTGGCGCTTCTCTCGCCGTGGGAACCAGCGCGGTCAAAGTATTTGGGATCGGCAACGGTACTGCTCCTACAACAGCCCCCGCCGACATGATTCAGTTATGGTCTGCCGATTATGCAGCGGGAGATGCCCGTCTTTTCCTTCGTTCCGAATCGGGCAACGCGATGGCTTTGGGCAACAGCACTATCGTGGGCGGCTCGGCAACAACGGATGATTTGATTCTTCGCACCACATCCGGAGTCGGAGCCGCTGGCGCGGATATGATATTCCAAGTGGGGAACAACGGAGCCACGGAATCTATGAGAATTTTAAATAGCGGCAATGTCGGCATATCGACTACTGTGCCGCAGTCCTTGCTGGATGTGCAAGGTCCAGTGGGTACGGGAGCAACATCCGCAGGTATCCTCACTCTTGCTACAAAGGAACTTACTATAGTTGATAACGACCAGTTGGGACGAATCAATTTTAATTCACCTCTTGAGTCGGATGGTCTAGATTCTATTTTAGCAGGCGGGGCCATATGGGCTGAAGCCGAAGCTACTTTCAGCACTACAGTTAATAGCACAGCATTGGTATTTGGCACAGCTACTACATCGGCGGCGGTGGAAAGAATGAGGATCGACAGCGCGGGCGGGATTACTTTCCCTGCCGAAGCAGGAGCATTCGCGAACGACTATTTGTGTATAGCTACGGGGACTGGAGCCATCAGTTCCAAGGCAACAGCATGTACCGGAAGCTCTTCATTACGATACAAGAAAAATATTAAAGACCTTGAACTTGGGCTTGATGCGGTGCTGGCGATGCGCCCTGTGGAGTTTGATTGGACTCTAGAATACATAAAAAATCCTAATGCCCCTCGCCAGATAGGATTCATTGCCGAAGAGATGGAAAAGATCAGTCCATTGTTCGTATCGTATGAGGATGGGCAAATAGAGGGAGTAGAGTATATGAAACTTACATCTGTATTAGCAAAGGCAATTCAGGATTTGAATCTAAATCTAGAATCAATAGCAATTCCACTTGATTTTGAAAATGAAAAATCGTTTGCGGAAAGGTTTTTCGCCAAGATGACGGAGTGGCTCGCGGATGCGGGCAATGGCATAACGGATATGTTTGCCAATACGTTCAATGCCAAAGAAAAAATTTGTGTGGACGGGGAGTGCCTGACCAAGGAAGACATCCGCGCCCTGCTCATCCTATCCGGCTCATCTTCTTCAGGTTCTTCAGGCGGCGGCGGTTCTCCTGCTCCTGAGCCCGCGCCGGAACCTGCCCCTGAACCAACTCCGGAACCAGCACCCGAACCAGTTCCGGAGCCCGCACCCGAGCCGACTCCAGAACCGGAACCTGTCCCTGAACCAATCCCGGAACCTACACCAGAGCCTACTCCCGAACCCGCACCCGTACCCGAACCTGTTGTTGAACCTACACCTGAACCCGAACCTGCCCCAGAACCCGTCACCGCCGATGGCGGGACCCCGCAGGATGCGGTGGCGCTTTAATCTGCGATTATGCTTCGTAACTTAACCGGCAAAATTTTTCTCATTTTAATTCTTTTGGTTTTTGGCGCCGGAGCTTTTTCTTACGCGTTCGCGGATTTTAGCAGCACCAGTTTTACGCTGGAAAACCCAATCAATATCATCGAGGGCGGACAGTCATCCTCGACCAGTTTCCAATATTTTTCCAGCACCGGTCAGCTTACCAGCGGGCAAAGCACCAGCACAAGCTTTAGCAAAAATACCGGCTTTTTATATTATCCTACGGCGACTTCCCCGGCCCTTTCTGCCACGGCTGGTAATTCACAAGTGACGCTCGATTGGACCGCGGCAGTCGGAACCCTAGCAAACATCACGAGCTACGAAGTAGGCATCAGCGCTACATCCGGAGGCACTTACACCTATACCTCAGTCGGCAACGTGCTTTCCGACACCAGGACGGGCCTAACCAACGGCATCACTTATTTTTTTAAAGTCCGCTCTTATGCCGGGGGTCTTCTTTTGAGCGAGTCTGCCGAAGTAAGCGCTACTCCGGTTGCGCCGGTTACTCCGCCCAGCGGAGGCGGTGGAGGCGGTGGAAGCGGCAGCTTTCCCGCCGAAATTATTCTTTCCGGACGAGCATATCCTCTGAGCAGGGTTAGCGTCCTAAAAGACGGGCAGCTTGCGGTAACGACCATAGCCGGACCGGACAGCAACTTTACCGTGTCCTTGGGCAATCTCTCGACCGGCGATTACACCTTTTCTGTCTATGGCGAAGACAAGGCCGGCCGGCGCTCCAGCCCGTTTATTTTCCAGGTTTATATTACTCGCGGCGTGGCTACGAACGTCGGGGGCATATTCATATCTCCGACCATCGCCGTGGATAAAAAGGAGGTAAAAAGAGGCGAAAACATAGTTATCTTCGGGCAAAGCGCCTCGGTTTCCGACATCGTTATCAGTGTCAATTCCGAACAGGAAATTTTCAAGAATGCCAAAAGCGATGCGAGCGGCGCGTATCTCTTGAATTTTGACACTTCGGTGCTGGAGCTCGGCGGGCACTCCGCAAAGTCCAAAGCTTTAAAGGGCGGTGAAATCAGCGATTTCGGAAACCCGGCGCTTTTCGCGGTCGGGTCGAAGACATTGCCGGCTCAGTCGATTCTCCTCGGCAAGTGCGACCTAAATGAGGACGGCCGGTGCAACCTGGTAGACTTTTCCATCGCCGCCTACTGGTATAAACGTCCGCTTGCGGGAGGCATAATACCCAAGGAAGTGAAATACTTGAACGGGGACGGCAGGATAGACCTGGTGGATTTCAGCATCATGGCTTTTTACTGGACGGGGTAAAGCATTATGAATAATTACACTAAAAATTTCCTTATCTTGGTTTTGTCTCTGTTTTGGCTCGTGCCCGGGACCCTTTTTGCGGCGGAAATATTTTTTAGGTCCGATCAGAATGTTTTTCCGGTAAAAGAAAGTTTCTTGGTAGAAGTATTTATGGACACGGAAAGCGCTCGGATAAACGCAGTGGAGGGAACTATCTTGTTTCCGGACGAGCTTTTGGAACTAAAAGAGATCAGAGAAGGAAACTCCGCTCTCAATTTCTGGGTAGACAAGCCCGAAAGTGCGGAACCCGGGAAGATATCTTTTTCCGGAATGACCCCCGGCGGATTTTCCGGAGCTGACCGGCTTTTATTCGGAATAATATTTGAAACCAAAAAGCTGGGGGAGAGCAGCCTCCGATTCGGCGGAACCGTAGCCCTGCTTAACGACGGATTGGGGACAAAAACGGATGTAGAAGAAACAAATTTCGATTTTGCCGTTTCCGCTTCGGCCGGAGCCGCGGACAGAGACTTGGCGCTCCTGGATACCGAGCCGCCGGAGAGCTTTACTATTTTTGTTGCGAACGAGCCCTCCTTATTTGAAGGCAAATATTTTGCCGTATGGAGTACGGTGGATAAAGGCGCGGGCATGGACCACTACGAGGTGCGTGAAGGCTTCTGGGCAGACTTCGAAACGGCAGAAAGCCCGCATATACTAGCTGACCAGTCGCTCCGGAAAAATATATACGTCAAGGCGGTGGATAAATCGCAAAACGAAAGAGTGGTAAAAATGAAAGCCCAAAACGGCGGCCTCGGGTTGGCCGCCTGGACGGTTCTTGTTATAATCATACTAGTGGTTATCTTGATGTTACGTAAAAAAATATGGCCAAAGCGTCCCGAATAATAATATTTCTTTTCTTGTTCATCTTTCTTCCGGTTGTGGCGCACGCGGCGACTCTTTCGCTTTCTCCCGACACCGGCAGTTTTGAAGTAGGTGACCGAGTTTCGGTTCGGGTTATTGCCTCATCCTCGACTTCCCTTAACGCCGTGTCGGGCACGGTATCGTTCCCAACATCGCTTTTTACCGTGGAGTCGGTTTCCAAAGCGGGCTCCATAATTGATTTCTGGGTGACCGAACCTTCGGTTTCCAAGGCTTCCGGCACTGTCAAATTCGAAGGTGTGGCGCTCGGCGGCTTCAACGGCTCTTCGGGCACTGTGGCCACTCTCCACTTGCGCGCCGCAAAAACCGGCTCAGCTAAGCTGACGTTCCAATCCGGCCAGATACTAGCGAATGACGGCGCGGGGACGAACATTACCGGCACTCTTGCCGGAGCGACATATACTATCAAACCGGCATCCCCAAAGCCCGTGCCCATACCGGAAGAAGAGATAGAGCCGGAGGTAACTCAACCATCCCCATCGCTCCAGGCGCCGGAGATAATGCTCGGTTCGAAGTACGGTGCTGGAGCCATCATCGGTACGTCTATTCACGGCAAGGTGCAGGTGCTGATAACTTTCGTGGCGCGGGACGGAGTGAAAATCTTCATTGCCGGTATTTCCGACAATGAGGGAGGTTTTGGCATTATCGTACCGACCTCGCTTAAACGGGGAGTTTATACCGTAAGCGCGGTGGTCATCAAAGAAGACAAGACCAACAGTGATCCTTCGAATACCATTGTCGTATCGGTGGGCAGCATTTTCTCGGATATCGGCTGGGAAGTATCGCTCCTGATTATCCTCCTCGTACTCTGCATACTATATCTTTTGCTTCGCATTCATACACATCTCAAAGACAAAGGGCCGAGGAGCCCTATTCCCACCAAGGAGGAAATGCGCCAGGCGGAGGAGACCATACGCAAATCATTTAAAGCCCTACAGGACGATGTGACCGACCGGTCGCGAGGAATAATAAACCCCGTGGAACGGGCCAACATAGAGGAACTTAAAAAAGATATTAACTCCACCGAGGCCTTGTTGGAGAAAGAAATAAAGAGTATAGGTGAAGAGCGAAAATAAAATTTTCAAAAAACAGCTTTTTGTTGTATAGTAGCTGGTGTTATGTCGCTTTCCATCGGAATCGTTGGTCTGCCGAACGTGGGGAAATCCACGCTCTTTAATGCGTTGACCAAAAAAAGCGTGCCGGCGGAAAATTACCCTTTTTGCACCATTGACCCATCGGTGGGTATCGTGCCCGTGCCGGACGAGCGGGTAGGCAAGCTTTCCCTACTCTCGCATTCCAAAAAAACTATTCCCGCGGTCATAGAATTCGTGGATATTGCCGGCCTGGTGGCCGGCGCCTCCTCGGGCGAGGGTCTCGGTAATAAATTTCTGTCCAACATCCGCGAGGTGGATGCCATAGCGCACGTCGTGCGCGTGTTTGAGGACCCGAGCGTAATACACGTGGCGCAGAAAATAGAGCCCATGAGCGACATCGGCGTCATTAATCTAGAGCTCGTACTTTCGGATATGGAAATAGTTTCCAAACGATTAGCCAATCTTACCAAAGACGCCAAGCGGGGGGACAAAGAAGCCATTGCGGAGGAAATGGTGCTCAAGAAAGTGGAGCAGGTTCTGGAGGCGGGCCGGATGGCCGCCGAAGCCGGGCTTTCCAGAGACGAAAAACTAAAAATAAAATCTCTCAATTTGCTGACCCTGAAACCCATGCTTTATGTACTCAATACTTCGGAGGCGAATAATAATGTGGAGGTTGAAGCGCCCGGAGCTTCGGTCAAAGTGGATTCCGTTTTTGAAAAAGGATTCGACGACCTGATCAAGGCAAGCTACCAGCTTCTGGGGCTCGAAACGTTTCTTACTACCGGAGAGGACGAGACCCGCGCCTGGACCATAAAAATCGGTTCTACCGCTCCGGAGGCAGGGCAGGCGATTCACACCGACTTCAAGGATAAATTCATCCGCGCGGAGGTCATCTCTTACGAAAAGCTTATAGAAGCGGGTTCCCGCGCCGCGGCCCGCGAAAAAGGCTGGGTTCGCACTGAAGGCAAGGAATACATAGTGCAGGATGGCGACGTAATAGAATTTTTGATATGACGGAAGAACACAAAGGAGAATCTCTGATATTTGGAGGAGCGTTACTTACCGGTTTATTCCCAATAATAACCGTTTTGTCCTTTAAAACTATTCCCAGCATGGTCTCGCTCACTATCAGTACTTTTTTAACCAGTATTATTTTTTTTATAGTCATACTTTATAAAGGAAAACTGCACGAATTAAAAAATACGCTGTTGTGGAGATATATATCTATTGTTGTGATTTTTATCGGAATCTTTTATTACGGTTTTTACTATTTTGGACTTACGCATACCACTCCCGGCAACGCGGTCATCATAGCCTTGTTTGAAGTCTTTACTTCTTATGTATTTTTTCACCTCATCCGCAAAGAACATTTTTCTTTTGAGTCAAAAATTGGCGCCATTTTAATGATTATTGGCGCTCTAATTGTACTCACTCCGAATTTTTCTTCCATAAATTTAGGCGATATATTTATCCTTTTGGCCACATTTTTCTCACCGATCGGGAATTTATACCAGCAAAAAGCGAAAAGCATTTCTTCAACCGAAACTATTTTATTTCTTCGCAGCATAACTGCAACACCATTCCTGCTCCTGATTGCCTTTATGTTTGGCCAGCATTTTCAACTCCAACCTATTAAAGAATCTTTTCTGCTTCTAGTTTTGAATGGTTTCATTATGTTGGGCCTATCTAAAGTATTCTGGCTGGAAGGCATTT
The DNA here is from genome assembly GCA_964637995.1 of uncultured Candidatus Saccharibacteria bacterium. GTDB lineage: Bacteria > Patescibacteriota > Minisyncoccia > Phycocordibacterales > UBA9973 > UBA9973. The sequence continues at coordinate 56,734 of CAZWXV010000002.1, forward strand.
CCCGCATATCCGTTACCAAAGCGAGTGCCCTCAGCAGCTTGGCGCCACTGTTTACGTTGTTTGTTGCGTGGCTCTTGCTTGGCCATATACCCACTATATGGCAGGTCGCATCCCTGATACCGTTCTTTTTCGGCATATTATTATTGACGAATAATTTAAAATTAAAATATGGAAATTAAGCTTTTTTATTCCAAAGACTGGACGGATTACGAGCTTCTGGATACCGGTGAAGGGGAGAAGCTGGAACGGTTCGGCCAGTACATGTTTGTACGCCCTTTTGAAGACGCCGTCTGGCCCAAGAGCCTGCCTGTTTCAGAGTGGCAAAAAGCGGACGGAAAATTCTGGAGCTCCAAAGAAGGCGCGAAAAAAGGCTGGAAAATGGAGGGAAAAATCGAGCCCAAATGGGAAATGGTATACAAAGGCGTAAAATTTCTGGCAACGCCCACGCCGTTTCGGCATCTGGGGTTTTTCCCGGAACAAGCGAGCCATTGGGATTTTATAGAGCGTGAACTCCGGGAGCACGAGAAAAATATGAAGCGGCCCATTAAGTTTTTAAACTTATTCGGGTATACGGGGGTCGCGAGTTTGTTCGCTCTCCGGACCGGAGCGGAGGTGACGCACGTGGATGCCTCCAGGCAAAGCCTAAATTGGGCAAAGGAAAATCAGGAGCTTTCCAATATGGGGAATCTGCCTATGCGCATTATCGAAGACGACGTCATTAAATTTCTGGAACGCGAAGAGAAAAGAGGAAATAAATACGATGCGGTGATTATGGACCCGCCGAAATTCGGCAGAGGGCCAAAAGGCGAAGTCTGGAAAATAGAAGAAATGCTGCCGAAACTGCTTCTTCGGGTGAAAAAAGTTTTAAGCGACAAACCGCTTTTTGTGATATTGACTTCTTACGCCACGGACACCTCGCCGCTATCTTTGGGCTATGCGCTCTCTCACGCCATGAAGGATTGGGGTGGCAAAGTGGAACAAGGCGAACTTTGCGTTATAGAAAAATCGAACCAACGCAGTATCCCTCTGGCAAATACGGCAATATGGTTTTCGTAAATTAAAGGCTTCTATATATTTTGGGTCTGGTTTTTTTCTGCGCTTTCCGTATCGTCGTCTTCGACAATTTCTTCCTGAATGTCTTCTACGTCTTCCTGAATCTCATCGACATCTTTCTGTATCTCTTCAATGTCCTCCGAAACCTCCTCGAGTTCGGCTGCGTGCTGGTTCACAGTCATTTGTATAAAAATGGAAAGATAGATAGCCTCGAGCGATACGACGGTCGTGAGTATCAAAAGCACATCCGAAGAGGAAACGCCGAAAATACGCAGGCCCAGCATGCCGGCGAAGAAAATAGTATGGATGATTATCGACTGAGGCGAACCTATCCAGCGAGTTATTTTCCTTGAAAAATTCTCAAATTTTTTCCTCATGGTTTTAGTATGCCGAATGGCTGATGTTTATTAACAGTCCCTATTCTTGCTAAACCTGATAAATGATACAATAGGTATTATGGAAACACAAGCAAAAAGTGGAGCTAAGGATTTCTTTATCAACCTGGGTGCGATAATGGCTCTGTACACTACGGTGGTGAGTCTAGTCAATCTTTTATTCCGGGTCATAAATACCGCCTATCCCAAGATTAACAACGGTCATTTCGGCTTTGGTTGGAACAGCGGTTCTATCAGCTGGCCGGTCGCGGCGATAATAGTCTTTTTTCCCATCTTCATCCTCTTGATGTGGCTTTTGGAACGGGATTACCGGGTGTTTCCGGACAAGCAGTATGCCGGGGTTCATAAATGGTTTTCCTACATTACCTTATTCGTTTTCGGGATAGTTTTGGCGGGTGACCTGTTGACCGTATTGTACTACTTTATCGACGGCAGGGAATTGACCACAGGCTTTTTCCTGAAAGTTCTGGTCCTCTTAGTAATCGCAGGCGGGCTCTTCAGTTATTATCTCTATGATGTAATGGGGCGACTGACCGGCAACGTGCGGAAAATCTACAGAGTCATAGCGCTCATCATTGTGGTGGGGTCCATAATCTGGGGTTTTAACATCATCGGTTCGCCTCGCACGCAGCAGCTCCTGAAATATGACCTAGAGAAAGCGGATGAATTACAGCAAATCAACAACGAGATAACCTATTTTTACCAGGACAAAGGCTACCTGCCGCAGAGCCTGGCGGAGTTGTCCCAAGGGAGCTACAAGGGCCCGGAGAGAGTGGATCCGCAGACCAAAAGGCCTTACGAGTACATGAAGACCAACGATGTTACCTATCTTTTGTGCGCGGAGTTCAATAAGGAGTCCGATGATAAGAACACAGAGAGTTACTACAATTATTACGGGTACAATGATACCAACTGGACCCATCCGGCCGGCAGGTATTGCTTTACGAAAAACATAGACAAGAATCTGTACCAGCCGCAAATAGTTCCGGCTCCCATATACAACTACTAACTGACGTTTTGCAAACCCCGATATTTCAGGTATTATTGAGCATATGAAAGAATATGAGCATTTGAAGTTGGAAAGAAAGTGGCAGGCGTACTGGGAGAAAAACAAAACCTTTCAGGCGCAAAATAAATCCAAAAAACCCAAATTTTACGGCTTAATCGAATTTCCGTACCCCTCCGGCGCAGGTATGCATGTCGGGCATATCCGTTCCAATACGGCGATGGACATCATTTCCCGGAAGCGCAGAATGGAAGGGTTTAACGTGTTATATCCTATCGGCTGGGATGCCTTCGGATTGCCCACGGAGAACTATGCAATCAAGACAGGGATTCACCCGATAAAAGTTACCAAAGACAATACGGATACGTTCAGACGCCAGCTTAAAGCCCTGGGGTTTTCTTTTGACTGGGGGAGGGAAATAAACACCACCGACCCTAAATATTACAAGTGGACGCAATGGATATTTTTACAGTTTTTTAAAAAAGGTTTGGCTTATAAAACACGTACTTGGATAAACTGGTGTCCGAAAGATAAAATAGGTCTGGCCAACGAGGAAGTGGTGGGCGGAATGTGCGAACGTTGCGGTAGCCCCACTGAAAAGCGCGAAAAGGAACAATGGATGCTTGCCATTACCAAATACGCGGAGCGTCTGGATAAGGATCTGGATACTGTAGACTATCTTTCCAAGATTAAGATTCAGCAGAGGAATTGGATAGGGAAGTCCGAAGGTGCGGAAATCGATTTCAATATAAAAACGACTAGGCAAGACCTAGTCGAAAATGGGGTTTCTGTAAAAGTTTTCACTACCAGGCCCGACACCATTTTCGGCGCGACGTACTTGGTGCTCGCGCCGGAGCATCCTCTTGTCAAAGAACTTGTAGAAAAATCCGAGAACAAAGACGCTGTACTACGATATATCGTAGCAGTAAAAAAGGAGACGGAAATCGAACGTACTGCAGTAGATAAAGAAAAAACCGGCGTGCAACTCACGGGCGTGAAGGCAATAAATCCCGCCACAAAAAAAGAAATTCCGGTATGGCTGGCGGATTATGTTTTGCCGCATTACGGCACTGGCGCCATCATGGCGGTTCCGGCGGACGACGCGCGCGACTATGAATTTGCCAAAAAATTCGGTTTGCCGATTGTGGAAAATTACAAAAAGGCGGGCTTTGAAGATTTTGGTAAAAAAGTTACCAGGTTTAAGCTTCGCGACTGGGTATTTTCCAGACAGAGGTATTGGGGCGAGCCGATACCGCTTATTAACTGCGGTAAATGCGGATGGGTGCCGGTGCCGGAGCATGACCTGCCGGTGGAACTGCCCAAAGTAAAAAATTACCAGCCCACCGACAGCGGCGAATCACCCCTAGCCAATATCGCGAAGTGGGTCAATACCAAATGCCCTAAATGCAAAGGCAAAGCGAAAAGGGAGACGGACACAATGCCCAACTGGGCGGGGAGCTCCTGGTATTTTTTGCGGTATACCGACCCGAAAAACAAAAAAGAATTCGCGTCAAAGAAAAGGTTGGGTTACTTTATGAAAAACGGCATAGACTGGTATAACGGCGGCATGGAGCACACTACACTCCACCTGCTCTACTCGCGCTTCTGGCATAAGTTTTTGTACGACCTGAAACTGGTGCCTACAAGTGAACCATACATGAAGCGCACCTCGCACGGAATGATACTGGCGGAGCAGGGGGAAAAAATGTCCAAGTCAAAGGGCAATGTGGTAAATCCGGATAATTTGGTAAAAACGTACGGCGCAGATACGCTCCGGATGTACGAGATGTTTATGGGTCCGTTTGACCAGGCAGTCTCATGGAATACGGATAGTATGATTGGCCCGCGCAGATTTTTGGAAAAAGTATGGCGAATCGGGCATAGAAAATTTATAACCGCAAGTGATGAAAAATTAAAAAAAGTATTGCACAAGACCATAAAAAAAGTGGGGGAAGATATTGAAAGCATGAACTTTAATACGGCGATTTCCGCTCTGATGATTTTAGCAACTGAAATGGATAAGGCTCAATGGGTTTCTATAGAAGACTATAAAAAATTTCTACAGATACTTTCGCCCTTCACTCCGCACATAGCCGAAGAATTGTGGCAGGCGCTCGGAGAAAAGAAGTCTATCAATCTTTCAACCTGGCCGGAGTGGGATAAAAAATTAATAGTGGACGAAGAAGTAAGGATAGCAGTGCAGGTGAATGGAAAGGTAAGGGCGGAAATAATGATTGGAGCGGAGGAAGGGGAAGAGAAGGTTAAAGAACTGGCTCTCGCGAGTGAGGCCGTGGCCAAATATACTGCCGGCCAGAATATTAAAAAAGTAATTTATATCAAAGGCAGACTTATCAACATAGTCATCTAAGGCTTATTTATTGTGCGCTTTTATAACTAGTAGTATAATATTCCCATGAGTTCAAACATATTTGACCGGCTCGCATTTTTGTCATTATTCCTAATTGTGACCCTGTTGCCCGTTTTCTGCCTGCCTTTCACGGATATGCCGATAGAAATTTCCAAGGGCCTGGTTTTGGTTCTGGGGCTTGCGATTTGTGCTGTGCTGTGGGCTATCGGCAGGTTTGTGGAAGGTAAGATCCTAATACCCAAGTCCTGGCTCCTGTTGTCCGGGCTCGTCGTTATGCTGGTGTCTTTGGCTTCGGCTTTGCTTTCCGCCAATCCCCCCATATCTCTCTTTGGCGTGATGTTCGACACCGGCAGTTTCTGGTTTGTGTTCGCCGGCTTTATGCTGATGTTTCTTGTCGCGCTCAATGTCCGTTCGGAAAAACAGGCGCACATGCTTTTGTGGGGCGTTATCTTCTCGTCAATGCTCCTGCTGATCTTCCAAAGCGCATATTTATTTTTGCCTAAATGGTTGTCCTTGGGCCTTCTGGACGGCAAGACAGCCAACGTTTTCGGTTCCTGGAACAGCCTGGGGCTCTTCGCCGGTTTTTCCGCACTTATGTATATGCTTTTGGTGGAATTTTTTCCGGTCGCAAGATCAGGTAAAATTTTATTGCGAATATTCATACTCCTATCCCTGTTACTTACCGCGGCCGTGAATTTCTCGCTGGCCTGGATACTGCTTGGTGCCCTAAGCTTGATTATCTTCGTCTACAAGGCGTCAGTTTCCTTCCATAAAAAAGGAGACGAGGAAACAGGCCGGAGGCTTTTCCCGACGACTTCTTTTGCCGTGGTTATCATCTCTCTTCTGTTCCTGACCTCCGGGCCTCTTATCGGCGGCTTTCTTCCGGGTCGTTTGGGCATATCCAATACCGAAGTCAGTCCTTCCTTGTCGGCTACTTTTTCGATAGCTAAAAGCGTGATTGGCGAGAAACCTCTTTTGGGTATTGGACCAAACAGGTTCAACGAAGCATGGGCCAAATACAAACCCGCGAGCATAAACAGTACGGTTTTTTGGGATGTGGAATTCAGTTCGGGTAGCGGATTCATCCCAACCCTGATGGCTACAACTGGTATCTTGGGCGTATTGTCCTGGGGGGTTTTCCTGGTTGTGTTTTTATTGGCCGGATGGAGGTCTGTTTTCTCCGGCATGAAAAACGGCCTTAATTGGCAAATTATGGCCACATTCGTGTTGTCGCTCTATCTTCTGGCTGGCCTTCTCTTTTATTCCGCGGGCGCAGTGATATTCCTGCTGTTCCTTGCCTTTACCGGAGTGTTTATCGGTCTGGCGGCATCTAACCAGAACAAGGAAATGACCCTGACGTTCTTAAACGATCACCGGAAAAGTTTTCTTTCCATTCTGGCACTCATAATACTCGCTATATTCTCGATAGCGGTGGCTTTCAGGTATATGGAACGTTTTGCCTCCGTGTCGCATCTGCGCCAGGCCCTGGGAGCCAGCGATGTTGTCGAGGCGGAAACTTCCATAAATAAGGCCATCGCCATGAATTATAACGATCTGTACCTACGGACTTATTCTCAGGTATATTTGGTAAAACTGAACTCACTCGTTTCCGCATCCACCGCTCTTTCCGAAGAAGAAAAAACTGAACTTCAGAGGGTTTTTGACCAAGCGGTCCGGAGCGCGGAGCTTGCGGTGGAATACAACCCTTCCAATTATCAAAACTTCCGCCTGCTTGGTCTGGTGTATGAAACCGCTGGTACCCTAAACGTCAAAGATGCTTATGCCAAAGCCGCTTTGGCTTACGAGAGCGCAGCGCGGCTGAATCCGCTTAATCCGGGCTTTCAGATAAGTCTGGCGCGGGTGGCAGCAGGGCAGGGCAAATTTCAGGAAGCGCTTGCATATGCCGAGGCAGCGTTGGTCCTGGCTCCGAATGACCAAAGCATAGTGGAATACATCAACTCCCTAAAAAACAAAACATCCGCACCGCCGGCCGCAACCGTGTCCGACGAAGAGCCGGCAAACTAATTTAGGAATGGAGAAGATACTGCGAATTTTTACCAAGGAATCCGGAACTGTAAACCAGGCCGCGCTCCTTCTGGGCTCATTCACTCTTCTTTCACAGATTTTAGCCCTTTTCCGCGACCGGGCGCTGGCGCACTTCATAGGACCTTCCTCCACTCTCGACGCGTATTATGCCGCGTTCCGGGTGCCGGACCTGATATTCATCGGCATTGCGTCGCTCGCATCCATCACCGTGCTCATTCCTTTTCTTGTTGCCAAGATGAGCGGGGAGAAGATTACGCCGGAATCCAGAAAGTTCCTGAATGACGTTTTTACCGTTTTTATCTGCATGATGGTTCTAGTTTCATTTTTTGCGTATCTCCTGATGCCCTATCTGGTGTTTTTCATTGCCCCGGGTTTCGAGCCGGACCTGCAATGGAAGGTTATCGCACTCTCACGCATAATGCTTCTGTCACCCATACTCTTGGGCCTTTCCAATCTTCTGGGTACTATTACCCAGCTTTTCCGAAAATTCTTCATTTATTCCTTAAGTCCGGTTTTTTACAACATAGGAATAATCTTCGGGGTACTGTTCTTTTATCCCATATGGGGTATTTACGGCATGGGTATGGGTGTGGCCTTAGGCGCCCTTCTTCATTTCTCGGTGCAATTTTTCGCGTCCGGCCATTGTGGATTTGCACCCAGGCTTTCTTTCTCCATTAATTTCGAGGACATCAAAAAAACAGCGCTTATTTCCTTGCCCCGAACCCTGGGGCTTGCTTTTAACAATATCGCCCTTATCGTAATTATCGCCCTTGCTTCCTTTTTGGAGAGCGGCTCTATCTCCATATTTAATTTTTCTTATAACCTGCAATCGGTTCCGCTCAACATCATCGGCATATCTTATGCCGTAGCTGCTTTTCCGACATTGGCCAAGTCGTTTGGAGCGGGCAAGCAGGAGGAATTCAAACAGCACCTAAAAGATGCCTCGCGGGCTATCGTTTTTTGGTCTTTGCCCACAATTTTCCTTTTCATCGTCCTGCGGGCGCAGATAGTCCGGGTCATCTTGGGCTCCGGTTCTTTTTCTTGGGACAATACCCGTCTGGTAGCGGCATGCCTCGCGGTGTTTTCCGTATCGATTCTGGCACAGGGTATGATCACGCTCCTGTCCCGCTCGTACTATGCCACGGGCAATACACGCCGTCCCCTTATCATGAATCTTTCATGCTCCCTCCTGATCATCGTCCTAGCCTATGCGTTGATACATTTGTTCCAAAATGTACCCATGTTCCGCTATTTCATCGAATCACTTCTTAAGGTCAGCGATATTCCGGGTACGGAAGTACTCATGCTACCCTTGGCGTACTCTCTAGGCACAATTCTCAACTTCATACTTCATGCCGTTTCCATCAAGAAAGAATTCATGCCCAAGGAGCCTTTTGTGAGCAAAACTTTTTTCCAAAGCTTGGGCGCTTCATTTTTTCTCGCGCTCGTGACTTATTTGAGCCTGAACGCTCTTTCGCCGGTCTTCGGCACTACTACTTTCTGGGGTATTTTCCTGCAGGGGTTCATCTCGGGGCTTATGGGTATTTTGGCGGGCGGTGTCATCCTCCATCTCTTGGGCAGCGAGGAACTGAAGAGTCTCCTCCAAACCCTTACCTCCAAGTTCTGGCGGGCCAAGGTCATCGCCCCGCCTACGGAGGAACTTTAAACCGGCTTTATAATCTTTATAATTAAGCCTTTTTCTGCTAGAATCAAAGAATGGCAGATAAAAAGCCGGGAACCCTAAGACGCATTGCTTTTTTTCTTAAAGATCGCAAAAAAACGATTCTGCTTTTGTTGGTGTTTGTTACCTTATCTCAAGCAGCGAGTATTACCGTACCCTTCATCTCAAAAATAATTATCGATACTCTGACCAGATTTATAAAGAATGGCGGAGCGTTGCCTCTGTCTCTTTTGATATACTGCGCCTTGGGAATTTTGGTTGTGACGCTTATAAGCAATATGCTGCATTCCAAATACAATTACCACCTTTTTAAAATAGCGACCGAGACCGAAGACAAAATCAAAAATCAGGCCTTTGAGAAATATATGCAGCTGCATGCCTTATTCCATCACGGGGCGTCCAGTGGGCAAATTATCGGGCGCATTGACCGCGGCGCGACCTCCTTGTTCACTATCCTATACGACATAATAGGGCAAAATTTTACCCCGCCCATTATTATTTTCCTTGGCGCATTTGCCGCACTCCTCTACTCCAACGTATGGATCGCGTTAGCCATCCTTATTCCGTTTCCGATTTACATACTGGCTACCCGGAGCATTGCCAATAAAATATATTTGATTGAGCAGGAGGCCAACGACGCCTTTGAAGGTGTTTCCAAGGAAATGTACGACGTGGCGGGGAACATTCTCACAGTCAAGAAGTTTTCCCAGGAAGAAACGGAAACCAGAAGCAACTACAGCATGCTGGGCGACGCGCGCGCGGTCCAGTACGAGGCCGAGCGGCTGTGGGAATGGGTTGAAAACATACAGTCGGTAATATCCACCACCGGCAGGGTCGCGGTCTTAGGGCTTTCGGCATGGTTTGTTTTACAGGGCACAGCGACCATCGGCCAGTTCGTTTTATACGTTACCCTCCAAAATATGGCCTATCAGCCCCTGTCGAATATTGGCTCGCTCTTTACCCGCCTGCGCAGGAATATGACCCGCGTAGACCGTTTATTTGCGGTATTGGATGAACACCTGCATGTGACCGACATGCTCAATGCCACTACCTTGCCGCCTTTCGGAGAGAAGATAGAGTTCAAAAACGTATCCTTTTCCTATCATCAAGACGACCAGTATGCGTTAAAAGACATAAATGTGGTCATACCGCACGGCACGACCTGCGCGCTGGTCGGGAGGTCCGGCAGCGGCAAAACCACTTTTATCAATCTCCTGCTCCGTTCCTACGACCCCGACCGGGGCAAGATACTGATTGACGATATAGACATCAAGACCGTGACTCAAGCTAGCCTCCGCGCCCAGATTGCCGTGGTGCCGCAGGAAGTCGATTTGTTTTCCCGTACTGTCAGCCAAAATATTGCCTACGGGCAGGAAAATACCTCCAAAGCAAAAGTAGAGAACGCGGCGAAAACCGCGCTGGCCCATGATTTTATTTTAAAACTGGAGGACGGATACGACACCGTCGTCGGGGAAAGAGGCATAAAACTTTCCGGGGGAGAACGCCAGAGAATCGGCATCGCCCGCGCCGTGTTGCGCGACCCGAAAATCCTGATTTTAGATGAAGCGACCAGCCACCTGGACACGGAAAGCGAACAGATTATCACCCGCGCCACGGATGCCTTGGTCAAAAACCGCACGTCGCTCATCATCGCCCACCGTCTTTCGACGGTCATTCACGCGGATAAAATCCTGGTTTTCAATGAAGGACGGATAGAGGCGGAGGGCACCCACACGGAGCTGTTGCGTTCCAGTAAGACATACAAACGCCTGCATTCGCTCCAATTCGAAGAAGATTAATTTATGGATTTAAAACACATCAGAAATTTCAGCATCATAGCCCACATTGACCACGGCAAATCCACTCTGGCGGACCGG
>CAZWXV010000003.1:0-9095 GCA_964637995.1 uncultured Candidatus Saccharibacteria bacterium
CCCTTTATGTTAAAGTACTTTTTGCTATGGCTGGAAATAAAATAATGAAAATAAAGTTCAGTCCCGTGGATATCGAAGCCCGCAAGGCGCTTGATTTCAAGGCGGGGGATACCGTGAACGTTTCTTCTAAAATTCTGGACGAAAAAGGCAAATACCGCCTGCAGGCCTTTGAGGGCATAGTGCTGGCAAGGAAACACGGCAGGGAAGCGGGCGCGACCTTTACCGTAAGGAAAGTTGCGTCGGGCGTGGGCGTGGAAAGAATTTTCCCCCTGTATTCTCCTCTGGTGGACAAGATAGAAGTAACCAAGAAAGCTAGGGCGCGCCGGTCCAAACTCTACTATATTCGTGAGAAGGCCGTAAAAGACGTCCGTCGCAAGATGCGTTCCGTTGCCGTCGAAGAAACGATAATGGAAGCAGAAGCGCCGGCGGAAGCAGTGGAAAAAGCTGCCGAGTAATTTGCCCAGGTGGCGAAACTGGTAGACGTACTACCTTGAGGTGGTAGCGCCCGCAAGGGCATGGGAGTTCAAATCTCCCCCTGGGCACAAATGAATAACCCTATATTATTCTCCTTGAAAAACCTCAAAGATTTTTTCCATAAATACGAGTCGGCATTGTCTTCCACTACGCTGGTTGCGGGATTTCTAATAGACTACTTCACCCTAAACCGGGTGGATTATCTTTTTGACAACATACTCATCATTGTCTACCTTCTGATAGCTGGCGGAAGTATCTTTCTGATAAATCTTTATGAGACGGGCAGGTTTCACAATAGATTTACTCATGCAGCTTATGAATTTTTGCCATTTGTTCTCCAGTTCGTCTTCGGAGGTCTTTTCAGCGCCTTCACCGTTTTTTACGGCAAGAGCTCGTCCTTCGTGGCCACCGGATTTTTTGTCCTGACCCTTTTCGTCCTTATGGTCGGCAATGAATTTTTAAAAAAAAGATATTCCAAACTGGTTTTCCAGCTGGGAATATATTTTCTGGCGCTTTTTTCGTTTTTCATTTATTTTCTGCCGGTAGTGCTTCGGCAAATGGGCGCCATCATTTTTTTATGGAGCGGAATCGTGAGCCTCGTTTTCATCAGCGCCTTCATATTTATCATCGCCCGCGTCGCCCATTTTCAATATAAAGAAAGTTACCGGACACTCTTTCTTGTGATCTTTGGCATATGGGCGTCCATGAGCCTGCTTTATTTCCTGAATATCATTCCGCCCATACCTCTTTCACTTAAAGCGGGAGAAATTTACCACTCGGTGGGAAAATTGGCAGGCGGAGGATATGTGGCAACGGGCGAAAAAAAAGAAAAATGGTATCAAAAATGGAGTTTTAAGAAAGAGATACATCTGCGTGCGGGCGAGAGCGTGTATGTGTGGAGCTCGGTGTTCGCTCCGGCTGGCCTCAAGATAAACATCATTCATGCCTGGCAGTATTTTAACGAAGAGGAGGGGGAATGGATCGATTCGAGCTTGATAAGCTTTCCGGTTTTGGGCGGTAGGGACGGAGGCTATCGGGGTTTTTCCAAGAAAGAAAATGTTTTCCCGGGTAAGTGGCGGGTGGACGTGAAGACCGAACGGGGTCAGATTATAGGCAGAATCAGGTTTGATATAAAAACCGGGGATTTTGCTCCGGAACTCCAAATAAGAAAAATTTAAAACGGGTTTGTTTTTTCAGCCGATATTGATACAATGACCATAATTACAATTTACCGAATTAGGTGATTTTTTTATGCAGATAACAAAACAATCCTGGTCATTGTCCGCATCCGAAACATTCCAGGATTTGCAAACCTCGGAAAAAGGTTTAACGGACAAAGAGGCGAAAGTGCGCCTGGCCGAATACGGGAAAAACGTTTTTCTAGGCAGGGGCAAGACCAATCCCGCCATCTTGTTCGGAAAACAGTTTCTCTCCCCGCTCATTTTTCTCCTGCTCGGCTCGGTCGTTCTCACGGCGCTCTTGGGCGCTTGGCTGGATATGTGGGTGGTTTTGGCTGTGGTTCTGCTAAATGCCGGGCTCGGTTTTTTCCACGAGTATAACGCGGAAAACACACTGGAAAAACTAAAAACTTATATAAAAGACCGGGCGCGCATCATACGCGAAGGCAGGGAAGAGGAGATAGATTCCGAGCTTGTGGTGCCGGGTGATATTTTGAAGCTCGCCTACGGCGCCCGTATTCCCGCCGACGCACGCATTCTGGACGTTAATAATTTCAGGGTAGATGAGGCGATTCTCACGGGTGAAGCTCTCCCGGTAGAAAAAAACGAGAAGACGCTGCCTATGAGCGTGCTGGTCGCCGAAAGGAAAAATATCGCCCATGCGGGCACACTCGTGGTGCAGGGCTATGCCATTGCTGCCGTGTACGCCACGGGGAACGCCACCGAGATTGGGCAAATCGCAGGCATTGTTTCCAAAACTACCAAGACCAAAACGCCGCTCCAGAAGGGGGTGGACCGCCTGGCCTGGGTAATCTTCGGAGCCGTTCTTATCGTCGTGGCCGGAATCCTGATACTGGGAATCATGCGCGGGGAATCTTTCATACAGATGCTGCTTTTGTCTTCGGCAGTAGCGGTGGGGGCTGTGCCCGAATCATTGCCTATCGCGCTCACAGTCATTTTGGCCATGGGGTCTCTTCGGATTGCCCAAAAGAAAGGAGTAGTGAGGCAGCTCGCCGCGTCCGAAACTCTGGGCTCCACTACCCTTATCATGACCGACAAGACCGGCACCCTCACCATGGCGGATATGAAGCTTACCGGCATCTATAGCACGCACCATATTCTCCACTCCGGCAATACCGCTCGTGCAGAAGAGGGTTTTACCGATGAACAAAAATCCCTGCTTGAACTCGCGCTTTTTAACGTCGATGTTTCCATAGAAAACCCCAGGGAGGACAGGGCAAAGTGGACATTCAAAGGCCGGCCTTTCGAAATAAACATCGTCAAGGCCGCCCGCCTGCATAACGTGCCGCTTCATTTTCTTTCCGCCTCCATTTCCCACCAAGTATTGCCGTTCAATTCTACCAATAAATTCTCCGTCTCGCACAACGACAAAGAGTACATTCTCATGGGCGCTCCCGACGTGCTGTTAAAACGGGCGGCGCTTTCCAAAGAAGAGTATCTGCGCATTGAGACCTGGATAGAAAAAGAAAGCCGGGAAGGCAAGCGCCTCATCGGCATCGCCAAGACTGAAAGAAAACACGGCAAAAAAGAATTTTCCATGGCCGAGTTAAAGAATGTAGAATTTTTAGGCATGTTTACCTTTGTGGACCCCATCCGGCCCGAAGTTCCGGCAGCCATTTTGAATATTGAATCCCACGGAATAAAAATGGTGCTGGTGACCGGGGATCTTTCGGGCACCGCGCTGTCCGTGGCCAAAGAATTGAACTGGCATGTCAAAGAGGACGAGGTCTTGACGGGAGTAGACGTTAGAGAACTTGAGGACTCGGAACTCTTAGAGATAATTCCGAAGATAAAAATATTCGCGCGGGTTACTCCCGAAGACAAGCTACGCATCGGCAAGCTTTATCAGAGCTTGGGAGAAGTGGTAGCCATGACCGGCGACGGCGTCAACGACGCGCCGGCCTTGAAGGCGATGGACATAGGCATTTCCCTCGGGTCCGGGAGCGATGTGGCCAAAAGCGCGGCGGACTTGGTGCTTTTGAATGATAATTTCGAGACCATATCGCTTGCCATCGACGAAGGGCGGAAAATCCTGGGCAACATCCGGAAGACCGTAGTGTACCTAATGTCCAATTCGCTTGACGAAGTATTCGTAATTGGTGGCAGCTTGCTACTTTCTCTGCCTTTTCCCTTGACCGCGCTCCAGATAATCTGGGTCAACCTTTTTACCGGTTCCTTGCCGGCACTCGCGTTTGCTTTTGATGACGATATTGACGGAGAAAAATTTGCCGGCCGTCAGATGACCCTCATATTCTCGAGAGAGGTAAAGATAATCACTTTTGGCATCGGCGTTTTAAGTTCGCTTCTATTGCTCATTCTCCATTACGGCATGAACAAGCTAAATATTGACCCTGCCGTCGCGCGCGCCATTTTCTTTGTTTGCTTTTCATCCTACATACTTTTTATCGCCTTTTCTTTCCGCAGCTTGCACCGGCCGCTCTTTTCTTATGATATTTTTTCCAACAAAAAGCTTAACTGGGCAGTGCTCACAGGCGTTGCCCTCCTGGTCTTTACCATGTCGACCTCGTTCATGCGGGGCATATTCCATCTGCCGCCGTTGCCGCTCTACGCTCTGCCGTTCATCATATTCTGGATAATTCTCAATGTTCTTCTAGTCGAAGGCGCCAAGTACGTCATGCGCAAAAAGCTGGTTTAAAATCACCCTTGAAATTTATGAAAAATCTGTCAGTATATAGACTGCGAAGAATTTCTTCGTAAATATGGTGCCTATGGTGTAATAGTAGCACAAGAGCTTGTGGAGCTCTTAGATTCGGAGCATAACCGAATAGGCACCCAACATGAAAGCTAGAGAAGGAAAAGTTACTCAACAGGGAGCAGGAATATCTCCAGAGTTCTATGCTACTTTAGGACTCGATTTAAAGACGCGGCAAGGAGTTGCCTATAAAAAAGTAGAAGAAATGGTTCGTAAGTATTGTCCTCAAGCCCGAACCGCAATTGATTACGGTTGCGGTCCCGGTAGATCTTCTCGCCTTCTTAAACAAATAGGAATACAGCAGGTAGTAGGAGTTGATATTAACCAAGGAATGTTAGCTCAGGCAAGAATGAGAGAAATTCCCGGCGTATCTTATCAATTAATTGAAAAAGGCTCTCTCCCATTTAGAGGCGGAGAATTTGATTTAACTTTTTCCGGCATTGTCTTTCTAGAAGTACCAAAAGCAGAGGAGGTGCACAAAATTATTTCTGAGATGAAAAGAATAACCGCTAAAGGAGGAACTGTTATGATACTAACTGCTACCAAAGAGGGGTATGTAACAGATTCTGACTCGTTCGAATGTTTGTTGACAGCAGAACAAAAAGCAGAACTTAAGGATGGCGATCCTGTACCAACGCGTATTAAAGAAACTCGGCAAGAATTTACTGATTATTATTGGAGTGATGAATTTTTGAGAACGAGCTTACAAGATACTGGGTTGAAAACTGAAGAAGTTAATTTACCTCCGCAAACATCAGGAGAAGTAAAATCAGTCGATAAACCAGCATACGTTCTATATGTTTGCAAGAAGATAGATTAAGGGTTTAAACAAGTCTTGATATCAATATTTAGGTTTCATTACCACTCCTTCTCCGCAAGCTCTAAATACGATATAATCAAATTATACCCAATGGCCTATGAAATTTTTGTAGTATTCATACTAACTCTGCTCAACGGCTTTTTCTCTATGAGCGAAATTGCGCTTGTAACAGTGAGGAAAACCCGTATCAGCGCCCTGGTAAAAAAAGGCAACAAGCGGGCGCAGGCGGTTCAGCTCCTCCAAAAAAATCCGGAAAATCTCTTCGCCACCATCCAGATCGGCATTTCCGTCATCACTATTGCCGCTTCCGCGTTTGCGGGGGCCAGCATCGCCGCCGACCTAGCCATGGCGCTAGGGCAATCGGGCATTGATTTTATTGTGAATCACGCCTCGACCCTTAGTTTTGTCATAGTCGTGGCGCTGGTGTCCTACATTAACATAACTATCGGTGAACTTATTCCGAAATCTATGGGGCTCAGATATGCCGAGCCCATCGCGCTTGTGGCGGCGTACCCGATTTGGGGACTATCTAAAATAAGCGGATGGTTAATAAAGGCGCTCAATGTCAGTTCCAATCTTTTTTTGAAATTATTCGGGGACTCCACAACTTTTATGGAAAGCAGACTATCCGAAGAGGAGATAAGGAGCCTGATATCGGAGGGAACCAAAGCAGGGACCATTCACCCGATGGAGCACAATCTTATCGAAAACGTATTCAACTTATCGGACACGAGCGTGGATAAGATAATGGTGCCACGTGCCGGCATTACCGCATTTGATATTGCCGACCCCGGAGAGCTCATCGTACAGAAAGCGGTTGAATCCGGCTACTCCCGAATACCGATATATCAGGGAGACTTGAACAACGTTATCGGCATACTTTATACTAAAAAACTTCTGCCCGAGCTTCGCAAAGCAAGGCCGGATATACAACTTACCGAATTTCTAGTCCCGCCTTATTTTGTGCCCAACAGCATGAAAACGAGCGAAGTATTGAAAAGGCTTCAGCATAAAAAGGCGCACATTGCCTTGGTGACCAACGAGCACGGCGAAGTGGAAGGCATGGTAACTCTGGAAGATGTTCTGGAAGAAATAGTCGGGGATATCGCGGATGAAACCGATGAGATGGACAAGAGAATAAAAGAAGATAGCATGGGTTTTACGGTCACTGGCAGTACCTCGATTGTTGATTTTAACAAATACTTTAAGGCAGACCTGCCGGAGCACGAAGATTTTAATACCATGGCCGGTTTTATTTTGGAACAGCTGGGCCGTTTTCCCAAGCCGGGCGATGTAATAAAATTCGGCAAAATGAAATTTACCGTAAAAGAAGCCACTCTCCGCACAATCAATAGTCTGACCGTGGAACGTCTGCAGTAATCGGTGCAATTGTGCTTATGATTTCCTCTGTGTATAATTCCAAAGATGACACAAGCATCTTCTCATTTTGAAGAAACGCAGGCCATATCACTCCGTCTTGAAAAGTACACCGACATTTTTTCGGATTTTGACATACGGCCCTATTCCAAACGCGCCCTGTCCGTGGATTTTTTGGACGAAATCAGGGGCGCCACCAGTGACAAGGCGTATGGGGAAGGCATAGAAATTATCCTTAATATGCCCGAAAAAGAGCGCAATGAATCGCACGAGGCAATCATCAAAGAAAGAATTGCCGGGCATTTTGAAAGGCACTACAAGTCGCTCTTGAAAGAAAAACGCCGGGTTCTCAAGCTGGGTATTAGCATGGTAATTTTCGGCATCATATCCATGATTGCCGCCGCCTTCATAGTTTTCGAGGACCCTGCCCGAAACCTGCTGCTTTCTTTTTTGGTGGTTTTTTTGGAGCCGGCGGCTTGGTTTTTGCTGTGGGAAGGGATGGACCAGATAATATTCAATTCCAAGAAGATAAATCCCGACCTTAACTTTTACAGAAAAATGTCCGATTCGCGGGCGCACATGCACTTTAAATCTTATTAAATGACCTGGTCCGATTCCAATTTAATAGACGCGCTTAAGGCAGGCAAAATCGCGGTAATCCCGACAGACACAATTTACGGGGTGGTTTGCGGGGCGCTAAATGAGCCTGCGGTAAAGCGGATATACGAATTGCGCAAGCGTACGCCTGCAAAACCTTGCGTGATTCTCGTCGGAGACCTGGCGGAGCTTGAGAAGTTTTCCATAAAATTATCCGGGGGAGAGAAAAGCAAATTAAAAAAATATTGGCCCGGACCTGTGAGCATTATTTTAGATTGTCTGGACGACAAATTTTCCTATCTTCACCGGGGCACGCGAGGCCTCGCCTTCCGCATTCCCAGAGAGCCCTCACTGCGCAACATGCTTATACATACAGGGCCCTTGGTCGCACCGTCCGCAAATATCGAAGGCGCGCCGCCGGCCAAAAATATTGCCGAAGCAAAAAATTATTTCGGCGTCAGTGTAGATACATATATGGACGGAGGAGAGATAACGGGGCAGCCGTCGAAAGTTATACAGCTAAACCGCGACGGCTCCATGTCCATAATCCGCAGTTAGGTGGGAACTGCTACAAGGACTCCACGAATTTTTTGATGCGGCTCATACCCTCGATTATGTTTTCCTCCGTGGAAACGTAGGAAAAGCGCACGTAATCCTCGCCGAAATGTCCGAAGACAGTACCGGGCAGTATGAGCACATTGGCTTCCTTCATCAGGCGGTCGCAGAGCTCTGCTGCCGTAGTGCCGAGTTTGTCCAAAAGCTCGCGTACGTTAACCATAAGGTAAAACGCGCCTTTAGGCGAATGGCACTTCATGCCGGGAACTTCATTGACCAATTTCACGATAAGATCGCGCCGTTTTTTATATTCCACCAGCATTTTTTGTACATCTTCCTGCGGTCCGGTCACCGCCTCGAGCGCCGCGTATTGGGAGATGGCGGTAGGGCAGGAAGTATCATTGCAGGCGAATCTCTCGAGCGCCGCGGTCATTTCTTTGTTTTTGGTAACTCCCCAGCCGATGCGGTAGCCAGTCATAGCGTAGGTCTTGGAACAGCCGTTTAGAACGACGGTCCGTAGGGCCATGCCCGGCAAACCTGCGACTGAAAAATGTTTCCCGTCATGAACCATTTCATTGTATATCTCATCCGACAGCACCCAGAGATCGTTATTTATCGCGACCTCTGCAATCTGTCTGATGATTTCTTCACTGAAAACTCCGCCAGTCGGATTCTGCGGAGAATTTAAAATGATAAGTTTGGTTTTCGGGGTTATGCTTTTTTTTAGCTCCGTTATGTCCGGATTGAAATCGTTTTCTTCATGGAGAGGCAGAGGCACGACCGTGCCGCCCAAGTATTCCGTTACCGAACCGTAAATGGGAAAGGCGGGGTTCGGAATTATTACTTCATCGCCCGGATCTATGAGCGCGTTTAACATATAAAAAATGACCGGCTTTGCTCCGGAAACAACGACCACATCTTCGGCCGCATAAGAGCCGCCTGTTTCCCTACTGACTTTTTTGGCTACCGCCTCGCGGAGCGCCCCGATGCCCGGGGTCGCGGTGTAATGCGTCTGGTTATCCTTGACCGCATTGATCGCCGCCTGGTTGATGTTGTCTGGCGTGTTGAACCCCGGTTCGCCAATCTGTAAGTAAATGAGATGCTTGCCCTCGGGCTTTAAAACCTCCTCCTCGAACTTTTTCGCCTTGCCGATGACCGAGAACGCATTTTCGGTTCCCAGGCGCGGCAATCTTTTAGAAAAATTTTTCATGTCCCCATAATACTATATTTTTAAAAATATGTCATACTATACGGGTATGGAGCAAAATCACACTTCATTTTTAAAGACACTTTTTGGCGATAACGAAGAGCCCAGAAAAAGGATATTTCGCAGTATAAAAGCTAAAGCCGATGCCAAAAG
>CAZWXV010000003.1:9195-21179 GCA_964637995.1 uncultured Candidatus Saccharibacteria bacterium
TCAGCGAGGAGGAGATAGAGAGAAGGCTGGAAAAAGAAATTTTGTAGATCTTAGTTAAATGAAAATAAAAAAAAATTATAATTTATCAAAATTAAACACTTTTGGCATTCAAGCCAACGCCAAATTTTTCGCCGAGGTGAACACGGAGGCCGAACTCGAGGAACTGTTCCGTTCGCCGGAATTCAAGAGCAACGAGAAAGTTTTTTTGGGCGGCGGGAGCAATCTGCTCCTGACCCGCGACTGGCCTGGGATTGCCGTTTTAAACAAACTAAAAGGGATAGAGGTTCTAAAAGAAAAAGGCGAGAGCGTGGTGCTCCGTGCCATGGGCGGGGAGATATGGCATGACCTCGTGGAATTCGCGGCAACGCGCGGATATTGGGGCATAGAAAATCTGTCGCTTATTCCGGGGTCGGTCGGCGCGGCCCCCATGCAAAACATAGGTGCGTATGGGGCGGAACTCAGGAATACCCTGGTGTCCGTAGAAGCATACGAGATAGACACCAGCAAAAAGAAGATTTTTACGCGGGAGGAATGCGCCTTGGGGTACCGGGACAGCATTTTCAAAAATGAACTCAAGGGAAAATATTTTATATCCGCTGTTACGCTTATGCTCGGAAAAGTCGGGCAGCCGAATGCGGGATACAAAGTCCTGAAAGAGTATCTGGAAAAAAACAAGATTATACCCCAAAGCCCCAAGGATATCAGCGACGCGGTCGCGGCCATCAGGCGGAGCAAACTACCGGACCCAAAAATCATCGGCAATGCCGGCAGCTTTTTCAAGAATGTTTTCGTGGAAAAGGCAGAATTCCAAAAACTCCAGAAAGACTACCCGGACATTTCACATTTTGAGGATGAAGGTAAGATCAAAATTCCCGCTGCCTGGCTCATAGAGCGCGCGGGCTGGAAAGGGCAAAGGCGCGGCAAGGTGGGCGTACATGAAAAGCAGGCGCTGGTTTTGGTAAACTACGGGGGAGCATCGGGTAGGGAGTTGCTTGAGCTCGCCCTGGATATAATCGCTTCCGTGCAAGATAAATTCGGCCTTACTCTTACCCCGGAAGTCAATATTGTGTAAAAATTTAATAAGTTTATACTATCTGCATGAGTACTAAAAAAGAAATGAATATAATATTAGCGGTTGTGATTTGTTTAGTTTTTTTGGGCGTCTTAATTTTTATCAGTATAAACGGTAAAACAAATATGGGCTCAAATGACACGGAGAGAGTAATAACGGATGACTTTGTTTCCCAGGGAGAAGAAGCAAAGGCCGGAGATACCGTAGCAATGAATTATACCGGCAGGCTCGAAGATGGCACGGCTTTTGATTCCAATATCGACCCCAATTTTGGGCATACGGACCCGCTGGAGTTTACTTTAGGCGCGGGGCAGATGATTCCGGGTTTTGAAAAAGAAATTTTAGGTATGAAAGTCGGGGAAAAGAAAACCTTTAAAATCCCGCCCGAGGAAGCCTACGGGGCAGCCGGGCGTCCGCCGGTGATTCCTCCGAATGCCACGCTTGTTTTTGAAGTTGAATTATTAGCAATTCAAAATAATTAAAATATATGGAATTATCGACAGTTGAAAAGGGAAGATTAGTGAAAGGCGCCTTGGTGCTCATGATATTGGCCTCGGTCTATTTTGCGGCCAGAGTAGTCGCGGAGGTCAAGGGCTTCCGTTTTATCGGCGGTGGCGCGGCCACTCCCAGTACCATAAGCTTTTCGGGTGACGGCGAGATTTTTGCGGCCCCCGACATAGCTATGGTTAGTGTAACTCTCCGCGAAGAGGGCAAGGATGTGAAGACCGCCCAGGACAAGGCGACTGCCAAGGAAAAAGCGGTGTTGGATTTTCTTGCGGAACAGAAAATAGAAAAAAAAGATATCAAAACCGAAAGTTACAATTCTTATCCAAAATATGACTACGGCACGTCTTGCTATGGCATGTACTGCCCGGACCGGACGCCCAAGATAATCGGCTACGAGGTTTCCGAGTATATATCGGTAAAAGTGCGAGACCTTGAGAAAGCGGGCACTTTGGTCCAAGGTATTGGCGCCTTAGGTGTAGCGGAGTTCAGCGGGCCCAATTTTTCAATTGAGAACGAAGATAGCTTGAAAGCAGAAGCACGCAAGATGGCGATAGACCAAGCGAAAGCAAAAGCCGAGTCGCTCGCGGCCGATTTGGGCGTGCGCCTGGTGCGGATTGTGAGCTTTTCGGAAGACGGAAATTATCCTGGACCCTATTATACCAAAGGCATGATGGCGCTTGACAGCGCAGAGAGTGTCGCTCCGGCTCCGGAACTCCCCACAGGCGAGAACAAGATAATCTCAAACGTCACCATTACCTACGAAATCAGGTAGTTGACTATTATAGCCAAAGAGAGTAACATTAAAAGAGCCCTGCGAGGGGCTTTTTTAAGAGGAAAAACCAACGTCATGTCTAGTATCACCGAATATTTAAAAGAAACCCGAACCGAGCTCAAGCACGTCATCTGGCCTTCCCGAAGCCAGACCTTCTATTATACGCTTATCGTTATTCTGCTTTCCGTGGTTGTCGCGTATTACCTGGGGGTTTTTGACTACTTATTTTCGCTCCTCCTGGGCCGGGTAATTGCCATTTAACTTTTTCATCCGATTATGTCCAAACAAGAAGCCCAAGGGGCGAGAAATTGGTACGCTATACACACTTATGCCGGCTACGAAAACGTAGTGCTCCGAAATTTGCGCCAGCGCATCGACAGTCTGGGCATGAACGACAAGATATTCAATGTCATCGTGCCGGTGGAAAAAAAAATAAAGATTAAGGGTGGCAAAAGGGTGGAAGTTGAAGAAAAGATTTATCCGGGATACGTACTGGTGGACATGGTAGTCACGGACGATTCCTGGTATGTGGTGCGTAACACTCCCCGCGTGACGGGTTTCGTAGGTGCGGGCGTCAATCCCGTGCCGCTCAAGAAGGAAGAAGTGGAGTATCTCTTCAAGAAGATGGACACCGGCAAGGCCTCGCATAATATCGACCTGGATGTCGGCGAAACGGTGCTCATTACCGACGGGCCGTTCAAGGAGCTTGAAGGCAAGATAAGTTCTGTGGACCAGGACCGGGGCAAGGTTAAGGTGTTGGTGTCCATGTTCGGACGCGAAACTCCCGTGGAACTCGATTTCTTGCAAGTTAAGAAAATATAAGCTAATCTCTTTTTATATGGCAAAGAAAGCAGTTAAAAAAGTAAAATTGATAATCGAAGCCGCGAAAGCTACCCCGGCGCCACCTTTAGGGCCGGCGCTCGGACAAGCGGGCATCAATATAGGAGATTTCGTTACGAAATTCAATGCCGCCACCAAAGCGATGGCGGGGGACAAGGTATCGGTGCACATCACCGTTTTTGAAGACAGGAGTTATGATTTCATCGTGAAAACGCCCCCGGCCTCCGGGCTGATACTTAAAGCCGCCGGAGTGGAAAAAGGTTCCGGCAAGAATGCGGCTTCCAAAGTCGGTTCTATCACCCGAAAGCAGGCAGAAGAAATAGCTATCAAAAAAATGTCCGATTTGAATGCCAAGGATATGGACGGCGCAGTAAATATAATCGCTGGTTCCGCCCGCTCCATGGGCATTGAAGTGAAGGGTTAATTCAAAAATAAAATTCATGCAGCCGCTTACCGAAAGGGACCACAAAAAAATTCTTATCTGCCTTACCCTTTATATTACATCTCTTTTTGCTGCGAATACCTTGGGTATGAAACTGATGCCGTTTCTTTTCGGTACGCACCTGTCGGTCGCAGTGCTTTCTTTTCCGATAGTTTTTATAATGACCGATATCATCGGCGAGGTATACGGCAAAAAAATGGCAAAGAATTTCGTACTAGCGGGGATAATCAGTATTCTTTTGTTCCTTTTTTACTCTCTTTTTTCCACACTTGCTCCCTGGGCCGCAAAAAGCATCTGGGTCAAAGACAGCTACAATCAAGTTTTCGGGCTCTCGGCGCGCTTTTCTGTCGCTTCGGTGGTCGCTTTTGTGATTGCGGAGTACCAGGATGTATTCTCGTTTTTCTTTTTCAAGCAGCGGATAGGGAAAAAATATTTTTGGCTACGCTCGAACCTCTCCAACATCTGGTCCCAGCTCCTGGATACTGTAATTTTTATGTGCATTGCTTTTGTCGGTGTTTATCCTATGGCCACGATAGCGTTAATCATAATTCCTTGGTGGCTCTACAAGGTGCTCATGGGCTTTTTATACACTCCGCTTTCCTATCTGGGAATCTACCTCTTGAGGGGCAAAGATGGCCAGAATGAAGTCAAAAATTAAATTTGCCGCCTTTGCCGCGGCAAGCATAGACGGACGCATAGCCGAAAATTCTAAATCGGGCACGAACTGGACGAGTGCCGAAGACTGGCGGTTTTTCCAAACGGCGCTCCGGGGCATGGATGCAGTCATCGCCGGCCGCCATACCTATGAAGTGGCCAAAAAGAAGCTCGATAAGCGGAACACGATAGTTTTAACTTCGAAGGTGCGCAATATCCGGATTTCCGGTTCCGTGGTGTTTCTAAACCCCAAAAGTTGCGGCCTGAAAGAGTTTTTACAAAGCAAGAAGTATAAAAAAGTGGGAATCGTCGGAGGGCCGAAAGTGTATGATTATTGCCTGCGACACAATTTTCTGGATGAACTTTTCCTAACTATCGAGCCCTACGTTTTTACCAAAGGCGTACCCTTGTTTGCCGGCAGTGAATTCAAAAAGCACAGATTTAAACTAATGTCGACGAAGAAACTTAATAAGCAGGGCACAATTCTGCTACAATACAGAAATGCAGATTAAGGTAGTCAAAACCAGGATATTTAGAGAGCACGAAGAGCTTATACCGTTTATTTTTAAATACATAAAAAAGCTGCCGGAGAAATCCGTTCTCGTAATCACTTCAAAAATAGTCGCGCTGTCGGAGGGCAGAACCAGAGAAATAGATTTATCCGTTCCTCATGACAAAATGCGCGAACAAATAATAAGGTCCGAAAGCGAGTACATGCTCCGGACCAAATATACCTGGCTCACCATAAAAGATGGCGTGGTCATGTCCTCCGCGGGGATAGATGAGTCAAACGCCGACGGAAAAGTAATCCTTCTCCCTAAAAACAGTTTCCGGGCCGCCGCGGACCTCCGCAGCGCATTGAAGAAAAAATATAAAGTGAAAAATCTAGGAGTGCTTATCACCGACAGCCGCTTGTTTCCGCTGCGGGCGGGCATAGTCGGCGCGGCCATCGGCTACGCCGGCTTCAAGGGCGTCCGGGATTACCGCGGAAGCCCCGACATTTTTGGGCGGCTTTTAAAACTTTCCCGCACCGATGTGGCGGACAGTCTGGCCACGGCGGCGGTGCTTGTCATGGGTGAGGGCAAAGAACAGCAGCCGCTCGCGGTTATAATCGAGCCGCCGGTGGAGTTTGCGGAAAAGGTAAATAAAAAGGAGCTCATGATCGACCCGCGGGAAGACATGTACCAGCCCCTGTTTGAAAAGATAAAAAAGATACGCAAAATAAAAGCCAAGAATTACTATAAATTCTAAAATTGGCAAACGTGCCCGTTTAAGAGTAAAATTAGAACAATGAAAAAGACTAAAGCCAAACCGCGTAAGAGCATATCCTGGGACGAGTGTTTTATGCGCATGGTTCACATCATAGCGGAGAGATCCAAAGATCCATCCTGGCAAGCCGGGGCGGTAATCGCGGATGAACGCAATGTAGTTGTGGGGCTCGGATATAATGGCTTTCCGCGGGGCGTTAGCAATAGCGCATTTCCGTGGGACAGGGAAGGGAATTTTGAGAACACCAAATATGCTTATATGTGTCACGCGGAAGAGAATGCTATTTACAATGCCAATAATTCTACAAAAAATTGTAAAATATACACAAATTTATTTCCCTGTAACGAGTGTGCCAAGACAATAATTCAAAACGGGATCAGAGAAATTGTTTACGAAAGCGATAAATACGCCAAAACCTCGGTGGTAAAAGTTTCAAAAAAATTACTGAAGGCAGCGGGCGTTAAAACGAGACAGTATATAAGTGCTTTTGCAAAAAATAAATGATAAATCTCAAAGAACTCCAAAAGGAAGTCATGAAGAATAAACTCGAGAAAGGATTCAATACCACGGATGTGGCGCTGGAATTCTGCCGCGCGCACGAAGAACTGTCGGAAGCTTTTCGCAAGCACAATCTGGGTCAGCCGGGAGTCGCCGAAGAATTTGCGGATGTGGCCATATTCCTCCTCGGCATGTGTGAAATACTCGGCTTCGATTTAGAGAAAGAACTGATTAAGAAAATAGATATAAATAAAAAAAGAAAATACCGCAAAGAAAAATCTCCCGATGGCAAGGATGTCTTCATCCGCATTAAAACCGACGAGGATCCTTAAACCCTACAACTTTTCATAAAGAGAGAAAGTGTACGCAAAATTATTTTTGTCGTCTACCGCGTGTTCTTCGTGCGAAACCTCGTTCCAGACCATCGGGATAATTTCCGGAAAGAAAGTGTCTGCCTCTTTATCTTCCGCTGCAATATGGGTTATATAAAGTTTGTCGGCGACTGACATGGCTTGCCGGTATATTTCCGCGCCACCAATGACAAAAACTTCCTTTTCGCCCCGAGCGAGCGCAAGGGCCTCTTCCAGCGAGTGCGCTACTTCCGCGCCCTCGGCCCGGTAATTTGTGTCCCGGGTTACCACTATATTTCTTCGCTTGGGCAGGGCCCGGCCCATGGCTTCGAAGTTTTTTCTGCCGGTAATGACCGTGTGCTCCGAGGTTGTTTCCCGGAAAAATTTTTGGTCCGCCGGCAAGCGCCAAATCAGGTCATTGTTTTTTCCCAGCTCATTATTTTTACCGATGGCCGCGATTAGTGAAATCATATTTAAACCGCTATGGGCGCTTTAATTGACGGGTGGGGATTGTAATCCAGGAGCTCGAAGTCTTCTATCGTGAAATCCTCGATGTTTTTCTTGGCAGGATTTATTTTCATTTGTGGCATCGGGCGGATGTCGCCGCGGCGGGAGAGTTGGAGCTTGGCTTGTTCCAGATGATTGAGATAAAGGTGCACATCGCCTCCGGTCCAGACAAATTCTCCGGGTTCGAGCCCCGTAATCTGGGCGACTATCATGGTGAACAAGGCATAAGAGGCGATATTGAAAGGTACACCCAAGAAAGTATCACAGCTTCTCTGGTACAACTGGCAGGACAATTTGCGCTGTCCGTTTTCCTCCGCCACATAAAACTGGAAAAGGCAGTGGCAGGGCGGCAGGCCGGCCTTGGCCATTTCCTCAAGGTCGGCAACGTTCCAGGCGGAAATTATGAGCCGGCGGGAATCCGGAAATCTTTTTATTTCATCAATAACATTTTTGAGTTGATCAATATGTTTGCCGTCGGGTGTGGGCCAGTTGCGCCATTGGTAGCCGTAAATAGGGCCCAGATTGCCGTAATCTTTCGCAAAATTCTCATCGGATTTTATTTTCTCTACGAATTCTTTTATGCCCGTGGCCCACTCTTCGGAGTCGGTTTTGGGGACGGGGAGGTTATTTCTTGTGAGATATGCCTTATAGGGCCATTCGTCCCAGATGTGCACGTTGTTGTCCGCCAGATATTTCAAATTAGTATCGCCCCGCATAAACCATAATAATTCATGGATGATGGATTTTAACGGAACTTTCTTGGTGGTAAGGAGCGGAAAGCCATCCGCGAGATTAAAACGCATTTGATAGCCCAGGAGGCTCTTGGTGCCTGTGCCGGTGCGGTCGCCCTTCAAGACACCTTTCTCCATGATGTGCTCTAAAAGGTCGAGGTAGGAAACGTCTGCGTGTTTGCCTGTCATTTTTTCATTATAACTTTTCCCAACAAATTAAAAAGCATTGACAAAATAGCCCCAAAATGCTACTCTTCCAATATCATTCTCTCTATTGCATATTGGGAGTGACCCATTATGTATACACGTCATTCGGCTACTCCGAAGAAATTCGGTAGCCATGCTTCTGCTTTTCGAGCCAAGAGTCATTTGCCTCGTTTTGGTGGAGGAACAAAAAAAATATTCAGAAATAATTCTCGACCTCCTTTCAAAAGAAGTGGGGGAGGAGGC
Organism: uncultured Candidatus Saccharibacteria bacterium; assembly: GCA_964637995.1. Taxonomy (GTDB): domain Bacteria; phylum Patescibacteriota; class Minisyncoccia; order Phycocordibacterales; family UBA9973; genus UBA9973. The sequence goes on from CAZWXV010000003.1 coordinate 17,288, forward strand.
AGATCCCGCGGCGAGCGGATAGACTTTTCGCGTTTCGTAAAGAAAGGAGTGCGGGTGGAAGAAGCGCCCTATGTGGCCAAACACACCTTTGCGGATTTTCCTTTCGGACCCCAGATACAGACCAATATCCTCCGGACCGGATATATCCACCCCCGGCCCATTCAGGACCAGGCGATACCCGCAGTTATTGCGGGTAAGGATGTCTTTGGCATGGCCAATACCGGCACGGGCAAAACCGCGGCCTTTCTGCTGCCGCTGATTGAAAGAATCTCAAAATTAAAACTACTCAAAAAGCGCGAGCGGGTGCTTATCATGGCGCCGACGCGCGAGCTGGCTCTCCAAATAGAATCGGATTTTAAGATTTTATCCTTCGGCCTCGGTATTTTTTCCGTGGCCTGCGTGGGGGGGCTCCCCATCGGCAAACAGATTCGGGAGATAGAACGGGGAGTGTCCTTCGTTATCGGTACGCCCGGGCGTCTCAAAGACCTGATAAATCAGAAAGTCCTGGACCTGTCCACCTGCCATACCATAGTACTCGATGAAGCCGACCGCATGCTCGACATGGGTTTCCGCGATGACATGGTCACCATCATCGGCAAATGCCCGGTGGAAGGCCGGCAGACACTTTTCTTTTCCGCAACCTTGTCTCCAGAAATAAAAAAGCTAACCGAGCAATTTCTGCGAGAACCCATTTTCATTTCCGTGATTTCCGGCGAGACCGCGAAAAACATCGACCAGGATGTCGTGAGGTATAAGGGCAAAGAGGAACAACTCTCAAAACTCAATGAAATACTGAAGAGAGAGGGTTCCGACAAGGTTCTGATTTTTCGCGAGATGAAACATGCTACGGACGCCTTGGCTAAAGAGCTTGCACGCCTGGGATTTCAGGCGGGCACCATTCACGGCAACAAAAGGAGCCGCGAACGCATCCGGATTTTGGACGATTTCAAAAAAGATAAAATAAATATTCTCATCGCTACTGATGTGGCAGCGAGAGGACTCGATATTCCAGACGTGACCCATGTCATCAACTACGACGTGCCGCAAACCTACGATACCTACGTGCACCGCATCGGCCGTACCGGCCGCTCCGGCAAAAAAGGCACCGCGCTCACCTTTGTGCCTGTGTAAATAAATTACAGAATCAAAAAAAATCCGCTTATGGCGGATTTTTTTTAGTGAGGTTCTTGTTATTTAGCTTCTATCAGTCCGGCTTTGAGGAGGGTAGCGTAGGCGCCGCGCTTTTTCATGGTGCGCATGCCCCGGGCGGAGATTTCTATATTTATGGTTTTGTTTATTTCAGGGATAAAAAGCTTCTTTTTCTGAAGATTGGGGTATTTACGGACCTTGCCGGTCGGGTTGAATTTAGTGGCACGGGTCCGGTTGCTGTAGCCCCCGCCCATAATCGAACTCTTATTGGTTATGGCGCATACTTTTTTCATGTGGGTTTCATGCTATCATTAAATAAAACATTATGCAACCGCTCGACACCATCTTCTATATAGTGATACTCATCATGTCCATCGTCATTCACGAAGTTTCCCATGGCTTTATGGCCGAGCATTTCGGAGACAGTACCGCCCGGGACGCAGGACGGCTCACCCTAAACCCCTTGCCGCACCTCGACCTTTTCGGTTCCATCCTCCTGCCGGCGGTGCTCATACTCACAAGTGCGGGATTTCTCTTCGGTTGGGCCAAGCCGGTGCCCTATAATCCCAATAATTTCCAAAACCGGAAGACCGGGACGCTTGCCGTGGCTGCCGCGGGAGTGGCTGCCAACTTTTTCATCGCCCTTGTTTTCGGGCTGGTGCTCCGTTTCGTGCCGGGATTTTTCGACGTATCTCCCGCTTTTTACTTCATAACCTCAATTATCGTGGTAGTGAACCTGGCGCTGGGTATTTTCAACTTGGTGCCAATACCGCCCTTGGATGGCTCGAAGATTCTCTTCTCTTTTCTGCCCGATTCCGCCATGGGCGCCATGTACGCTATCGAGCAGTACGCGCTCATCCTCCTCCTTGTTTTCGTGGTCTTTTTCGCGGATGTTTTGTACCCCGTATTGGCCTTCCTTTTTCACCTCCTGACCGGGCTTGCACTTTAGCCGGTTTAATAGTATATTGAACCCCATAGTCCTTATGGAGGGCTATTTTATTTGTAAGCACAATTATGCCGACAATTAACCAATTAGTAAAGAAAAGAAGGAAAAAAGCCCTGCGCAAAGACAAAACGGTGGCGCTGACCCGTGGATTCAACGTTCTCCAGAACAAGCCGGTGTATTTCTCTTCGCCCTTCAAGCGGGGAGTGTGCGTAAAAGTTTCCACTACCACTCCGAAAAAGCCGAACTCGGCGCTCCGAAAGATTGCGAGAGTGCGGCTCACCAATGGTATGGAAGTCACCGCGTATATTCCCGGCGAAGGCCACAATTTGCAGGAACACTCGGTGGTTATGCTCCGCGGCGGCCGTGTCAAAGACCTTATCGGAGTGCGGTATCACATAGTGCGCGGAGTGCTGGATACGCAGGGCGTGGAAAAACGCCGGCAGAGCCGGTCGCTCTACGGCAACAAGAAACCCAGAAAAGATTCGAAACCCAAGGAGCTAAAGGTAAACGCGGTTAATTAGTAAATTTTTATGCGAAGAAAAGTAAAAACAAGGAGCCCAGTAGAACCCGATTTCATATACAACTCGCAAAAGCTCGAGAAGTTCATCAACTATGTCATGTGGTCCGGCAAGAAGGAGACCGCGCGCAAAGTCGTGTACCATGCTTTTGACGTTATCAAGGAAAAGACCGGCAACCCGAATCCGCTGGAAGTTTTTGACCTGGCGATAAAGAACGCCGGTCCCTCGACCGAAGTCCGCTCCAAACGTATCGGCGGCGCGAACTACCAAGTGCCCATAGAAGTCCGCCCCGAACGCCGGCTAGCGCTTTCCATGCGCTGGATTCGGGACGCTGCCAGAAACGGCAAGGGCAAACCGATGCACCTTAAGCTCGCCGATGAGCTTATCGCCGCATCCAAGAACGAAGGCGTGGCCATTAAAAAGAAAGAAGATACTCACAAAATGGCGGAAGCCAACAAAGCCTTCGCGCATTTCGCCTGGTAGAAAAATATGGAACGAGACTACCCTTTGGAAAAAGTCAGGAATATTGGAATTATTGCGCATATCGATGCGGGCAAAACGACCACGACCGAGCGCGTGCTTTTTTATACCGGAGTTTCCCACAAGATAGGGGAAGTGCACGAAGGCGAGACGGTAACGGATTGGATGGAGCAGGAGCGCGAGCGCGGCATAACCATCACTTCCGCCGCGGTTACCTGTTTCTGGACGCCGACCTACGAAGCCGCGGCAGACAAAAGCAAGAAGCACCGTTTTAATATCATCGATACCCCGGGACACATCGACTTTACCGTGGAGGTCAAGCGCTCACTCCGCGTGCTCGACGGCGCGGTGGTGGTTTTCGACGGCGTGGCGGGAGTAGAGCCGCAGTCCGAAACCAACTGGCGCTATGCGGACGAAGCCAAAGTGCCGCGCGTATGTTTTATCAACAAGCTGGACCGTACCGGAGCTTCCTTTGAACATTCTTACGCCACAATCTTAGACCGCTTGAGTAAAAAAGCCGTACGTATGCAGATACCCATCGGACTTGAAGAAAAACACGAAGGCGTCGTGGACCTTTTGCGCATGAAGGCGTATTACTTTGAAGGCGAGATGGGCAATCAGGTTATCGAAAAAGAAATACCGGAAGAACTGAAGAAAGAAGCGCAAGGCTATCACGCGGAACTCGTGGAAAAAATCGTGGAGACCGACGACACGCTCATGACCGAATATCTGGAAGGTATGACGCCCGACTTGGAGGTTTTAAAGAAAACGCTGCGCAAGGCCGTAATCAATAACGACA
>CAZWXV010000003.1:21189-23696 GCA_964637995.1 uncultured Candidatus Saccharibacteria bacterium
TGTAATTGCCAATAGAATTTTTCCGGTATTTGCCGGCTCTGCGCTCAAGAATAAAGGTGTACAGCTCGTGCTTGATGCCGTGGTGGATTACCTGCCGTCACCCTTGGATATTCCGCCGATAGACGGCATAGACCCGAATACGGACGAGAAGGCGGTGCGGCACGCATCGGATGCGGAACCGTTTTCAGCGCTCGCATTCAAAGTCGCCACCGACCCGTTTGTCGGCCAACTCATTTTCTTTCGGGTTTATTCCGGAACACTTTCTGCCGGAAGCTACGTTTACAATCCCAGGACCAGGAACAAAGAGCGCATCGGGCGCATCTTGCGCATGCACGCCAACGACCGCGAGGAAATGAAAAAAGTTTTCGCGGGAGAAATCGCGGCGGCGGTGGGCCTCAAAGATACCATCACTTCCGATACTATCTGTGACGAGGACAAGCCGATAGAACTCGACCGTATAGTTTTCCCGGAACCGGTCATCTCGCTCCGTATTGAACCCAAGACCAAAGCTGACCAGGAAAAAATGGGTATGGCGCTCAACCGCCTGGCTCAGGAAGACCCGACCTTTAAAGTTTCCACCGACCAGGAAACCGGCGAAACCATAATCGCGGGCATGGGCGAGCTACATCTGGAGATAATCGTGGACCGCATGAAGCGCGAATTTACCGTGGAAGCGAACGTGGGCAAGCCGCAGGTGGCTTACCGCGAAACCATTACCGCTTCTGCTGATGCGGAAGGCAAGTATATCAAGCAGACCGGTGGCCGCGGAAACTACGGTCACGTGAAGATAAAGGTCAAGCCGATGGCGATGCTTACCAAAGAAGAGATCGAAGACCTGCCGAAAAACACCAAGCGCGACGACCATTTTGAATTTGTAAACAGCATAAAAGGTGGCGTCATTCCCCAGGAATACATCGCGCCTTGCGAGAAAGGATTCCGGGAAGGACTGGATCGCGGCATACTTGCCGGCTTTAAGATGGTCAATGTATCCGTGGATCTCTGGGACGGTAGTTATCACGAAGTGGACTCGAACGAAATGGCCTTCAAGATAGCGGCTTCTATGGCCGTGCAGGATGCTTGCCGGAGCGCCAAGCCGGTCATTCTCGAACCGATGATGAAAGTGGAAGTAGTGACGCCCGAGAAATTCATGGGCGACGTTACCGGGAACCTTTCCAGTAAACGCGGGCTCATTGAAGGCATGGAAGACCGTGGGATGAACAAAGTAATGCGCGCCATAGTGCCCCTCTCGGAAATGTTCGGCTACATGACCGGTCTCCGCTCCATGACCGAAGGCCGCGCCTCCTTTACGATGGAATTCTACCGCTACGATATAGTCCCCAACAACGTCGCTGAAACTATCATTGCCGCTAGAAAATAAAAAAGCCCCTTAAGGGGCTTTTTTATTGACTGAACAAATAAATTTGTTCGTGCTCCTCGTTTGTTGTTATAATACAAATATGTTGCATACCCCTTTTTATGATCCCGAAAAGAGCTACGAAGAAAACTTCACAGAAGGGCCTTTTGGGGCTTTTACGGACGGCAAAGTTTTTAAAGATGAGGGCGAGCCAAAGTATGATTTCTTGGGGGTAAAAGTAAATTCTCCCTTCGGCATTGCCGCGGGACCCTTAGTGAACAGTAAGTTCATCGAAGCCTCTTTCGAGAAGGGTTTCGACCTATGCGTTTACAAGACGGTGCGCTCCGGCGTGTATCCCGCGCACCCGTACCCGAACGTTGTTTCGGTAAAGGTGGACGGCGACCTTACTTACGAAAAAGCCCAGGGAGAAGTAGAAATGCAGGCAGGTTTCGACCAGCCGCTTACCATCACCAATTCTTTCGGTGTGCCCTCGCGGACCCCTGAATTCTGGCAGGAGGACTGCGACAGGGCGGTAGGCTATGCTGGGATAGGGCAGACGGTAATCTTGAGTTTCATGGGCACAGCGAGGGAGCATCAAACGCGGGATGAATTCATCGCTGACCATACGCTCGTGGCCCGCCTCGCCAAACAAACCAGAGCGAAAGTTTTCGAGATGAATTTGTCGTGCCCGAATGTCGGCAACGAAGGCTTGATTTGCTACGACCTGGATATGACGGAAGCGCTTTCCAAGGCGGTAAAAGCCGAGCTTGGCCAGAGCCCGCTCATTTTGAAAGTAGGTTATTTCAAAAATGATGCGGACTTAGAGCGGCTCGCGGAGATTGCGAATAAATATGCTGAAGGCATTGCAGTTATAAATACTATTCAAACCAAGATTGTAGACGACAAAGGCGGGCAAGCTCTCCCGGGCGGCCCGGACCGGCTGCGCTCGGGAGTTGCCGGCGCGAGCATCAAATGGGCAGGGCTTGAAATGACGAAGAAATTAAAGCAAATCAGGGAAAAACTGGGATTTAATTACAAAATCATCGGCGTGGGCGGGGTTATGATACCAGATGATTTTTTTGAGTACCGGGTTGCCGGCGCGGATTTCGTCATGTCTGTCACCGGCGCAATGTGGAACCCCTACCTTGCACAG
>CAZWXV010000003.1:23706-26254 GCA_964637995.1 uncultured Candidatus Saccharibacteria bacterium
TTAAAGAAAGGCTTGCCCAGTAGTCATTTGCGTAGCTTTTTTAGCGAAGGAGGGTTAAGATAAAGCAATGTACGAATCAAACCAGGAAGTTGTAGATATACTAAAAAAAACCGGAGCTGTAATAGGCAATAATCACTTTGTCTACACTTCCGGGAAACATTCTCCGGATTATGTAAATAAAGATTATATTTTCCCCCATATAACATATATTTCCAGAATCGCAGAAATAATCGCGCAAAAATACAAAGATAATCCTATTGACGTTGTAGTCGGTCCTTCGATGGGCGGTATCATACTTTCTCAATGGACGGCTTATCATCTTGGTCTTTTGAAACAAAAAGAAATTCTCAGTGTCTATACCGAAAAGCAGCCGAATAAGGATCAAATTTTTACCAGAGGTTATGGGCAATTTGTAAAAGGCAAAAATGTTTTGGTTGTTGAAGACATAGTGACAACCGGTGGTTCTGTAAAAAAAGTTATAAACAGCGTTCTGAAAGAAGGAGGTAACGTTGTTGCCGCGTGTTCTATTGTCAACAAAGACCCCCAAAATATAAATAGGGATTTTATAGGAGTGCCCTATGACTACTTGGCCATTGTCGGTATGGATGTTTGGGAGGAAAAGGATTGTCCGTTGTGCAAACAGGGTGTTCCTATTAATACTGAGCTTGGCCACGGCAAGAAATTTTTGGAAGAGCAAAAAGCAAATGGATAAAATTATTTTAGCAATTGATGAGGTAGAAAATGCAGACGAAGCTGTTGATTTGGTGCGGCAGATTGGTTCGGAATTTTACGCTGTCAAGATTCACAGCTTATATGACAAATTTGGACCGGAAATCGTCCGAGCTTTAAAATTGGCTGGCGCGAAAAAAGTCTGGGTAGATTTTAAACTTTTAGACATCCCTAATACTGCCCGGCTTCGTACGGCCTTTCTAGATGCTGATATCGTTTCAGTACATGCTGCGGGCGGAGTAGAGATGATGAAGCAGGCTGTACTTTCCGGTAAAGAAATTTTTGCTATTACCGTCCTCACTTCGTTATCTCCTGCCGAAGTTAAGCAAATTTATAATAGAGAAGTAGACGATGTGGTGTTGGAGTTGGCTAAATTAGCAAAGGAAGCCAAAGTGGCGGGCATCGTGTGTTCGCCGAAAGAAGTGAAAATGCTTCGTAGCCGCGAGGAATTAAGCGGCCTTAAAATTGTGGTGCCGGGCGTCCGTTCCGCCGGCAAAGAAAGTAATGACCAGGAGAGAGTAGGTACGCCCGAACAAGCGCTTCTTGACGGGGCGGACTACTTGGTTGTCGGTAGACAAATTACCAAAGCCGAAAACCCAAAAGAAGAGGCAAAAAAACTATGTGAGGAGATAAGAAAATATGCTATGTTAAAAACATGAGTATCTCAGGGGGCCCTCCCCAAAATCCACCAATTGATCCTGAAAAGAAGGAAGGAATACCACTTTCTTGGTTTACTGCTGTTGGGACAAAAATTGGGGGCATAGAATTAATTGTTTTTTCAAACGAGTTTTTAGGATTGGGAGGAGAAGAACTCAGTGAATGCCTGGATATTTATGACTTCAATGTTGATGGTGTAGAAATACACGATTCTTCCGAAATTTCAGACGATGCGTTAAAGGCAAAAGTTCAAGCAGCTGAGGTAAGGATAAAAAACATAACGGGCTTTAGCATGCAGGAGCTTTCACAAAAAAGGAGAGAACTAGAAGCATTTCTAGGTAAAAAAGATGCACCGATAGAAGTAATCCTAACTGGTGTCGAAGACAGGCGAAGGCCTGTTTCAGAAAGGGATCAAGCGATAAAAGATAAAATCAGGACTCTTTATTTAAGTTTGGGTAAGCAGCGGGATAAAATACTAGAAGTGAGGAGTAAAATTTTTAAAAAAGGTGCCGATCTGAGAAAAAATTATCCCGAAAAGGAGCCCGTTAACTATGATAGATATACGATATATCATGCCTTAGGAGGGAGCAGCATGAATTTAGGAAAAGACCCTGACTATTATATTGAGAAGGATTTCCCGGACCCAAATTCCGTAGAACAGTTTTTGGACGAACTGGTAGCCGAATACTCGAAATACTCTATTTGACAACGGTTTTAAATCTGCTACTATGGTAAACAACTGCACTTTCTGCAGTTTTTATATTGCTCGTACGGATATTTGCGGGCATATGCAGAAAGCGGTTTGGCATTATTAGTTTTTAATAATAAAAAGCATATGGCAGAAGAATTTAAGAGAGACAAGCCGCACATCAATGTCGGCACCATCGGTCACGTCGACCATGGAAAAACAACCCTGACCGCGGCTATCCTACATGTTCTCAACATGGCAGGCAAGCAGGTCCGTCTCCGCGGCGTCGACCAGATCGACAATGCCCCGGAAGAAAAGGCCCGTGGTATTACCATTAATATTTCCCACAACGAGTATTCCACCGATGCCCGCCACTATGCGCATATTGACGCTCCGGGACACGCCGACTACATCAAAAACATGATTACCGGTGCCGCTCAGATGGACGGCGCTATCCTCGTGGTTGCGGCTACC
>CAZWXV010000003.1:26264-40914 GCA_964637995.1 uncultured Candidatus Saccharibacteria bacterium
GATGGCGCAATGCCCCAGACCCGCGAACACGTTCTTTTGGCGCGGCAGGTTGGCGTGCCCAAGATTATCGTTTTCCTCAACAAGTGCGACATGGTGGACGACAAGGACATGATTGACCTCGTGGAAGAAGAAATACGCGAACTTTTGACCAAGCAAGGTTTTGACGGCGCAGGCGCCCCGGTTATCCGCGGGTCAGCTCTTAAGGCTCTTGAATCAAAGTCTGTTGACGACGAATGGGCAAAGAAAGTTCTTGAGCTTGTAAACGCGCTTGATACCTACATCCCTATTCCGGAACGAGACGTTACCAAGCCCTTCCTTATGCCCGTGGAAGACATTTTCTCAATTGAAGGCCGTGGCACAGTGGTCACTGGTAAAATCGAAAGAGGCGTAGTGAAAGTTGGTGAAGATGTTGAAATTGTCGGAATTAAGGCTACTCAAAAATCAACAGTCACCGGTATTGAAATGTTCAACAAGAATCTCCAAGAAGGTATGGCTGGCGACAATGCCGGTATTCTTCTCCGCGGTTTGAAGAAAGAAGACATTACTCGCGGACAAGTTCTTTGTAAGCCGGGTACAACTACTCCGCATGACAACTTTACTGCTGAAATATATGTTTTGAAAAAAGAAGAAGGCGGACGCCACACCCCGTTCTTCAAAGGTTACAAGCCTCAGTTCTACATCCGTACTACGGATGTGACCGGAGATGTTACTCTTGCTGAAGGTACGGAAATGGTTATGCCCGGAGACACAGTGAAAATTACAGTTAAGCTTGTTACCCCCGTAGCCCTCGAAGAAGCCCAGAGGTTCGCTATCCGCGAAGGAGGCAAAACCGTAGGTGCGGGTGTAGTTACGAAGATTCTGGGATAGTCTGATTAAAGAAATACAGTTCCATGACAACAGCAGAAACCCAATCAAAATCTAAGCTGAAAAAAGCCGCCGCCGCAGGCTCGGTCTCACGGAAAGCGGGAAAGCCTGCCAAAGCCTCAAAGCCTAAGGTGGCAAAGGAAAAAACTTCCAAGACAACGGGAACCGTAGCTGCCGGCAAAGGCGCGGACGGACGTGTTACGCTCCGCATACGAGTACGGGCGTACGAAAGCAAAATTTTGGATGCTTCCGTAAAGCAAATCATGGATACTGCTGTGCGTTATGATGCGGAGATAGTGGGTCCTGTGCCGCTTCCGACCGAAATAAAGAAGTATACCGTCAACCGCTCTTCTTTTATCTACAAAAACACACGAGAACAATTTGAGATAAGAGTACACAAACGGCTGATAGATATAATCAATCCGAACGCGAAGACAGTAGAGGCCCTGACCAACTTATCCCTGCCTTCCGGAGTCGATATCGACGTTAAGATGATGTAACGCCGAGAAATTACCTTATGAAATTTATCCTTGGAACAAAAGAGAATATGGCGGAGTATTTTGCCGAGAATGGACAGGTTATTCCGGTAACCCTGGTGTCTCTTTTGCCGGTCGCGGTCAAGCGCATATTTTCCAAAGAGAAGGACGGATATCATTCGGTACAGGTCAGCTGGGGCCAGGTGAAAAATGCAAAAAACAGGAAAAGCACCAAAGAAAAACTCAAAGAATTTCGGATGAAGACTACGGATGAAATAACCGTCAAGGAAGGAGATACTATAGGCGGAGACATTTTTGCGCCGGGGGATAAGGTGACAGTTTCCAGCATTTCCAAAGGTAAAGGCTTCCAGGGCGTGGTCAAGCGCCACGGATTTTCCGGTGGTCCCCGAACACACGGACAGAAACATTCCGAACGCGAGCCGGGCTCCATCGGTGGAGGGTTGCGCACCCGCGTGCCGAAAGGCATGAGAATGGCAGGGCGCATGGGCAGCGACAGGATAACCCAAAAGAACCTGGAGATCGTATTGGTGGACAAAGAAAACAATTTAATGCTGGTCAAGGGCGCCATTGCCGGAAAGAGGGGCACATTGGTAGAAATAGTAAGCAGATAATTTACGCATAAATTTAATTGATTTAATTGCAATGGAGGCAACAGTATACAATCAAACAGGGAAAGAGACAGGCAAAGTGCAATTGCCCCCGAAAGTTTTCGGCGCGCTTTGGCGTGCGGATTTGGTACACCAAGTGGTGGAAAGCATGCGTAGCAATAAACGCGCAGGCACCGCCGATACCAAAGGCCGCGGCGAAGTACGCGGAGGAGGCCGGAAGCCCTGGAAACAAAAAGGCACGGGCAGGGCCCGGCATGGTTCCTCGCGATCTCCTATCTGGGTAGGCGGAGGTGTGACCCACGGACCGCTCGCGGAGAAAAATTATAAAAGAAAGATCTCCAAGTCGATGCGCGCACAGGCGCTTTACTCGGTTCTTTCCAAGAAGCTTAAAGACGGCGAAATAATTTTTGTGGATTCCTTGGAACTCCCGGAGATAAAAACCAAGGGCGCGGCGACGGCAATGGCGGGACTCGCCAAGGCGTCCGGCGTCCCCGCTCTTGCCGATTCCAAGAAAAAAAGAGTCTTGACCGCACTCCTGGAACGCAATGCCAAGGTAGAAAAAAGTTTCCGCAATTTGCCCCAGCTCGAAATGGTGTTCCTAAAGAACTTGAACCCGCTGGACATTTTGAATCACCGGTATCTTTTAATCGAAAACCCGGCGAAAGCGGTAGAATTTTTAGAAAGCCGGGGTTAAATCCACATGTCTGACTTGTGGGAAACCCGCAAGTCAGACATGTGGTCAATATAAAATTATGAACATGCAAATTATCAAAAATCCCAGAGTTACCGAGAAAGGCAGTTCCGCCATGGAGCAGAACGTGTATACTTTTGATATTACCAAATCGGCCACAAAGTCGGAGATCAAGAAAGCTGTATTCGCTTTATATAAGGTGCATCCGGTAAAAGTAAATGTGCTGGCAGTTCCCAGGAAACAGGTCATGCTCCGGGGACGGGCAGGATCCAAAGGCGGGGGACGCAAGGCCTTTGTGTATTTAAAACAAGGCGACAAGATAGAATTCATATAATCCAATGAAAACATACAGACCTACAACCAAATCTCGCAGACAGATGACCAATGTTACTTACCGTGGGGTTTTGACGACCTCTACTCCGGAAAAGTCTCTCACTTACGGATTCCGGAGAAGCGTAGGTCGGAACAGCCAAGGACGCATAACCATGAGGCACAAGGGCGCAGGCCACAAGCGGCTCTACCGGGACATTGATTTTCTTTATAATAAACGAGACATCCCCGCAAAAATAAAATCCGTGGAATACGATCCGAACCGAAGCGCCTTCATCGGTCTTGCGGTTTATCGGGATGGCGAGAAAAGATACGTGATACTCCCCAAATCCCTCAAGGCTGGCAGCGCCTTTCTGGTATCCGAGAAAGCTCCGCTTGAACCGGGTAACCGCTTGCCTCTAAAGAATATTCCGGTGGGTACTTTCGTATATAATATTGAACTCAAACCTCAAGGCGGCGCCAAGATTGCCCGCTCCGCTGGAATTTTTGCGCAGGTTGTGGCCAATGCCGAAGGATACACCAACATCAAGATGCCTTCGAGCGAAGTGCGCAAAGTCAACGAGAATTGCTGGGCTACGATAGGCACTGTAGGCAACGAAGAGCACCATTTGGAAAATTACGGCAAGGCCGGACGTAGCCGCTGGAAGGGCATCAGGCCCACAGTCCGCGGCACGGCAATGAACCCGGTAGACCACCCGTACGGCGGAGGGGAAGGCCGGCAAGGCCGCGGCACCAAGAGGCCAAAGACCATGTGGGGTAAGGTCACTGGTGGACGCAAGACTCGGCACCCGAAAAAATACTCCAACGTATTCATTGTCTCCCGCCGCCGCACTGGCAAAAACAAGTAAAAAACCTAAAGGCCCCCTCAGGGGCTTTTAAATTTGACTTTTCCGGCAAATTTGCTACTATGAAGCCAAGCTCGTTAGGGGGCTATTTTTTATGCCGACGAATGAGGAGCACTGTGGAAATGTTTATATTTACATAGTGTCCGAACGATGTCGGGCCAAGATTACTTATGACACGATCAATCAAAAAAGGCTTAAATGTCAATGAAAGGCTTCTCAAGAAGATAGCCGGCAAAAATCCGTTGCAGACACCTATGATCAAGGTCTGGCAGAGGGCTTCGGTGATTTCTCCCGAGATGCTCGGGTTTACCTTCGGCGTTTATAACGGCAAAAGCCATTTGGAGGTCCTGGTAACCGAAGACATGGTCGGGCATCGACTGGGAGAATTTTCACCTACCAAGAAATTCATGAAGCACGGAGGTAAAATGCAGAAAGAACTCGAAATAAAGAAAAAGGAAGCGGAAGTAGCCCAGGCAAAAGCCGCGACCGCTGCCGCAACAGATGCGAGTGCCGCAAAGAAATAAAAAGATGAAAGCTTTTTTGAAAAATTACAGACAGTCGCCCCGAAAAGTACGCTTAGTGGCAAACTTGGTAAAAGGGAAAAATGTCTCCGGCGCGATAGCGGAGCTCGATTTTTTGGCCAAGCGCGCCGGGGCACCGATAAAGAAACTTTTGCTCTCCGCCGTGGCCAACGCCAAGAATCAGGGCATAGAGGCGGACAATTTGTTCATAAAAGAGCTTAGGGTGGATAAGGGTATAGTTATGAAGCGGATTATGCCTGCGGCCATGGGTACGGCTCACCGCATCAATAAGCGTACCAGCCACGTGGAAGTGGTGCTCGCGGAAAAAGTGGCGCCGGTAAAAAGCTCCAAAGCCACCAAAGAAATTAAAATAAAAAAAGCCGACAAAACAAAGACCAAATAATTTATGAGCAAAATAGTACACCCATACGCGCATAGACTGACCATACTCCGAGACTGGAAGTCCCGCTGGTTTGCGGACCCTAAAAAATATGTTGCCTATCTCAAGGGCGACGTGCTGGTCCGGGAACATTTGGAGAAAAAACTGCGGGGGATGTATGTCTCGAGTATCGAGATAGAACGCAGCCGCAAAGCTACCCGATTTATCATAAAAACTTCCCGTCCCGGACTCATCATCGGACGAAACGGCGAGGGCGCGACCAAGCTCAAAGAAGATATTTTAAAAAAAATGGACCACCTTAAGCTTCCCAGGCCGGAAGATTTTAAGCTGGAGATAATGGAGATCAGCAATCCGGAAGCGGATGCCGCCATCGTAGCCTATATGATAGCCGAAGGACTGGAAAAAAGGATGCCATACCGCCGGGTCATCAAGCAGATTATTGAAAAAGTCATGAATGCTCACGGAGTAGAAGGTGCGCGTGTAGTTTTGTCCGGACGGCTGGGCGGCGCGGAAATTGCCCGTACGGAAGAGCTCAAGCGAGGGTCCATCCCGCTTCAGACTTTCCGCGCGGACATCGATTTCAAGCGCGAGCGCGCCACGCTTTCCTACGGAGTTGTCGGCATCAAGGTTTGGATATACCGCGGCAAGATTTTTGCCGAGAAAAAGTCGGCCAAGACCGCCTTCAGTACCAGTCCTGCCGGGGAAAGAGAAAGCAAGTTAAAAACAGACTAATATATTTTTATGTTGATTCCCAAAAAAGTAAAATTTAGAAAATGGCAGAGCAACAGAAGCAATCCCAAAAAGATCTCTCCGGATACTCGCGGCACCAAGATCGCCTTCGGCTCCTTCGCGCTTAAGTCCGAGACGGAAGCCAGAGTGAAATCCAAGCAGATAGAATCTGCCCGCAAGGTTATTTCCCGAACGCTGACCAAGAGCGGCAAATACTGGGTGAGGATCTTTCCGGACCGGCCTTTCACCGCGAAAGCCGCAGAGGTGGGCATGGGAAAGGGAAAAGGCGACCCGCAGGGCTACTGCTTTGAAGTTCTACCCGGCCGCATAATTTTTGAAGTGGACGGCGCGGAGGAGAGCGTGGCGCGCGAAGCGCTCCGGAAAGCTGGTTCCAAGCTGCCTCTCAAAACACGGGTGATTAGCCGCGAGCATAAGCAGTAAACAGAGCAATATCATGGGGAAGATTAAAGAAAATTTAAAAGAAATGAAAACGGCAGACTTGGAGAAGAAACTCGGGACTTTGCGGGAAGAAGAGAGGAGTCTCCGTTTTAAAGCCGAAGGCGCTCGTTCCAAGAATGTCAAACATCTTAAAAATTTAAAAAAGGACATTGCGCGTGTTCTGACAGTCCTCCGCACTCACGGAGCAGCGGCAAAATAATTTATGGCAACAAAAAACAGCACAACCAAAGAATCAAGGGGGCGAACACTACAGGGCGTGGTAGTATCGGATAAGATGACGAAGACCGTTGTCGTATCCGTATCCCGTTTCGTCAAACACCCCCTGTACGGCAAGTACTACAAAGTCAGCAAGAAATACAAGGCCCACGATGAGAACAACAAGTACAAAACCGGCGACAAAGTAGTAATAGTCGAAACCAAACCGATATCCAAAGATAAGAAATTTCGGGTAGTAGAATAATTGTATGATACAAAATGAAACATTGGTAAAAATAACGGACAACGCGGGGGGAACCGTAGGCAAGGTTTTCAAGATTTTGGGTTCTTCCAAAAAGCGCTACGCGACCTTGGGCGAGAAGGTGATAATTTCGGTCAAAATCGCCAGCCCGCGGAAACTGGTAAAGAAGAAAGATGTGCACGAGGCGGTAGTCGTGCGTACCCGCGAGCCATACAGGAGAAAAGACGGTTCTTACATCCGTTTTGACGATAACGCCGTGGTCATATTGGAAAAAGGCAAGCTGGACCCCAAGGCCGGACGCATTTTCGGGCCCATACCGAGAGAATTGGCGGAGAAAGGTTATCAGAAGATAATTTCCCTGGCACAGGAAGTAATTTAAGAAGCCCCCATGTCAGACTTGTGGGTTACCCACAAGTCTGACATGGGGAGCAAAACATTATGAAAATCAAGAAAGGAGACAGTGTAGTCATAATAGCAGGCAAGGACAAAGGAAAATCTGGCAAGGTTGTCCGAGCGCTGCCCAAGAAGAATAAAGTTGTCGTGGAAGGACTTAATATGACCAAACGGCACCAGAAGGCTAGGAAGTCCGGAGAAAAAGGCACCATGATAAATATGGCGATGCCGATTAACGTTTCCAACGTAAAGTTAGCGGAATAATTTAAATTTATGGCACATTTAACTGTAAAAGAAAAAGAAACCGGAGTATTTCAAAAGATGAAAGAGGTTTTTCATTATAAGAATTCCATGGCTGCTCCGAAAATAAAAAAGGTTGTGATAAATACCGGCACCGGTACCGCTATAAAGAAAGACAAGAACAAGAACGAGGCCATAGCCCTACGTTTAGGGAAAATTACCGGGCAGAAAGCATCGCTCCGTGGCGCCAAGCAGTCCATCTCTTCGTTTAAGGTCCGCCAGGGCGATCCTATTGGCGCGATGGTAACCCTCAGGGAAAAAAGAATGTACGCATTTCTGGAAAAACTAATCAACGTGGCCCTGCCCCGGACCAAGGACTTCCGCGGCATAAAAAGAAGCGCGGTGGACAATGTCGGCAACCTGACGCTCGGCATAAAAGAGCACACGATTTTCCCGGAAACCGCCGATGAAGACATCAAGGACGTTTTCGGCCTTTCCATCACCTTGGTTTCCACTGCGAAGACCCGCGCCGAAGGCCTCGCTTTCTTCGAGAACCTGGGAGTGCCTTTCAAGAAGGAATAAACCTACAGGTTGAGAATAAAAGAAAAAATCCCCACTTGAGGGATTTTTTCTTGCGGATGTTGGTGTATAATATTTCCATGGAAGACTTAAGCAAAGACCAGACAATACAAGAAGCCCTGAAAGAATTTGAAGTAAAGAATGCGGAACAGGAGGTAATCAGCCAGCCGGCAGCCAGCCAAAAAGCAGAATCTCCCAAAATGATTGGCTGGGTCATGAAATATTCGGGAGGAGCAATTAAAACCGAAGAGCGGGCAGAATATGCGCTTTTGGGGTTTGCGGCATTAACCATTATTATTTCCCTGTTTTTATTTTTTGGCGGAGGGCAAGAAACAAAAATTGAAGCGCCACCGGGTCAAAACGTGATTTATCCTTCGGACGAACCACCGAGGCTCGAGAGACAATTTTAACTTCGATGTTATCTTTTACGAAAAAACAGTCTGGATTTACGCTGATAGAACTCCTGGTCGTGGTGGCCATAATCGGCCTCCTTTCAAGTGTGGTAATGGCCAGTCTCAATTCCGCGCGCGCAAAAGCGAGGGATGCCAAGCGCAAAGTGGAGCTTAAACAAATCCAGGCGGCACTCGAAATATATTACAACGACAATAATGCTTATCCGGTCGTTGGCACCTGGTGGGGGCTAAGCGTAAACGGCGGGAGCAAGACTACTAGCGGCGCGAACGCATATATTCCCGGGTTGACTCCTACCTATATACCCACATTGCCTGCCGACCCTTCCGGCGTTACCACTGGCTGGTCGGGGTATTTGTACCGCTCCAATGGCAGTCAATATAAATTACTTTCCCATGCTACGGGACCCGAAAGTTTCCCCGGTGCCGGACAGCCGTTTTACGACCCGGTCCGGCCGACCTGGGCCTGGATGCTATGCAACGGCGAACCTGCCTGCAGCACTTGGTAAAAAGTATTTACTGGCTGTTTTGATTTATTGACTATTTAGGGGCAATCTGCTAGTATCTGGGACAAGGGAATAGGTTCTGATTAATCCGCTTTTCTCCTTTAGGTCTTTCAGATAGTCTTATTTGTACAGGCTTAAAGAAAAAAAGTGAGATATTATCAGAACTAGGTTCTAGTGGCTAGGTTCTAGTCACTAGTAACTTTTCCCTAGAAACTAATTCAATGGCAAAAACATCAGTAAAAGCCAGAGCGGCAAAAAAGCCCAAATTTTCCCCCCGCCAGAAGAACAGGTGTTTTAAGTGCGGCCGGGGCAATGCTTTTATGCGCGATTTCGGCATTTGCCGCATCTGTTTTAGGGAGCTCGCGAACGAAGGCATGCTGCCGGGAGTTCGGAAGTCAAGCTGGTAATTCGCCCACATGTCAGACTTGTGGGTAACCCACAAGTCTGACATGTGGGCCAGACAAAACAACAAACATGGATTCAATTTCAAACATGATAATAATAATGAAGAACGCACAGCTCGCAGGGCTTCCAACCGCGACCGTTTCTTATTCCAAACTGAAGAACGCCATTGGCGCATGCTTAGAGAAAGAAGGCTATGTTTCCGAGGTGGCCAAAAAGGTGAAGAAGGGCCATCCCGTGCTTGAGATCAAGCTAGTTTATGTGGATAAAAAACCTAAGATCACGGAAGTGGAGCGGATATCCAAACAGTCCCGCAGGGTTTATTTTCAAATGAAGGACATCCACACCGTCAGGAACGGTGCAGGACTCCTGGTGCTTTCGACACCCAAGGGCATAATGTCAGGTAAAGATGCGCGCAAAGCCCAGGTGGGCGGAGAGGCGTTATTCAGAATGTGGTAATTTTATAATCATATGTCACGAATCGGCAAACAAGAAATTATAATACCGGCGGGCATCAAGATAACCCAAAGCGGCGACATTTTGACGGTGGTCGGCCCGAAAGGCAGTGTCTCAAAGGTATTCCGGGACGACATAACTATTACCTTAAGCGACAAGGGGGTATTGCTAGACATCAAGCGAAACGACAAATTCTCCAAAGCGTTATGGGGCACCTATGCTTCGCATATAAAGAATATGATACAGGGTGTTACCACGCCTTACCAGAAAAAGCTGGTGCTAGAAGGCGTCGGGTTCAAGTCCGAGGTTAAAGGCAAAGAGCTTCACCTCGCGCTCGGGTTTTCTCACCCGGTCATTGTCAAGATCCCCGAAGGCATTACCATGAAAGCGGAGAAGAATGTGCTTTCCGTGGAAGGTATCGACAAAGAACTGGTGGGCAGTTTTACCGCCGGAGTGCGCGCGCTCAAGAAGCCGGAACCGTACAAGGGCAAGGGCATGCGCTATGAGAATGAAGTTATCAGGAGGAAGCAGGGCAAGAAGACCGTATAATAAGCCCACATGTCAGACTTGTGGGTAACCCACAAGTCTGACATGTGGAACAAAAGCAATATGCAAACAAAACAGGACAAAAGAATCAGGCTGAAGAAAAAGATCCGGACCAAGATCAAGGGCACTTCAGAGCGCCCCCGCCTTTCCGTTTTCCGTTCCAATAAATTCATTTACGCGCAGGTCATAAATGACGCTATGGGCAAGACCATTGCTTCCGCAAGCGACGTGAAAGCCGGAAAGGGCACCAAAATGGAACGTGCCAAGGAAGTAGGCAAGGCCATCGCGGAAGCCTGCGGCAAAGTCAAGATCAAGAAAGTTGTTTTCGACCGCAATGGCTTTAAATATACGGGCCGGGTAAAGTTGGTAGCGGACGCGGCGCGCGGCGCGGGCTTAGAATTTTAATAAAAATCGATAAAAATAATGGATAAAAGAAATGACAAAAGAGGGGGAGGTAAGCGGGGCGGCTCTTTCAACCGGCCGAAACCGGAGTTTGACCAGAAGATAATCGGTATACGCCGCGTTACCCGAGTGGTTGCTGGCGGACGCCGGTTCTCTTTCTCCGTGGCTTTGGTAGCTGGCGACAAAAAGGGCAGCGTGGGTCTGGGTCTCGGCAAGGCCGGGGATACGGCGCTTGCGATAAACAAAGCACTCCGTAATGCCAAGAAGAACATGGTCAAGCTTCATCTGACCAAGACCATGTCCCTGCCGCATGAATTATCCGCAAAGTTCTCCAGCTCCAAGGTGGTGCTTTTCCCGAACAAAGGCCGCGGCCTAGTGGCCGGTTCGGTCATCCGCGATATTGTGAATCTTTCCGGAGCCAAGGATATTACCGGCAAGATCCTGTCCCGCAGCACAAATAAGTTGAACAATGCCAAAGCGGTTATGGAAGCCCTGAAAGATATTTCCTCCAAGTACTCCAAACCAATTCCGGAAAGCACGGTCGTTGTAGCCAATAAAGAGGTAGTAGTGCCCGCGGCAGAGTAAATTTATGCAGATACATAATTTAAAAAGAACCCATAAGAATAAAAAAGACCGCATGGTCGGAAGGGGCGGCAAGCATGCCAAGACCTCGGGCCGCGGCGGCAAGGGGCAGACCGCGCGCGCGGGCAACAAGCGCCGGCCGGAACTTCGCGATATAATCAAGAAGCTCCCCAAAAACCGCGGCTACCAGTTCAAGTCCATCCAGCAAGTTTTGACGATAGAAAAAGACAAACTTGCCAGTAAAGGTGAGAAATTTTCCGAGATCAGGAAACGTTTGGGGTTGAAGGGGAAGAAAATAAAAATAAAATAATCTATGGAAAATTTTTGGAACAAAATCAAACTTATCTGGACCGACACGACTTTGCGCAAAAGTATATTGTTTGTGCTAATGGCCTTGGTGATATTCCGGGCGCTCGCGGCAATCCCGATTCCGGGCATTGACGCGGACGCGCTTTCCCGTTTTTTGTCCAATAATCAATTTTTCGGCATCCTGAATATTTTTTCCGGGGGAGGTCTTTCCAATCTCTCGATCATAATGCTTGGCGTGGGCCCCTACATTACCGGTTCGATTATAATGCAGCTTTTGACCATGATGGTGCCGGCATTAAAGCGCCTGTACCACGAAGAAGGCGAGGCGGGCAGGAGAAAGTTTGCCCAGTGGAGCCGGATGCTCACGGTGCCGCTTGCCGCGGTTCAGGGGTTCAGCCTGCTTTTTATTTTGGAACAACAGAATATTTTAATACCTTTGTCGGGTTTTGACCGCATTACCAATCTGTTCATCGTGGTGGCGGGCTCGGTACTCCTTATGTGGGTAGGCGAGCTGGTGACCGAATTCGGCATCGGCAATGGCGTGTCCCTGATAATCTTCGCGGGTATTGTGGCGCAGCTGCCCACGACCGTAAGCGAACTGGCCTTCCAATTTAACGTTGGGCAGATTCCGCTTTATGTCGGTTTTACCGCCGCCGCGCTCTTGGTTATCGCGGGCATCGTACTCGTGACCGAAGCGGAACGGCCCGTACCGGTGACTTACGCGAAACGGGTAAGGGGTGCCAAAATGTACGGCGGCGGCTCGACCTATTTGCCGCTCCGGGTAAACCAGGCGGGCGTCATTCCCATCATCTTTGCTTTGTCCATCCTTCTTTTCCCGCAGATGATCGGTACTTTTCTGGCGCGGTTTTCAAATCCTATAGTTGTTAAAATTTCCGGTGTGCTGTCCGCCTTTTCCCAAACTTCGGTGCTTTACGCCATACTCTATTTTATATTCGTGTTCCTGTTCACTTATTTTTACACGGCGGTCACCTTTGACCCGGAAGCCCTTTCCCAGAACCTGCAAAAGAACGGGGCATTCATTCCCGGTATCCGCCCCGGGCCTTCCACCGCGGAATATATTTCCAAAGTCCTGACTCGCATCACGCTCTTGGGTGCGGTATTCTTGGGCCTCATCGCAGTACTTCCGCTCATCATGCAGCGCGTGACCGGCATAACCTCGCTGGCCATAGGCGGCACCTCGATTTTGATTGTGGTCTCCGTAGTCCTCGACCTCATGAAAAAAGTTGACGCGCAAATCTCCATGCGGGAATACTAGCCCTTTTACTTGCCGCTTAAAACTTGATCGTGTTTTTTAGCTTCAGTCAAAGCGAGCTTGAACACACTCCTTAGTGTCGTCGCGATTTCCTGCGATTCGATAATAATGCCCAGTTTTTCTTTCCAGGACGCAATCATAACTTTGTTGTTGTATATTTCTATGTCGGTCGGCACGGGAAACTTGTCTTTGGGTATGAGCGAAGTGCTTCGGTACTCGATCGTGTCCCTCGCCTTTCTCTCTCGGGCAAGGGGAGTGTCCGCGACGAAAGTGTGAACGAAGATTTTTTTCTTTGCCCTCTTTTCATAATATGTAGAAAAATATTTCGGGAGAGTTTCATGCATTTCCTCATAGGTGGAGGTGGAGTAGATGTCTCCTTTCGAAGTAAGAGAATCTTCATACACGTGTTCCAGTCCAGCTAGGCCTTCGTAAAAGAAAACCCTAGGCCTGTCGCCGACATTGTAGAGGGAGGTAAGCTCGGGCAGAACTTGCTTTGCGCTTTCCGCGAGGCCCCTTTGTTTTTTAGCCTGCGTTTCCAGATACTCCACGAGGTTGGCAGGGGAGAGGGCCATATATTCCTGCTTGGGTTCCTTGCCGGAAACGCTCACCAGGTTTTTTCCGGCCAAGCTGTCCAAAATTACATACCCCGTCGAGCGGTTAATGCCCGCCTTCCTAGATATCTCGGCAACCGTGCCGCGGCCAAGCTCCAGGATGGTCAAATATATGGCTATTTCCTTGTCCAAAAAGCCGCTATCTTTTAGTAATTGCTCTATTTTCAATATCTGCTCTTTCATATTTGGGCATTGTATACCAATATTAGTTTTGTGTCAATAAAAGATAACAAAATTCTGTGGATATCTTTTTGCCTTTATTATATATAGCTTAAAATAAATTAAATTGGTAAAATCTATTGACAATTTATAAAAATGTGTTAAACTCAAAACAAATCGTTGTTTGAAAGGAGAAGACCGATGCAAATCGAACTGTCCGAATTATCGCTGTTGGCAGTACGCTTGGTTTTGGCCGTCATTGACCAAGGAGCAATCGACAACACTGGACAAGGTCAAGCGGTGCAAATAAACTTCCCAAACTTCCCTCGCATTCTTGACGAGACCGGAGAAGCCCATTTCGTGCTCAAGGTTGAAGGCACCCTAGGGAGGGGTGCGCCAATCACAGGAGCGATTCACTTTCGAAAAAAGGAAGCGGGTGGAAAATGGAGTGAGGGGGAAGTAGCCGCTTTCTTGAAACTTGGCATTAGCAGGTACGTGGCAAGACTCGAGTGTCACAAGGGACAACTTTGCGTGATGGTTTCCCGTGACAGGGCGACAGGTGGAGAAGGGGAAGTTGTTTCCGCCATGCAACTGCGTCAGGTTAGTCCGCGATCCTAGTCAGCAAGAGTGTCTCTTGCTGACAACACTCAACAGCCAACTTCCAACCCTTAACCTGAAGGAGATTAACCATGTGGTATCTGTTGTTCTACGCAATCGGCATCGCAATCGGGCTCATTTCCCCGCGGAATTCCATGGAGGATTCGCTGATTGCGATCGGTCCGATCACGATCACAGCCTTCGTGGCGTCACTCCTCGTCCCGTTCGCCGCCTTCGCCAGCACTGAGCGCTGGCAGAAGTTCGCTCTGCAGTACGCTCCCATCCCGCTGATTGGCGTGTGCAGCGTGGTAGTGTGGATCACGTCCGGACCCGCAGGTGTCCTCGTCCTCGCATGGGCTACAGTTGTCCACGCGGCTTACTGGACGAGCGGCATTCACAGCCGGGCCTACAGGCTTGACCAGTTCCGGATAGGATTTGCTCCGGACATGCCGCATACAGCTCGGCTCGTGGCCATGCTCAACGGCAACGGGCAGGCACATCTGGCAGATGTCCTAGTTAAAGCCCTGCTAGGGAACACCGAGGTCGACTTCGAGGTCTTCCGGTCTTTCCTGAATGACAAGACGGAAGAATCGAGGGCATTTACAGCGATTAGTGGCGAAATTCGCCACGAGAGAAATCGCTGGCTTCGACCATAAAGTCAGACATCAAGACCGCTTGAATGAGGGGGCCGTCGGCACACCTCGCAGGCGGTTTTCTCATTTCTACTCAATTATTTTTCCAGCCACTTTTTATATTCCGAGACCACGAGGCCGACAACCTGCTC
>CAZWXV010000004.1:0-15048 GCA_964637995.1 uncultured Candidatus Saccharibacteria bacterium
AAACTCTAACTAAAAGTTTAGAACGAAACAAAACAAAAAACAGCAATGTATTTTTGTATTTGCTTCCTAGCTCGTTGAATTATTATTTTTAGAATTTTTTGAGACTTGCTTCCCGGCTTGAAATACCGGGGTTCTCAATATGATTATTCATTTGTTTTCAAAGAAAAACGCCATATCCATAAGCGGATAGACGTGGGATGAAGTATATACCAAGGGCGGGGGGGGTGTCAAGCGCCAAAATATCCTTTAAAACCACAGATAAAGCCCCGATGGACTTTATCCGGCGGGGCTCGTGTGATGCTTGCGTTTCGGGATCGGGAAGGGCACCCGAAGACGGAACTCAAATATGGTCAAGGGCGCCTCGCCGCGGTAGCGCTTGAGGTGAATCCTGTTGTCCGACAACAGAAACACCCAAGTGTTGTTCTCATAGAAAGTGTAGGCAGGAATGTCTTTTGCGTAAACGCTGAGATCCTGCCCGTCCACTACAACCGCTACCACTTCTCCACGGCGACGCAGTTTTCCCATGATGGTTTTGGAGAACTCGCTGCCCTTAAGTTCTCCGACGTGCTGCAGAAAATACTGCCAGTTGATCTTCATCGCGAGTCCTCCTTTCTGTGAGTTGACGAAGAAGTATTTATTATAGCGTACCACCTCATGCATACACATGCAATGAACTTTTGCCAGCTCATCCAAAAGAAAATTTTCGTGTTAAAATAATGGGCATGGCAACCAAGCTCATATATTTCGTCCGGCACGGGGAAACGAAGGGCAATGTGCTGCATGTAACCCAAGGCGAAAAGGGCGGTCTGACGGAGCGCGGGCGCGAGCAGGCGCTTGAAACCGCGAGGAGGTTCCCAAAAGACAAAGGCCGGCCGCAGGTTATCATCGCGAGCCCTTACGAGCGCACGCGGGAAACTGCGGAAATTATCGGCCGCGAACTCCGCGTAAAGGTAAAATATTCCGACCTCCTGAAAGAACGCAGGAACCCGACGGAGTTCATCGGCGTATCAAAAAGCGATCCGAAGCTCCGGCATGTGATGGACCGCATTGACAATAGTTTCCGGGATGACAATTACCGGTATTCCGATGAGGAAAATTTTATGGACCTAAAGACGCGCGCCAAAAAATTGCTCAATTTCATAAAGTGGCAACCGCATAAAAGGATAATGCTTGTGAGCCACGGCTTTTTCTTAAAAATGATTGCCGCTTACATGACCTACGGCGATGGCCTGACCGCCTCGCAGTACAATACCCTTTCCTACTTCAATCCCGTGAACAACGCGGGAATGGCTATCGCCTCCTACACCCGGCACTGGCTTAAAAAAGACGAGTGGAAAATACTTATCTGGAACGACCTGGAAACTGCCAAGCAGAGAATTTAACCGGGTATTTTGCCTTTCCAGAGTTTTCTAGTCGTAAAAAATACTACGGTGGCAAATATCGCGCCCAGCGTGTCCGCGAGCATGTCTTTCTGCGCGTCCCAGATGTCGCCCTGGCTGCCGAGATAATTTAGAGCGTCGGCCGCCGGCGCCTTGGCCGCGTATATCCATTCTACAAGTTCGTAACTCATGGCAATAGTAGCGATGAGGAATATCGGATAAGTGAACAAGAGGAATCTGTTCGAAACCATCTTTTTAAGATATAGCCACTCCGCTACGGCAAACGCGTAAAACCCCACCGAAAAATGCGCGATGCGGTCAAAATGATTGCGGGCAAAGCCGAAGTAATCGGTGACCCGGTCAAAAGGCACCAGCGCGAAGGTATAATGCCCGCCGATGGTGTGGAGGTATATGAGCACAAACATGAAAGCATACGCGGCGCCGGAAAATCTGATTTTGCATGCGTAGAGCACTAAAATCACCGCGAGAATTATCCAGACGGTCAGATTCTCTACAAACCAGGTCTTGCGGTCAATGGGATTTACCGCGAGTACGGCAAAAAGCACGGCGTAGATACCGAGGAGCCACCATAGTAGCCTGGATTGCGCATTGGCCATTTAAAATTTATTTAGTAACTGCCTAAGCGCGTTTTTTAGAGGACTTCTTTTTTGACTTCTTGGATTTTTTGGCCGGAGACTTCTTTTTCATTTCGTCCATGACCTTTTTAACCTGAGCGCGAATAACCTTCTCGGTTTCTTTGCGCGCGGACCGGGCCCGTTTCATTAGCTGCTCCACGGCATCCTCCTTGTCCTTTTTCGAAATACCCTTGTTGAGCTCCTTGACCATTTTATCGAGCTTCTCCTTGGTCAGGTCCATCAAACCCAAACCCAGGGTCAGCGATTGCTTCAAAACACTTTTATTTTTAGCCATAAATTTATTTATCTTAAGTAATAATATCTCTGAATATTATACCAGATGTAAATCTTTTGCGCAACGGTCCGAACTAAGCCCTTCGAAGGTTGCTTACAAACAGGAGGACGGCCAGCGCCCCGCCGGTAAATAAAAGCATCTCGGGCAGCGTAAAACCGGCCAGAACCTGCTCCGGCGCGCTGTCGTAGATCAAAGCACCCGCGACCAGCATGGCAGCCAGTATTATGCCTGATGTGCTCAGTCGGGAATTGGTCCGAAGCAAGAGCTCGTAATTTTTCAGTTCGCTGTGGTTTAGGGCCATGTCTCCCCTACTTTTCTCTAAATTGGATAAAATATTCGAGCTGGTTTCCGGCAGTTTCTGCAAGAGGTCCTCAAAGACTAGGGCCGCGCCCTGCACTTTATTTTGGATATCCTTGGGCGACAGGCGTTTGGTGATAATTTTTTCAATGAGCGGTTTTTCCCATTTTTCCAGTTCAAACTCCGGATCCAGGTCCAGCACTACCCTGTCTAAAGTGACGATGGCTTTGGAGAGCATTATCAGGTCTATGGGAACACTCACGCCGTGACGAGTCGAAGCATTTATCATTTCATAAAATAACCGGGTGAATCCGGAGTGTTTGCTGGTGATGGGCCACTGGATGATGAGTTCATTCAAGTCTTTCCTGAGGGCATTGGCATCCACCTCTTTTTGTCCCTCCGGCTTCGGGCCTACATTATAATTTTCCTCGATTTGAAGTATAAGAATCATTAAATTATCCACGTCCTTCTGGAGCAGGGAAAGGAACATGGATGTAGCGAGCGATGCCATGCGGTTGTCCAGGAACCCGACCATCCCGAAATCGAGGAACATCAGCTTGTCCTTCTGTATGATAAAAATATTGCCGGGGTGCGGGTCGGCGTGGAAAAACCCGTAATCAAAACACTGCTTGATAAATGAATCCGCCAGTAGCCGGGCGATCTCTTTGCGTTTCGTGTTGGCTTTGTCGGCGACTATCTGACTCAATGATTGCCCGTTTATATATTCCAGAGTCAAGACGCTCGCGCCGGAATAATCCCAGAAAACTTTCGGGCTGTAAACATGCGGATCATCTTTGAAAAAATTGCTGAAAATTTCGCAGTTTGCGGCTTCCTTGCGGTAATCCAGTTCGTTTAGGGTCCAGCGCGAAAATTCATCGATAATGGCGCGCAGATTATAAGCGCGCAGGCTAGGCACGTATTTCTCGATCAAGTGGGCGGCAAGGTACAGCACCTGGATATCCGTCTTGACCCGCTTTTTGGCTCCGGGGCGCTGGACCTTGACCGCTACTTTCTCGCCGGTTTTCAAAGTGGCCTCGTAGACCTGCCCCAGGCTCGCGGAGGCGAAAGGCGTCTTGCCAAATGTCTTAAAAATCGCCTGGACCGGCTTTTTGAAATCCTGCTCAACGATACTGTGGGCCTCTTGGTATGAAAAAGGCGGAACGTTGCTCTGGAGGTGTTCGAGTTCGGCGATATATTCCTTGGGCAGCAAGTCCGAGCGGGTACTCAGGATTTGTCCGAACTTAACAAACACGGGACCCAGATACTCCAGAGTCCGGCGCAGGCGGATAGGCAGCTCGCTTGCGTTTGTGGGCTTCCAAGTGGAACCCAATTTTTTAAACCACGGGAGATGCCTATGCAAACCTACCGTGCCGATGAGATAACCGGCACCCAGGCTAATAAAAGCAAAAAGAATACGGTTAAATCTGTTCAGGACTCTAATTTTTTGAATCAGCTTGAAAGAGAGCATAAACCGTATAAATTTTACCTTGTTGCGTTAAAGGCAACGAGTTACATCATCGCCTTGGCATCCGCCTCGGACATGAACTTGAACATATTGCCACCGCAGTTGGCGCAGGTGCCCTTGGCGCTATATCTGCCCTTATCGTTCTTGGTAACCACCGGATTGACCATCGTCTGCATCGTAGGTTTCTTATTTGCATCCCTGCACTTCATGCATAATGCTTTTAGAACTGTCGCTTTTACGTCTGCCATATTATTGCTTTATATTATTAATGCTAATAGACCTTATTGTACCACATACGTGTCCAAAATGCCCAATAAATATCTAAAACAAAAAGCCCTTTCGGGCTTTTGGCTTATTCGAACCGCAGGCTTATGCCTGAGGTGTTTCCGGCGCGGCGGCCGGGGCAGCAGCAGCGGGAGCTTCCGCTTTGGCTCCGCACATAGGGCAGGTGCCTCCTACCATAGGCACATTGCAATGTGAACACATTTGCTGTGCGCTGTCGTTATTTTGAATATCCATGAAAATTTTTACAAGTTAGCAATGATAAAATTCCGACTACTCATCCAGTATAGCACACAGCCGCGATATATCCTAGCATTTAGCCGCGCTCATCCCCATTTTATTACTCGATGGTCAGGCTCTCCACTGCCCCGTCCGCTTTCAGGACATAAGTGAAATCTCTTTTCTCCTGTATGTGTCCGTCTTCGTAAGTGACTGTGCCGGAATTTTTCTCAAGGTCGAGCTCCGCAGACACTACGTACCAGTTGCCACCCAAAGCCGGAGCTATGGGCGACAGCGTGACTATTTTCTCCCAGAGATATTTTTCCACAGCCTCTCGTTCGTTTAATTCCGCGCAGAGAATTTTCGGAAGTGCCAGAGAATATTTAGGAATAGAAGCTTCGGCTTCGCCGAGCGTAATCACAAGTTCTTCCTGCGCGGTTCCCACCTCTCCCTCCATGCTCCACACTATATTTGCGGTATTGCCCGTTATGGCACCCTCAAATTTTCCTATGAGCGCGTCTTTCTCCGCGGGCAACATACGGAGCTCGCCTGCCGCTTTCTGACCCTCCAGGTTCATCCGCAAAGTGTATTTATCCTCAAAATCACTATCCAGAGAATCCTCGAACTTCAAGAAGCAAAGCTCCTGCGCTTCTTCTTCGATGGCAGGACCTCCTGATCCTCCCAATAAATTATTATTATTATTTTCCCCCCACCACCAAAGTCCCCCGCCCAAAACAACCAGCACTAAAATAGATGTAAATGTTTTCATATTCTATATTGTAGCAAATCCGATTTCTTTGGGAAACTAGCTAGTAAGTATTATTTATGCAGCTATAGAATTCCGGGGTTAGCGTCCAGCCGCAGGCTCTGTTTGCCTGCCGTTCGCATCTGGCTCTCTGGAAGCACGCGTACTGCGGCTGATATTCGCAGGTCGAGACCGCGCCCGGCTGGTCCGTGCAAAGCTGATTGCTGCAGCCGCCGACATAACATCCGCCGGAATTCTGCGGATAATATGTCTGCTGGTTATTGTTGCCGGGATACGACGGATAGTAGGTCGAGGTGTTGGAAGAAGAAGATGAACTCGATATAGGATAGCTCACATAGGCGAGTTTGCCCGAAGGATAGGGATAGACCTGGGTTGCCGTATTGGAATATATGGCGGAATTCGCAGCGAGATTGTTCCCGGGGTATGCGGGGTATGCGTTGATGGCCGAGGCGGTAATGGTGTTGGGGTTAGGCTTTGACACTACCAGGGCCTTACCCGAAGTAAAGAACCACAGCACGGCTATGACCGCAAGTACCACAACCACTATTCCCAATGTATTGCCTTTGTTTTTCATATATAATCTGACTATTGTCTAAGCTATTGTCTAAGCTATCGTCTAATATATGACCATACTACCCCAAAATGAAATTTAGCGCTACTGTTGTATACGCCGTACTAGATGCGCTTTTATGACAACTTTACGTAATAGGCTCTCCTGTCGGCCGCGATTTCTTTCCGTATCTTGTGGTCTTTTTCCAGCTCATCCAGATACCGCAGGGCTGTGGATTCGGAAACCCCGAGCATTTTCTCCACGTCGGGAGTCCGGAGCTTGCTTTCGGTGGCCCAGGCAAAAGCCCCGAGAATTGCCTGTATGTTCGCGTCCTTTTTTTCTTTCTGCTGGGCTACCACACCCGCCGGAGGCCGGAACACGTCGGGCTCGCTCTGCCCGTACACGCCCACTCCGGCGCCCGGAGCGACGCCCTCCATGGCGGCTTCTTTGGCAGCCTCCTTCTTTGCTTTGCGCCGGGCGCGCGTCGTAGCTACTGACACGGCCGGAGAGGCGCCAGACAAGTCCGGCGCCTGAAACCGGAAGCCCGGCTCGGCTTCGGCCCTATGCCGGTTATGCCAATACGTGGAAACCTGGGGCACTAGCGCCCCAGCGACCATCCCTGCGATAAAGATGATTAAGATTTCTACTATATTTAAGGACATGTATCTATTTTACCATAGCCGTACCACCCGCACATTGTTAATGACCATTGTGCCCCCCGTGCCCGCCATGCTCATCCCCCGGCGGCTTGTTCCGCTCATTTTGCCATGCCATTATTCCCAGAATGACTACTGCGGCAAAAAGGATGAAAATCAGGATCATGGGGTTAGTTTAGCATTACGTAAACATTTACGTAAATCCGCAGATCTAAAGATTATTCCCAAAAATTGCCCCACAGCGCAGGATCCACTTCCCCGTCGAGTTTAAATATGGCCACGCCTTTGAGCCCCAGTTCCTCCGCGAGGTCGAACTTTTCTTTTATCGCTTGCGCGTCGCTCCATGATACGAAATTAAAACTCGTAGTTTTTCCGGTCTTATTGGCATAAGCGAGAGCTTTTTGCGCGACGATTTCCCCGGAGGGCGTCCCCGGAGGCGCGGAGAGCGAGGGCAATGCGGCGATGAGCGCGTTTCTCTCTTTGGTGCCGTTAACCGGCAGATACGAGAAACTCATTTCTCCGGCTTTGTTTCTCGATGGCGTTATTTTGTAGGCGCCGGCGAGGTCCAGAGCGTAAGGATGATTTAAGGATTGCACTCTCTTATAATCCTTAAACCAGTTTGGCACGACAGTCACCACATATTCGCGCCCGTAAGTGGCCACGCCGAGCATAATCTTTTCCTTGGGAATATCTTTCATGGCTAGCTCCACGACTTTTCGCACCCACTCCGTGTCCGCCACCGGCAAATACGGCGACCCCGCTTTCGCGTCGTTTAGCTTTACGTCCGCCCGGCCCTGGTCATAGGCCATGACTTGCACCTCGTCGCAATATTTGCCGATTTTTTTAAAATCATTGGAGTATTGAAGCGGCGCGTGCGGCGTGCGGAAAAGCGAGTCCAGCGGAGTGCGGGGCTCGATGGCGCAGGAGAGAATTTTCTTTTTACCCAAGGCCTTTTTGAGCTCTTTTAAAAATGCGGAAAAGCCGTCCCGGGTCACCGCCTGCTTGCCTTCGTAATCAATATTTACCCCGATGAATTTTTCTTTTTTCACCATGTCCACTATCGCCTTCACGTGCTTTGCGCGCGCGCGCTTGTCGCTCAAGATTCGTTCCATGTCCGCGCCGTTACTCCACATGACCGTCGGAATTACATCCACATCCTTCTTTTTTGCCGCCTTAAACAGGCTCTGCCAGGCGGCTTTTGCCTCCTTGTCCGCCTCCTTCCGGCCTATCTTTGCCAAATCACTCAAGGTACCATCGGACTTCACGTCATAACCAAAGGGGTGAATGATATCCAAATCGTCCAAATGTTTCTCCGTGTCTTGGGCACCCTTCACTATCTGCCAAAAAGGAATCCAGCCGGAAACCTGAAGGTCCTTATCTCCTTTGCTCCCTGCAGCCAGCGCCATCCCCGCACCGCCTAAAAACACCGCCAGAAGCAAAGCAACAAATGAAACAATATGTATGTATCTAAAATTTTGTTTAAAATTACGCATACTCATGTAGACGAACCCCCGGGCTTAAAATTACTCCGCCATATGCTCGATAATTGTTCATCTTAACTTAGATGCCGGTAGAATTTTAATGCTGATGCTCGTGGGTTCTGCGCTTGACCGCTGTCACCTCCCTGCCATTATTTCCATATTTTAGGGGCTCGAACCCATGTAAAACCCTGACATACAACAAACCCCAACCCATCGGTTTACTTGCGTTCTCCGGCAAAGTGGGATCCGGCACCGCGCTCGAGTCAAACCCCTCCCCTTCGTTGCTTATGGTAAAAGAAAGAGTATCGGCACTAATTTCATTAAAAATCACCTTGATTTTTCTTTTCTTTCTTTCCGGATAATCCCCCTGCGCCAAGAGGATTGCCTGATATATGTTTCCCTGGGCAACAATTGATTTGTCCACCTGCAGGTTGCCGTGGCCAATGGCATTTACCAAAAGTTCCTTGAACCCTTCCGCGGCATTTTTAAAATCATCTCCTTCCCAACCGACAAGGGCTATTTTTTCCCTGAGCGCTCGTACAGCCGGTTCCACTAGCTCAATATCGGTCTCAAACTCCCATTTGTCAGATTTAAACATTTCGTACACAGACCTTGTGCCTAGATTTGGAACGTTCAAGTCTATGGGGGATTCCGCTTTTGATCCTTCTGCTGACATAGTGGTATTATAGCATTTTTTCAAAACCAGATTTCTATGGCAACGGTTATGTCCGTCCCGTCGTAAAGATTTTCCTGATAACGAATTTGTTTTTTAAGCGGCAAGATATATGTGGCCGAATGCCTGTCCGGGAAAACGGAAGTCACCCACTCACTTTTCCCTATTTTCGCCCGCGCATAAACCGCACCCCAGCCGCGTCGAAGTCTGCCCTTTTGCATGTCCTTAATTTTCGCCGAGATCTTTTCGGGTACTCTTGCAAACCTCCAAGCACCCTTGTCGTCTCCACTTGTACTCCATACTATAACTTTGCTTTTGAATTTGAGAACTTTTCTGGCCAACCCTTTGCCGATTCTTTTTTTTAGTTTGGAAGAATTGGGTTGGGGCATTTTTATTTTTTAATACAAACAACCAAATTAGAAATTTACTCCTCTGAACTTCCCCAATTATATCCAAATTCAACTTCTTTATTTGTTTCAGCAGCATCCCAATATCTATCAAAACTATCTAACTCAGCTGGCTTATGCCACTTATAGAGATGTAAAAGCATGATAGTATTTTTTTGAGAATTATCTTTTAAATCTGCATCTGTGGTAAATCCATGTTTGTCGTCACCAATAAATCTCTCATGGAAAATACTACCGCCATGCACTGTCTTTTTATTTTCTTCTGTCAAAATTATATTGAGTCCTTTTTTTTCTAATTCTTGTAATCCTTTTCGAACTTCCCTTTCATGTCCAACCTCACACTTTGAAAAAAACATTCGAAATTTTTTTACTTTTTCAATATTTAAATATCCTAGATATTTTAAGGTTGTTTTATCTATATATACCATATGACAACGAACATCTCCCTCTAAAATACCAACCCATTCTGAAATCTTATCTTCACCTATTTGTCCTCTTTCAACACGTATTTCATCAATTGCTGTTCTAAAAAATGTTGGCTCAAATTCTTTGAGCTTTCTGGTTATGTGTTTGGAAAAAACTTCGGCTAATTTATCTGGTCCCCCCGCACCAAGATATAATCCTTTGGCCGTGTCTGAAGAAAAATCAAATTCTTCATCTTTTAAAGCCTGGATTATGGTATATACTTCATTTTGATTTATTCCTCGCTTACTTATTATTTTATCGAGTAAAACAAGCATTCCTCTAATTCCGCGATCTGTTTTAAGAAAGTAATTATCTGCGTCGTCCCATTCGACTGGGAACATATCAGCTATTTGCTTGAAGGAGTCTAGTATATATTCAGCGGTTTTGGTGACAATATATTCTCTAGATTTGTTTTCATACTTATTTTTAAAATGTTTATATATTAAATCAGTACCTTTGGCGTCAGCAAAAGACACAAGGTTGATTGAGCCACCCCTATCTGAATATCCACGTATACAATCGGAAAAAAACTCATCATTCGCTAGTGTGAGTATAATTTCTAATTGCGGGTTGTCATCAGAACCTAAAAGTTGATAAAGTTCATATAAAAGTGCTTTGGGAACTCTTTTCCCCCGTCCATTTAGGGTGACAAAAACTTGAGCAAGTTCACGTTCTGCCTCTTGCTCATTACCAAGTGATTTTGCATCAATTATGACACA
The DNA here is from genome assembly GCA_964637995.1 of uncultured Candidatus Saccharibacteria bacterium. Taxonomy (GTDB): domain Bacteria; phylum Patescibacteriota; class Minisyncoccia; order Phycocordibacterales; family UBA9973; genus UBA9973. The sequence goes on from CAZWXV010000004.1 coordinate 10,290, forward strand.
AAATAATTTATTATCTTTTTTGCGAGCTTCTGCATTCGCAAATGCAAATAATCTATGCTGCCCATCTATAACCCAAAATTGTCCATAACTACTTTGAAAATGAAGGCGTGAGCTCTTTTGGGTAATATCGAAATTCCTGGATGAAGCTAAAACTATAGCATTAGGAAAAAGCCAGTTAGAGTTTGAATCTATGTAATTTGAAATGCTGGCGGGCTTATCTGAATTTATGATTCTATTTTTATCCAAAAGTCGTTGATACCCCTTTGGCCTATCGGCGGCACGAATTCTCCTTACTACGCTTACTGTTTTTAGAAGCCAGTTTGGATTAATCGGTGCTGCATACATTGTGTAACCGTTTTGAATTATTTTTATAGCATCCACTTCTATGTCTTCGTCAAAAATAGACTTCAGCCCCAAGTCAGAAAGAACTTGATAACGTGCAAATCTACTTATCTTATCTATAAGTTCTTCGTAGTATTCTAGGGTCTCATCGGTCCATAATGCTACCCCATACTTTTTAAGCACTTCTTCAATGTTTAATTCCTGTTTTTCTCCAGGGATCTTTTTTGGGAGACTTTGACCTGAAACAACTATAATTGCTGTCATGGAATTAGTTGTTTTAATACGGCCTGAATACTCATTTAGATGCTTATCTAAATGCCGAAAAGTACTTTCTTCATCTTTGGAATTTTTGCACTGAATTATAATCTTTCCCTTATTCAGATCTTCAGGATCTACGACTGTTATGTCTGGTCCTGCAGTAAAGTAATTACTCTCTAAAATAGTAAAGCCAAGATTTTCAAATAATTTTGCAACACGATTATGTAATTCACTACCTATTTCGGTAGTTGTAATTCCTTTTTGAACATTTTCATTAATCTCAGATAGAACTGAGGCAGACCTAGTAAGTCTTTCTGAAATTAAATTAAAATCAACCAACGGTATTTCGCGAATCCCTGATTTAAAAAATACAACCCATTTATTTTTATTTGTTACAAAACTTAAGTCATCAACTACGGAAGCAGCGGGCAATACCTTGTCGTCATTAAAAATGGGAGTTGAGATCTGAAATCTATGATTATAATTCTTATCACTCCATAGTTTTATTTTACTATTAAAATACTCACCTGTAATGATACCGCGGCCAATAAATCCAATTTTTGGAACAAAAGCTATGAAGTTATCACCTTTTTTAATTTCTTTAAAAAACCTCCTGTTACCATGGCAACCAAATACACCTTTTTTTTCAGAGATTTTCCAATTATCAAGAGTAGCTGTTAATAGCCACGCTTTTTTATTTTTTTGTTCCTCAGTGTTAAACATATTAATAATTAGTTATAACTAGTTCGCTTACACGATTACGATAGGCGACTTTTGAACCTATAAACCTTGGGGCTAAAATTTCGTTAATATTGTAATCAGAATATAATTCGTGTATTTCTGGTATATCATTATTACTTAAAACAACCTTCGCGCCTTTTTTCCGTAAATTCTCTATAAAAGAGTAAAGTTTTAATCTGTCGCTAGTAGAAAAACGTTCGGGGGTATAATTAGCAAAACTGGTTTTTTTAAGAGGATCGTAACATGGATCAAGATAAATAAAATCATCACCTTTAACTTTACTTATAATTGCTTGATAATCTTGACATTTTATTTCCACTCCATTTTTTAACATAACACTCGCTTCATAGATTATCTTTTCATCAAACGTCGAAGGGTTTTTATATTTTCCGTACGGAACGTTAAATTCATTTTTGCTATTAACCCTATATAAACCATTGAAACAGTTTTTGTTTAAGTAAATAAATGCGGCAGATCTTCTGATACCTTTGTATTTTTTCTTGTTAAAATTCTCTCTGACTAAATAATAAAAAAATTTAGAATTCTTTTTTTTAAATTTCGATAAGTATTTTATTAACTGACCTGGGTTATCTCTCACGTGAATATAAGTGTTAATTAAGTCAACATTGGTATCTGAAATTAAACTGTAAGGGGGATTATATTTTTGTTTGACATAAAAAAATACCGAGCCACCACCTAAAAATGGCTCAAAATATCTATCAATTTTTTTAGGGAAAAATTTTTCAATGAGGGGTAATATCTTTCGCTTACCACCTGCCCACTTTAGAAACGTCGGCAATTTAATAGAAGAATTCATTTTTAATCACATATATAATACCACAATAACTTATTTCTTTACATCCCCAGCGGAACCCCGTAGCGGATTCTTTTAATAATTACATTCATTCTACTACTCCTGATCATTAAACTCAATCCATCACTAAAAACTTGCTCGGATACTTGTTGGGGATAACTTTGCTTGTTTAGGTTATCTTTAGGTATTATAATATAGAGTGTAAATATGCCAAGAACATTAAATACACAACTTACTAAAAAACAAGCCCAGCTTTTTGGTTATTTGGATAAATTTCAACAAAGAAAAAATTACTCCCCTGCCTTAAAGGAAATGGCTGAACATTTTAAGGTATCTATACCGACCATTTCCCAGCGCGTAGATTATTTAGAGAAAAAGGGTCGCATAGTAAGGCAAAAAGGGGTAAAGCACTCTATTCGTGTTTTGAAAACAATGCAAGATATAGTCTCTCCTTTTATTGAACCGAAGGAAATTAGTATAAGTTTGCCAACCCTCAAATATAAAGAACTACCACTCAATAAAATAATTTATGGAGATGCTGTTGAGGTAATGAAACAAATGCCAGATAATTCCATTGATTTGACTGTCACTTCACCCCCTTATGACGAATTAAGAAATTATAAGGGTTATAATTTTGACTTTGAAAATATCTCAAAACAATTATTCAGAATAACAAAAAAGGGGGGAGTTGTAATTTGGGTTGTTGGAGATAAAATCAGAAAAGGGAATAAAAGTTTAACAAGTTTTAAGCAAGCTTTATTTTTTCAGCAAATCGGCTTTAATGTTCACGATGTAATGATTTATAAAAAGAAAAATACTCCGTTTATGAGGACAAATGGGTACACTAATTGTTTTGAATTCATGTTTGTTCTTAGTAAAGGATCTCCCAAAACTTTTAATCCATTGAAGGTTAAAACAATAAGACAAGGAAAAGAAATGTTACCTTTTAATAAAGGGGCAGATGGAATAAACAAGAAAATTTTAGGAGAACTTAAGCCTGAAAAAACAATGACAAATATTTGGGAATACGCAGTTGGCCTTGGGGGTTCAACAAGCGATAAGCTTGCTTTTGAGCACCCCGCAATTTTCCCAGAAAAATTGGCAGAAGATCATATACTTTCGTGGACTAATAAGGGTGATATTGTGTTTGACCCAATGTGTGGTTCTGGCACTTCTTGTAAGATGGCATTGAAAAACAGTCGCTCTTATATAGGTTGCGACATTTCTAAGGAATACGTTAAGCTATCTGAAAAAAGATTGAGAAATATTATATCTATTCAATAAATTTTATTGCCCTTCTGATCAGATTTATATCATCTTTAAATCTTCCTATTCCTGTATTGCAACTATCGCAAACCCATCCTCTGACTTTTCCATTACGATGATTATGATCAAGAACTACTTTACTAGTGACCCCAGCTATTGTTTTTTTTGCACATATAGGACACTGAAAAGGCACATTGTGGGGTTTCTTCTTTAACCATTCGGCTTTTTCTTTTGGAGAAACATTTGTTCCCTCAAGATCTTTTCGACACCCGCCACAAGATGGTCTTCTGACAGATCTATTATTTATGCCGTTTTGATTCTTTGCAAATTTGTTGGTATTTAAAAGTTTGTGACAAATATTACAAATCTTTTTAGTAAATGCGTCTCCAGTTTTTTTGACATCAAATATTTTAAAGTCTTTTTTGAGAAGCTTTACTTTTTGCCAGTTTCGGATAAAAAATATTGAAGCACCTTCATTTGTTTCGGATTCAATGATTCCAACATCATATTTTTCAATCAAAGATTTTCCGGGAATATTTATATTTTTCTTCGCAAAAACAAATTTACTTTTCATAGTCCTCATTCTACTCCAACCCGACCCTAAACTCAACGCATAACGGAAAGCGCCCCGACCTCGGTCGGGGCGCTGGGTTTTTCGTTTTACTGGTTATTTTCCACCTTGAAAGTAATTTTGTAACTAGTGGAAGGCTCGCTCACGAGTTTCTCGGGAGAGATGCCAGCAATGGAAACTAGGAAAGTGTCGAAGGTCTTGGGCGCGGCGTCGCTTGCGAGGTCTAGGGTCTGCTCATCCGTGTCGGACTTGAGGGTGACATTGGCGACCAGTCTGCCCGCCCATATGCATTGCACATCGCTCGGACAGCGGCTGTCCTCGACTATTTTATTTAAGGTGATGCGCACCCCGTTCACATTTTTAGTTTCGCCTACTCCTATGGCGCCCTCAGACTTGGTTTCATTATTCGTGTCAGTTTTGACCGGAATATTCGGGCAGGCCGCAAATTCGCAATTGGGCCCCTGCCGGCCTACGGCCGACCCGTCCGGGCAGATCTTGGCTTCCATGGTGCAGGCCACCGGCTCCCCTCCCGGTAGCACCCCTTTGGGAACGCCCACAAAATACGCCGTGGCCGCGGTGGCCGCGAGAACAATAATGACTGCGATTGTTATGTAAGTTTTTTTCATAATTAATTTTTCAAAGCTCGCTTTTACTTTTTAATGCTTATGCGGCCAGGGCTTGGCTGCCTTCGTCCAACATCGGCAGGACGAGTTTTGCGGCTTCTTCGTAATTTCCCTCCATGGCCAGGTCACGAATCTCCGTGTTGG
>CAZWXV010000004.1:15058-23103 GCA_964637995.1 uncultured Candidatus Saccharibacteria bacterium
TCGTCAAACCAAGCCAAATTCTGCGCACGCCATTCATCCTTGCTTACATCTGCCGGTTGTTTACCGCGAGCCAGTTGCGCGATAACACGCTGGAAAGGAGCCCTCTTTTCCAAAGGAATTCTATCCACGTCATTGTTCGGAGGCAACTCTCCTTCACGCGTACCATCCGTGTTCAATGCTTCATGCATAGGACTAATCATAACCCTTTTTATTTTTTATTCCAGCTACTTTACCAAACTAAAGTAATTTAGTTGAGTAAAGCATACAAAGAGAAAACCACCCGCAGTGCAGGTTTTATTTATTTTCCGGGGATTTTACTTTGATGCGATCATTGCCCGTATTCGTTTTTTCGATGGATACCAGCTCCACCGGCCACTCTTTATTTTGTTCATCCACCAAAATAATGACATCCCCGGGATTAAGGACTCTGTCGCCAAAATCAAGGTTGGAGATACCTACTTCACCTTTGCTGAGGAATGTCCTGAGTTGAGTTTTGGTCACCAATGTTTTGGCCGGTTGACTTAATATTTCTTCTTCTTTCTCCCGTGCTTCTAGGGCTGCTCTTTCTCTGGCGGCTACCTCCTCGCTCAACTTATCCCTGCGTTCCGCTTCTTCTTCTATTTGCTCCGCGCTTTTTTGGCCTACATTTCTGGCTCTAGACCACGAGTCGTTATTTTCCATAAAGTAATTATAACATATTCCTTCTATAACATTCCCTTCATCCCCGCTACTTTACCAAACTAAAGTAATTTAGTTAACTCAAGTAGAAGCCTACCTTCTACACTTAATCATCAACGACCAAAAGCTTGCTTGGGTGTTTATGTCCATTTACAATCCTAACTTTACTTACCGACACGGCAAAATGACCCGCTACAAGTTCGAGAACGCGGGCATTGGCCATATTGCGCTCCGCTTTTTCACGCACGGAAACTTCAAAATGGTCCTCCGATTTTTGGGAGAATGTTTCTTTCCGCGCCCCTGCGGTGACTTTCACGTGTACGTAGCGCACCCTTAATTTTTTAGTTAATACCCGAGCTCAGCCGCGTTTTTTAGGTTAATGTTCCCTGGACCTACGGCACCGTTCATCATCGCCTGCAAATCCACGAATTCAACCGACGATGGGACAACAAATTTTGTCTCATCGCGAGTCCAGTCTTTGCAGGTATAGTCAACTTGTAAATCAAGATCAACGGAAGACTTAGCTCCTATCCCTGCCGCCGCGGCAGCATTTGTTTTCTGTGTGGCCATCTTTACCCCACTGCTGCCGCTCCACATATACGAAGTCTCCCCTTTCACGAGCATACCGGCGGTCTGTGTTTTACCGCTTGCTTGCATAGTAAAGTCTCCGCGCATTTCTCCGGACGAAGAAATATACATGGTACCCGAAGAATTTTCTCCGGCCACGGCGCTCTCAAAGGTACACATCACACTCTTGCCCATGCCCATGAGCGAGCGGAGCGAACCTTTGGCGTTGAGCCCGAGGTTGGCGTTAGCATTTGCATTGGCGTCTGCCTCCTCATTCGCCTGGGTAGATGTGTCCACTTCGGCTCTATTCTTGGAAACCACGTACGCGCCGCCGCCGATGGCGAGCACCGCAATGATGGCTATAATGATAAACGGTGCGAACCCCGCCTGCAATTTTTCTTTGGTCATAATTGTTTTATAAATGTTAAAAACTTTATAATCAGTCTATTATACTTTATTTTACAAGTACGATGCTACTTTGTCAGCAAGTCGAGGTCCGCGGACAGGCAGGCGGTAAATTCCTCCGTTTCGGTCCAGCCGCACTTGCCGCTCGCCTGCCGCTCGCAGGTAGCCGTGCTGAAACAGGCATACTCCGGACGATATTCGCAGGTGGACACCGCGCCGGGCTCATCGGAGCAGATGGTATTGCTACAGCCGCCGACATAACAGCCGTCGCGCACTACCGGGCCCTGTTCACCCGTGTCTTCCACATATACCGTACCGTCGGGAGTCCGGCACTGCCGCGGATTGCTTTCCTCCACCGGATAGCCCGCCGCCGCGCACTCCGAGAAATTGGTAACGAAAGTAGGCGTGTTGTCGTCAGTATTTTTATTGGTCTGATACAGCCAATAGCCCAAAATGGCCACCACTACGACCCCTACGACTGTCCACATAATCTTTTGATTTTTGTCCATGATAAATTAAGTTGTTAAATTAATAATAGCCCTGCTTATATTATAGACGAAATACCGGCGCTTTTGTGACGGTTAAGGTGCATAATTGCCCTGGTCGCCTGGGGCGGCGGGAGAGGCGGGCAAACCGGAGCCCGAAAGCGGGATGGCTTCGCCCAGATATTTCGGCTTGCGGGAAAGGAGAACATCAAGCACAGCCTTTTCGCTGGCTAGCGCCTCGCGGATATAATTTTTTAGCGCAACCCGTCCGCTGTCCGCGGCAAAACCGTATGCTTCGAGCCCGAGCGCGCGGGCGATAAACACTGCCCTGGGCAAGTGGAACGCCTGGGAAACCACTATGACGGAGCCCGCCTCAAAAATTTCTTTGGCGCGGTACATGGAACTGTAAGTGTCGAAACCGGCGTGGTCCAGGAAAATATTTTCTTCCGGGATGCCCTCCGCTAAAAGATAATTGCGCACGGGATTCACTTCGTTATAGTAAACGGTACTGTTGTCCCCGGAAACGAGAATTTTTTCCACCTTGCCCGCGCGATAAAGCGCGATGGCCGCCTTGACCCGGTCTTCAAACAAGGGCGAAAGCTTGTAGCCGGAAACTACGGACGCGCCCGGTATGAGCACCGCCTGCGCTTTGGGCACTTCTGCCGAAGATTTATAAATGTGGGGACGCGCCTTAGCGTAAACGGCCAGGTTGACGAAAAATATGAGCGCCAAAAGCGCCGCTGCCGCGTAAAACACATATCTCAACAACCGTTTGATTTTATTTTTCATATCTTGGCACGTGTAAGTATTGATATAAGTATTAAAATACATTGGTACGCTTCTTTGTGCATTATATCAGAAAATGCGGTTGCGGAGAGGTTTCAGCGAGGAAGAAGCGGGTCCGAACCTGGGATGAAGTTCAAATAGCTTTAATAGAAGAAGATTATATATAAAATTAATTTTTCTGTAGTTAGAATTTTATAAAAACAAAAGGGGTCACGACTACTAGCTTGTGACCGCTTTCGTCGTGACCCGATTCCGATTCTTTGCCCACCCCACGCAACACACGACTGCCGAAGCAACCTGGAAGTCAGCAAAGAACGTCTGTCCTTTCTGATATCCAAGCACTGCAGCAAGCACATGTGCAAATCCGTAGAGGGCCCATCCCTTACGCTCTTGGTGGTGTGTGAGAAAGTAAGTTCCCCACAACATACCCACGGCGCTCGGCAGCTCGACGATAGTAATGCGTCCGTTGAAGGCAAAAATCGCCAGGGAACACATCACTATCATAATTACCAACTGAATCACCAATTCCACACGTGGATTTTCAAAGTCTCCCTTGAAAAAGCCATAGCCCATCAGGATGATGAGGCTTCCTTCGAGGGCCGTGTAGACCGGTAATCCAATCAGGTAAAAATACAAAACTGCCAGAGCGGCGGCGATTACTCCAAGTAACCACCCAATTTTTAGCTTCTCAAGGATGAACACCTTGTTGGCAAAGAAGATGACCGAAACCAGGACCTGGAGTATCAGTATCCAGTCCATCGAACACCTCCTGTGTTAAATTTATCACATTTTGTCTAAAAAGTCAATGTTTCCGAACCTGGGATGAAGTTCAAATAGCTTTAATAGAAGAAGATTATATATAAAATTAAAATTATGACTAAAACTATTCGTTTATTCGCGCGAATTAGAGATTGAGTTGCTGCGGGATTATTTCGCTCCGCATTTTAGACGAAGCTCCGCTAGGTCCGCGGCGGTGGGTTTGAGATTCTCGCTTTTGTTCAGTTCATACATGATCGCTTCGGGGTCTGCCACATGGCCCAAGGACAGCGCGTGGCCGAGCTCGTGCGCCAGAAGGCGCACGAGCTCGGCGCGATCCTCGAATTCATAGATATTTATTTCCCTCTGCCTGCCGTTCTCCACGTACAGGCCCTCTTCGAAAGTTTCGCCCCGCGAGTCGCTCACGGTATTGTAATTTTCCACCGACAAGTTGAGTTTTTTGGCGAGCGCATTGAGCTCCGCGACCAGAGCGTTCACTTCTTCTGCGGCCTTGTTAACTGCAGTCTGCGTTTGCTTCAGGTCGGCCGCTTCCGCCTCGAGTGCCTGGCGTTCTTTTTGGAGCTTGTTAAATTCCCCCTCCGGCGCGCCGCCTTTATCGTTCCAATATTTTACTTCCGCCTCGTAAGCATCCTGGCGTTGGTTGAAAGACTTGATGTCCGCATTCAGACTGTTTTTGTCTCTCTCATATTGCCGCCGGAGCGATTCGAACTCGGAGCGGAGGGTATCATAGGATTCCTGATTCTCTTCCAGGACCGTGCCGATGCGTCCGAGCTTCGCTGTGGCTGCTTGCCGGTAATCATATAGGAGGTTAATTTTTAAAATATCTCTGCCCTCTTCCTCCGGCGCGTGCGCGAAAAGCTCGCGGCCGAAGGCTTCCTCCCAGACCGCTTCCGCATCTTTCACCGCATCCAGAAAATATTTTTTGGTAACTTTGAATTCCCCCGCGAAATCCCCGAGCGCGTACCGTATGGGCTCCTCGCAGGGCCGCGGCGGAAAAAAATATTCCCGGGACTCATATAGAAAAAGCCCCAGGGCGGCAATGCAGAAGATAAAAGTTAGAAACCGCTTCATCAAGTTACTTCTCGCTTAAGGTATACCGGTCGTTTTTCATATTTCTTAGGTTAATTATACAAAACGAAACGCTGTAGTCAATTAAAAAATTAAGCAAAAAGAAATCCCGCAAAGAATCTCCTTGCGGGATGCGAACCCCGCGGTTCGCTTTGCCTTTCGGCAAGATGTTTTCGATTGTTCGGCTGTCGCCGAGTGGGGCGCGTCGCGCCCCACTCGGCGGGCGGCGTCACTTCCTGACGAGCAGAAGCGGCGTCGCGAGTTTCTCCTGCACCTCCTGCGGCAGGAGCTCGATGTCCCCGCAGTCGGTCGCGAACGCCAGCTTCTTTTCCTCGGCGTGCGCGATGGTGATGGAGCCGTTGATGCGCTCCGTCGAAAAGATGAAACGGCCGGCGGCAGACTGGACGACTATCTGCTTTACCGAGCCCTTGTCGACGAGCACGACGACGCTCTTCACGACCTTGTCCCATCCGAGCATTTCACGCCGAGCTACGAACGCGTAGTTCGACGTAATGGTGCAGGGTCCGCGAGTATAGATGTCGCGGCTGGGATTGTCGAGGTGGGTTTCGGCCCACCCGTGCGGCACGACACTCGCGGGGAGTCTGCTGTACCACACTTCAATGGTGCCAGCGGTCGGGTTTTCGGGCAGAGTCTGCGCGAAAGCGGCCACTGCGGTGAACGAGAGAACGACGAGGAGAACGATATTCCTCATTGGTTGTGTTACCTCCAGCATAAAGTATACCATATTTTGTAAAAAAAGTCAATAAAAACCCCGTTTGCTCCCCTTCTGGAACAGGGCTTGTTTTTAAAGCCCGAATGTGCGATAATCGTTTTTATGAGTTTAGTGTCTGTCATCTTGCCTTACGCGCAGATAATAGTTTCGGTCATTCTCGTAGCCACGATACTGCTTCAGCAGTCGGCCGCAGGCGTGGGCGGAGCTTTGGGCGGAAGCGACATGGGGAGCTTTCATCAGACGCGCCGCGGATTTGAAAAGTTCCTTTTTTACCTGTCTTTGGTATGCGCCATCCTTTTTGCTTTATTGGCATTTTTGTCTATAATTATTAAGTGAGTGAGGAATGCGGAGGCCGACCTATGCATTCCGAGCGAACGAGATAATTATATTGTATACAGTTATATAATTATTAAGTGAGGGGCATTTTAAATTCTTGCTTTGGCTGTCACTGATAGAAATACCGCACTAGATTTTTTTATTGTATTCTATGGATCTTAATAATAAGATGCGCCAGTTTAAAATTACTGGTAAATTACCTACAAAAGAACAGATAAACGGAGCCTTGTCCTCTTTTTCCAAAAAGGAACGGGTGGTTTTCGGTATTTTGGTGCTGGCGCTCCTGGTAAGCTCGTTGGCGCTCATCCAAATACTCAATAAATCGCTCATGACCGAAGTGCCACTTCTGGGCGGGCGCATTTCCGAAGGTATTGTGGGCACTCCGCGCTTCATCAACCCGGTCTTGGGCAGTTCCCCCGCCGACCTGGACATGATTTCGCTCATTTACTCGGGGCTCATGAGAAAAAATGCGGACGGTACGCTTGTACCGGACCTGGCGGAAAAACACGAAGAATCGGACGACGGGCTTACCCACACTTTTACTCTGCGAGAAAAAATATATTTTCATAATGGCGAGCCGGTCACGGCGGACGATGTCATATTTACCATTGACCGGGTCAAAAATTCGGTAATTACCAGCCCGGAAAAATTGAACTGGGAAGACATAACGGCGGAAAAGAAAGACGAGCGGACCATTACGTTCACCTCGCGGCAGCCGAACCCAAACCTGCTCGAAAATGCCACGCTCGGCATCCTGCCCAAGACTCTTTGGGAAAACGATTCCATGGAACTCAATGATGCCAACACCATGCCCGTAGGTTCGGGACCTTATAAGATTGAGGACGTTTCCAAAAAATCAAGCGGCGTGATAAATTCTTACCGGCTCCGGGCTTTCGACCGGTTCGCATTGGGCAAGCCTTACATCCGGGAAATAAGTTTCCATTTTTATACCAATGAGGAGGAGATGATTAGCGCGCTTAGGGATGGCGAGGTGAACCAGGTGAGCTCCATCACGCCCGCAGTCGCGGAAACCCTCGAGGGCGAGAACTATCGCATAGAGTCGGAGACTCTGCCCCGCGTGTTCGGACTGTTCTTCAATCAGAATCAGAACCAGCTTTTCACCGACAAAGCCGTCACGTCCGCCATCAACCTTGCGATTGATAAAGAAAAAATAGTCCGCGAAGTTCTGCACGGGTATGGCATTGCGATAGATGGCCCCATGCCGTCGAGTTTTCTGCCGGAAAGCGCGGAAATCGCTAATGCCGAAAAAACCGGGCGCGAGGAAACTCTCGAGAAAGTACGGGACATGCTCAAAAAGGCCGGATGGACCGACGGCGAAGAGGGATACCTGGTAAAAACCACCACCGCGAAAAATAAAAAGAAGACAATCACCACGCTTGAGTTTTCGATCTCCACCGGCAATGTTCCCGAGCTCGTCACCACCGCGGAACTTATCCGGCAGGATCTGGCGACGGTAGGCATCAAAGTTGATGTCAAGACCTTCGAGGTCGGCAATCTGAACCATAACGTCATAAGTCCCCGCAAATACGACGCGCTCCTTTTCGGACAAGTGATAAATCGCGAATCCGACCTTTACGCCTTCTGGCATTCTTCGCAACGCAAAGAACCGGGACGCAACGTAGCAATCTACACCAACGCCCGCGCGGATAGTCTTTTGGAAGACGCTTTCATCACTTTGGACGACAAGCGCCGGGCGGAGAAATATGCTCAATTCGCAGCCGAGGTAAAGAAGGACGTACCGGCTGTTTTTTTATACAGTCCTGATTTCATTTACGTAACCGCCAAAGACCTGTCGGGTCTTTCTTTGAAACATATCATCTCTCCGTCGGACCGGTTTAATGATATTTACAAATGGTTCACCAAGACCGAAAATGTTTGGAAAATATTCGCAAAAAATTAATTAGCATCTTTAATCCCGCCACGGCGGACAAACACTTACAACGACAATGACAAAAAAAACCAGATTAACCTTCAGTTCTCTTAGTATCGATAACAAAAACGAGCGGCAGGCTTCGCACACTGCGGGACCTTCCGGCGAAAGAATTCCGGGCCGCGCTGCTCCGGCAGGCGGACATCGGCATTTTGACAAGAAAAGGCAACCCAAAAGCTCCACTTACCAATATTCCAAGGGCGGAGACAGGCGCGGCAGCGGGCGGCCCTACGGCAACAAGGGCAAGGACAAAGGTTCC
>CAZWXV010000004.1:23113-34239 GCA_964637995.1 uncultured Candidatus Saccharibacteria bacterium
CCCGAGCCCACGTTCCCCCGCCGGAAGCAGGCGTAATCCGGGTCATCCCCTTCGGCGGCGTGGAAGAAGTCGGACGCAACATGCTCGTGGTGGAATCCGAAAAAGATCTCCTGGTCTTGGACCTGGGGTTTCATTTTATTGATGAAGAAGAGGCCATGGGCGCGGACTATACTCTGCCAAACTTCAAATATCTGGAGGAACACAAAGATAAGATCCGGGCCGTGATTGTCACCCACGGACACCTCGACCATATCGGTGGAATTCCTTTTATAATGGAACGCATCGGCAACCCGCCTATTTATACCCAGTATCTGACCAGCCTGATGATTAAGAAAAGGCAAGAGGAATTCGTGGGTAAGCCCTTGCTCGACATACGGGTGGTGGACGAAGATACCAAAATAAAGTTCAATGAGTTATCCCTGGGCTTCTTCCCGGTTTTCCATTCCATTCCGGACTCCATGGCCGTCATCATCGGCACGCCTTACGGCAATGTCATAGTTTCCGGCGACTTGAAGCTGGAACACGACGGCGGCGTACCCACACCCAAAGAAGAGAAGAAGTGGACCGCCTTGGGCAGAGAGAAAAACCTCCTGCTCATTGCCGACTCCACCAACGCGGAAGTGCCCGGTTTCTCCGTTTCCGAGCGTGAAGTCCAAAAAACCCTGGATGGCCTTATTAAAACTACCAAGGGCCGGCTTATCATCGGCACGTTCGCCTCGCAATTCGACCGGATGATAAAAATCGTCGAAATATGCGAACGCTACAACAAGAAAATAGTGGTGGAGGGCCGCAGCATGAAATCCAATATCGAGATAGCCAAGCTCGCGGGACTCATGAAGCCCAAGGAGGGCACTTTTATCGAGGCCCAGAACATGGATGACTATCCGCCGGACCGGATAGTGGTCATAGCCACGGGCGCGCAAGGCGAGGAGTTCGCCGCACTTATGCGCATGGCCATAAATAATCATAAGTACATAAAATTGAATTCGCGGGACACGGTCATTTTTTCTTCTTCCGTAATTCCCGGCAACGAAGTGAACATCCAGAAATTAAAGGACAACCTCTATCGGCACGACCTAAAACTCATCCACTACGGCATGGCCGAGGTCCACTCCGGCGGGCACGCCCGCCAGGAAGACCTGGTCTGGATAAACAAGGCTGTCGGCGCAAAATTCTTCGTACCCGGCTACGGGCACCACTCCATGCTACGCATCCATGCCCAGCTTATCCATGAACGGACCGGACTCTCCAAAGAAAACATCGTCGTGCCGGACAACGGCATGGTGATAGAAGTCGTGGAAGGCGGCAGCCGCATCACGGTTCGCAAAGAACGCGCGCCTGCCTCGCTCATGGTAGTGGACGGGCTCTCTATCGGCGACATTCAGGACGTGGTGGTGCGCGACCGGGTTATGCTCGCGCAGGACGGCATGTTTGTGGTCATCGCCCTGGTAGACCAGAAGACTGGCAAGCTGAAAAAGTCGCCGGACCTTATTTCCCGCGGCTTCGTATATCTCAAAGAAAATCAGGAACTGCTCCGGCAGGTCAGGATAATAATCAAAAAATCCATCGAGGATGCGACTGCAAAAATGCACCCGGTAGATTTCGACTACATCAAATCGTCACTCGGGGAAAATGTGGCAAAATTCCTCTTCCAAAAAACCGCCAAGCGCCCCGTGGTCATACCGGTAATCCTAAATGTTTAAAATTAGGGACATGGAGCATAACCGAAAAATAATATATCTGGCGGGCTTTCTGTTCTCTCTGCCGATAGCCCTGATGTCCTACATCAACTCGAGCTTCCTTTCTACGTTTGTGCGAAGCGAAATGATGGGCCTTACGTATGCCGCAGCCTCGGCGGCATCAATCCTGGGGCTCCTTTTGGCACCGCACGTATTGCGGCGCATGGGCGGATACCGGTTTCTTCTCCTCGTCATCGGCCTCGATGCTTTAACGATCCTCACTTTTGCCCTGGCGAAACAAGTCTGGGCCGTATTGGCGGCATTCATTGTCGGATTCGCGTTGAACATGATAATCGTGTTCACACTGGATGAACTGCTTAAAATATTCACAAAAAATTCCGGGACCGGCGGAGCGCGGGGAGCATATCTGGCCTTGGCGAACGTGGCCTGGATAGGGGCGCAAGGAGTGTTCGTTTTCGCTTCGGTAGAGGGAGTTTTTTCCTTCCGGATCATTTATGCTTTGGCATTTGTCATAATGACCGCATTTTTCCTGCTGGTACTTTTGAAACTTAAAAATACCGCGGACCCGGAGTATGATCACATCAAGTCTTTCAGATATGTCAGACAATTCTTTAAACATGTAAATCTTCGCCGGTCTTACTACCTGAACCTTCTGCTTCAGCTGTTTTATTCGGTCATGGTCATCTACACGCCCATTTACCTCTCAATGCATATGGGCTTCAGTTGGAAAGAGATCGGAGCGATTTTTGCCATCATGCTTACCCCCTTTTCACTCTTGCCGTTCCTCGAGGGCACTTATTCCGACAAGGTGGGCGAGAGGAAAATGCTGATGCTGGGATTTTTCATCGCCGGAGGAGCGACGCTTTCTATATTTTTTATCCGGACCCCGGAGATCTGGGCATGGGCAATAGCGCTTTTTATGACCCGCGTCGGCGCTGCCACGATAGAAACGATGAGCGACGCTTATTTTTTCAAGCACATCACGCCGGAGAATGAAGAATGGGTGGGTGTTTACCGGAGCGCGCCCGGCGCGTCATACATCATCGGTCCGCTCGCAGCTTTGGCGATATTTGCTTTAGTCCCCTCTTTCAATTATATTTTTCTTGTCTTGGGCGCTCTCATGCTCTACGGCGTGTATCTTGCCTCCACCATCAGGAAGGGCGACCGGTAATTATTTTCTCGGCCGGAGCAAAGCGTTTTTATAAATTTTTTCTTTATAGGGCTTAAGGCGGACGATTTTTACCGTTAAACCTTTTTCTTTTAGGTCTTTTTTTAAGTTTTTAACATAATCTCTCTGGTCATAACCCAATGCAATTATGTCCGGACGCGCTTTTAGTATGTGCGCAAGGTGATTGGTCAATCCCCCGAGAATCACCCTGTCCGCAGCATTGGTTTTTTTCAGCAACGCCGCCCTTTTCTTCTCGGTTAAAACCGGCCGCCTGCCCTTAATCCTCTTGACATTCCCGTCCCGAGCCACTGAAACTGTGAGCAAGGAACGGGCCGCCAAATCCCTTGCCTGCCTGAAAAAATCAAGGTGTCCGGGGTGCAGGCCGTCGAAAGTGCCGAATACCATAATTTTTACCCGCCTCTGGCGGTCTATCTTTTCCACAAGTTTTTTTGACATCGCTTTTTGTAAGTATATACTAAGTAGGTTCCTTTTAAAAAATTCAAAGAAATGGGTTGGGGAAACCGGTGAGATTCCGGTACAGTGCCGCTACGGTAAGCCTCGTCAAACGAGGACAAGTCCGACTACCATTCATTTCTAAGTCCCGAGCAGGATAATCTTCCATTTTTTTGGAGGACCCTTAAATTCTGCTCGAAATTTTCTTGGCAGGATTTTTTCGTTTTATATGAGTAAAAAAGTAAAAATTTTAATAGGCGTGTCGAGCTTGGCTATACTGGCGCTTTTCGCATTTTATGTTTCGGTTCCGAGCGAAAACATTGAACAAAAAGCGACAACAGTTCCTGAAAACAAATCGTATGAGGACTCGGGCGGAACGGACAAGACAACAACGGAAAACACAAAACCTGCAAAAGCTCCGATTGCTCCAAAGATAGAGTACAGGAACGAAATCAAGGCTGCGCCTTTGGAAAAATCCGGAACCGTAACGGTAATATTCGGTAGCGATACGACAAAGCTGCCCGTAACTCCGGGTACAATTTTTTACGATACGCTGGTAGAAGCGCGAAATGAGGGATCAATAACATTTTCCGGTAAAAACTATCCCGGCCTCGGATTTTTTGTTACCGATATAGGCAAGCTCCATTCCGGAAATGGGCAGTATCTTCTTTATTACATTAATGGCAAAGAGGCGACTGTCGGCGTTTCTTTATACAAGCTCATGGACGGCGACGTTATTGAGTGGAAATTAGAATAAAAATATGAATAAAAAAATATTCGGCTTTGGTTTGACATTACTGATAATTTTCTTTTTTGGGAGTTTTAACATCAATACCATCTTCGCGGAGGACGAGGCGCCGGTAGAAGAGGCGGCCGAAGATCCCGTGGTGCTGTCCGGCATAGCCATCACCGAGCTGGCCAATAAATTAGAATATATTGTCGGCGATACTTTGGACATTGGCGGCTTGGAAGTAACTGGAACATACAGCGACGCGAGTACGGCTCCGATAGCTATCCCGGAAGCGAATATATCCGGTTTCGATTCATCCGCCCCCGCCACCGGGCAGATTTTAACCATTACCGTCGACGAACAGACCGCGACATATACGGTAGATATACTCGCGGCATCGGACGGAGAGGACGCTCCCCTTTCGGTTGAAGAAAGCGTAGTCCTGCCCAACGGCTGCGAAGTGGAAGATACTAGCGGTGAAATTCACCTGTTCCCGAAAGATACCTCCGCGGAGTATCTGGCTATCTGCGCGTTCGCGGAAGCGCTCGAGCAGGGCTTTGTGGACGACATCGAATTCGTAGATTCCGGCTTCGGGCTTTTCATCCAAAGCATAAATGGCATCGCGGAAGAAAATACGTACTGGAAACTCAATCTTAATAGCGCCGGCGCGAGTGTCGGGGTATCTGAGTTAGAACTTGAAACGGGTGACATTGTATCACTTATACTGATGGCAACATCATTCGACCCTGAAACTGAAATATTCGAAGAAGAGCCGCTTGACTATAGTCTAACGCTCACGATTGAATCCTTGGATGCAGTATTTAATAATGTCATTGTGCCAAACACATGCACTGTAATAGATACTGATGACGTTATGCATACATTTCCGAAAGAGAATTCTCCAAGTGGATTCTTGGGCGTATGTGCGCTTGTCGCAGCAAAAGATAAAGGATTTGTTGATGAATTTGAGTTTATTGATTTCGGATTCGGTCTGTTTTTGGATAGCATAGACGGCATCTCTACAACCGAGGATTTCAGTGCGTTTTGGAATTTATCTTTGAACGAAATTTCCGCAGACGTTGGTATTACTGACCTTGTGCTAGATATTGGCGACACTCTCTCGCTTGCATATCCTTCTCACGATGAAATAAATCTCCGCGTCATTGCGCTTACATCCCTGCCTGAGGAAGAAAATGATAATGATGGCGGAGGAGGTGGAAATAATAATGATGATGACACCCCCGCCTTTAGTGTTGAAGACGCATTGGATTATCTAAAAAACGTGCAAGGCCCAAACGGCTCTTTTGCTAATTCCCTTTTGTACACCGACTGGGCGGCCATAGCATATGCGGCCGCGGACGTATCCGGCGATTCCCGTAATTCCCTGCTCCACTACCTCGAGTCCAATAATTCGGTAAGTTCTCTGCTCACCGACAACGAACGGCATGCGATGACCTTGCTTGCCCTAGACGAAAATCCCTATTCTTGGCATGGCGTAAATTATATCGAGGCTATCCTGGAAGAATTTGATGGTCAGCAATTTGGCGATTCTGATCTGGTTAACGACGATATTTTCGCTCTTCTGCCCCTAGCAAATGCCGGTTATGACGAAGATGATGTTGAAATTAGCGAAACCATTAAATTTATATTATCAAAGCAAGCGACTACCGGTTCCTGGCTGGGAAGCGTGGATATGACCGCCGCCGCAGTACAAGCGCTCGTGCCTTTTGAAAACGTAGAGGGCGTGGATGCCGCCCTTTCTAAATCTGAACAGTACCTGACCGACAAGCAAGAAAGTGATGGCGGCTGGGAAAATATTTTCTCTACGAGCTGGGCGCTACAGGCAGAAAGCGCTTTGAACGCTTCGTGGACCAAGGACGGCAAGTCCGGACTCGACTATCTGGCATCCGCCCAAGACGAAGCGGCCAACGGCGGCGCTGTCCTGCCCGCAAGCCAGAGTTCTGAGAACGCAATCTGGGCCACGAGCTACGCCATACCCGCCGGCCTCGGCAAATCATGGGGTAATATCATGGAACCTGTTTCTAAACCCTCAAGTCAAAATAGTTCGAGTAGTTCTTCCAATAATAAAGACAAGAAAACCGCGGAATCTGATGATACTGAAACATCCGATACGGTTTTGGCAAATAATGAACCCGACCCTATGGTCCTGGGCGTCTCTACTGAAAATAAAATAACAATACCGACCACCGAAACTAAAAAGTCTCCGGCTGCATCTTCGGATAGTTCGCCGACAAATACCGATACGGAAGAAATAAATTCCAATACGCCTACCAACACAGAAACCAACCCCTTACCGCCGGAAACTTCCGATATGCCTACGTATGTTCCCTTCATCCTCGGGGGCGCGTCCGGGCTTGTCCTCTTGTACTTGGCCCTGAAAAATATCTTCGGGTTCTAAGTTATTGAAACAACCAAGAGACTGGGCAAAACCAAGGTTGCGGAATGGCGAGCAACATGAGTATCGCGCCTAATAAGCCCAAATTCTTGTAGAAATTTATGCGTTCGCCCATGCGCGCCATCGGGTCCGCCACTTCCCAATATCGGTGCATTTTAACGAGCGTACCCAAAAGAAATAGGGCAAGCAGAAGCACCGCATACTCGACATAAACGCCGAGCAGTATCCCCAAGCCGCCCAAGAGCATCATGATGC
Source organism: uncultured Candidatus Saccharibacteria bacterium (assembly GCA_964637995.1). GTDB lineage: Bacteria > Patescibacteriota > Minisyncoccia > Phycocordibacterales > UBA9973 > UBA9973. The sequence goes on from CAZWXV010000004.1 coordinate 29,836, forward strand.
CGGTTATAATCACCGAAGCCTTGGGAGCAGGCACGCCTTTGGACTGCGAATAGCCCGCAAGGCCGTCCGTGTTCTTAAAATGACTGTAGGCGTTTTGCAGGAAATACCCGCCCAACAGGATTCTGCCTAAAAGAAATAGGTAAAGCATCGTTTTTATAGGTTATTAATAATATGTTAAATTATACATCGCTCTCCCTAAACTTCAAGGTCTGGCTATTTTTTAAATTTCAGCCAGAGTTTTTTAAAATAGGGCATGGACAACTGCTGGATCATGAAGGCCAGCGCGGGCACTATGGCGTTAAGCCAGGGATTCGGCACTTCAATGATTATAAAAAATATTGCTACAACTATGTACGAGAAAAACGCCAGGAGCAATCGCCGCGCGGCGCTGGTTTCCCATGCCTTATCGAGCTCCACTCCCCTGTTCCGCTCTTCGATTTTTTGCACCCGATTTTCCAAATTTTCCATAATAGTTAATTAAAATATTAATTTTTGATAAAGCCCAGGGCTTTGCGAAGTTTAAAAAGCTCAATGTTCAGGTAAGGACTTACCCATTCTATGGAAATAAGAAAGAACACAAGCGCCGTCATATAAGTGGCCCAGGTTAATTGATAACGGGTCATGGACAAACTAAACCATTTATCAAAATAAAAGGGAATGAATCCTACTTCCGTCAAAGGTAGCGGGTTACCTGCCAGTATTCGCAGATGGTTTTCCAAAAAGGTCGCGGGGCAGCCGCCGTATAATGACCAGACAAGAACCGCTGACAATAAGGCGATGGACTCCATCGGCCTGAATCTTTTATACCTTATGCTTATCAGAATCCCAATAAGGATGAGAAAAATCAGGGCGGCATGAATTACCATTACTGCGTCTGCCAGAAATTTGTACGACATATGGATGATTATATCATTTTTTCCACTCGGTAATCTTCCCGGCTAGTATTTCTATTTTTTCCGCCTTGCGGAGCTTTCTGAGGTAGGATTTGGGGATAATATCGTAATGTTTCACTTTATCCAATTTTTTATCTATATACCAAAGATTGCCTTCCGCCACTTCCCAATTTTTTTTTAAGGTGCCGAGATTAAAAGGCGCGGAATATTGCCTTAAAGTTTTCCGTCCGTTGTTTAAAAAATATTCATGAAAGTAAGACAGCGCCAGCTCGCGGATATTTTTATAAACCGGCTCGCGGTACCGCAAAACCGCATGATTGGTTTTAGATAATGCGCCCCAGAATTTACCCGATTTGAAAGGCACTATGACATGGTCGTAATCCTCCTTTTCCGCTTTGAGATGGAGCAGATAGGGCTTAAAACCATGCCTCGAGAGGATGTAAGCCCCGAGGAGCGCGCCTTCGAAGCAGTGCGCTCTGTTATGCCGGAGCGTAAAAAGCGGGCTTCTCAAGGTCTCCACTGTACGGCCATTTTGTCTCTCGAAATTAAACGGCACCCTATTCAAAAAATCCTGCACCTTGGCGGGAGTGTTTAATTTTTCAAACAGAGTTTTTTCCCTTTTAGAAAATTCCGGCATTAATATATCATATATGATAGGTTAAGGAGCTATTCCCATTCTACCGTGGCCGGCGGCTTGGAAGTGATGTCGTACACGACCCGGTTTATGCCTTTGACTTCATTGGTGATGCGGCTGGAGATTTTTGCCAAAAGGGAATGCGGCAGGTGCACCCAGTCGGCGGTCAGGAATTCCGCGGTTTCCACAGCCCGGAGAATTATCGGATGGCCGTAGGTCCGGGCATCGCCCGCGACGCCGACGGAGCGGATATCCGGCAGGGCCACGAAATAGAAGAACTGCGGATTTTTCGCAAAATCAGTCTGCTCCATCTCTTCTTTGACTATCCGGTCAGCCAAGCGCAGTATTTCAAGTTTTTCTTTGGTGACTTCGCCGATGATACGGACCGCAAGTCCCGGGCCCGGGAAAGGCATGCGGTACGTTATCTTTTTCGGTAAACCCAGTTTGTCGCCCACCTTGCGCACTTCATACTTGTATAAATCCCGGAGCGGCTCAATCAGTTTAAAACCGAATTTTTGGGGCAGTCCGCCGACATTGTGATGTGATTTTATTACGGCCGTATGCTTGCCCCCGGAGCTCACGCCGGAGCTCACCACGTCGGTGTACAAAGTGCCCTGCACCAGCCACTTGGTGCCCGAAAGCTTCCTGGCCTCTTTTTCAAAAATCCTGATAAATAATTCTCCGATGGTCTTGCGCTTTTTTTCCGGGTCGGTGACACCCTTTAATTTTTTTAGGAATTCTTTCTCTGCGTAAATTATCCGCAGATTCATCTTCATGTGGCTTTTAAAGACTTTTTTCAGCTGTTCCGTCTCGCCTCCGCGCATGAGCCCTGTGTCCACGTATATGCAGGTCAGGTTCTTGCCTACCGCGCGGTGGACTATGGTCGCCGCTACAGCCGAATCCACGCCGCCGGACAGGGCGCAAACCACGCGGTCCCGCCCGATTTTTTGCTTTATATTTTTTACAGAATCCTGGATGAAATTCTGCATAGACCAGTTTCTTTTTACGCCGGTGATTTTCAAAAAATTTTCAATGATTTTATCCCCGTTATTGGTGTGTTTTACCTCCGGATGAAATTGGATGCAATAAATTCTCTTTTTGACATTTTCCATGCCGGCAATCGGGCAATTTTTGGAGGAAGCGGTACGGACAAAATCTGTGGGCAACTTTACCACGTGGTCGCCGTGCGACATCCAGGTCGTCTGACGCGCCGGCAAACCTTTGAGCAACTTGCTTGTTTTTTTGATAGTTGTTTCCGTGGAACCGTATTCGCTTCTCTCCCCGGCCCGGACCGAGCCGCCGAGCATGAATGCGGTAAGTTGCATCCCGTAGCAAATGCCCAAGATGGGCACGCCCAGATTAAACACCTTTTTATTTACGCGCAGGGCGCTTTTTTCGGAAAGATTCTGCGGCCCGCCGGACAAAATTATGCCAAGGCCTTCGGCAAGCCGGTCCAACGGAAAATCGGGGCTGACGAGTTCGGCCAAGACACCGGCTTCGCGGATGCGTCTTGTGATTAAATGCGAATATTGGGAACCGAAATCCAGGACGTATATTATATCTTTCATTTTTCTGATTATATCATATATTTATCGCACAAAAAACAAAAATCCCCCCGACCCGGGTCGGGGGGATTTTCTGCTATTTCCTTTTTTCCTTCTTTGCCTTTTTAGGCTTTTTTACGTCCTTGCGGTATGCGTTGTTTCCTTTACCCATAAAGTTTTTATTAACTGATAATATGTCTATTAATCTTCGGCTTTATAAAAATGAGCCACCAAAACAATTGCAATAAGCGCCAAATAGCCGCTTAGCGCAAGCATGGGGAAAGAGATATAGCCGCCAAATTCGCTGATTAGCCGCTGATAGCAAGATACACCCGAGGCATCACATGGCAGAGTGGAACTTTCTCCAAAATAATAGAAGAAATTCTGATAAACAGAAAATACAAAACCGACAGCGAGCATCGGTAAGGTATATTTAACAACTTTCCTATCTTTACTCCAGATAGCAGCGCCAAAAATGAAGACTAGAGGAAACATAAACACTCTTTGATACCAGCACAAATAGCAAGGTATAAAGCCGATTATTTCCGAGTAGACAAGAGAGAACAATGCGGAGAGAAGCGTAATTATAAAACCAATCGTAAGATAATGCTTGTCTATGAAAGCCAAAAATTTATTTTTCTTAGGACCTAGAAAAAGCAAGAATAAAGCTATGACCGCAAAAATCTGCATGATTATGGCCCCGACTCCGAGGAACATGCTTAAATAATGGACATTTTGTATATTCATAAATGTTTATTCAGGCAAGATGCAGGATGTCTGTTTCCCAAGTTCCTTCAGGGAAACTTCTCCGCGGAGCTGCGAGCCGGGCGCGAAACTCCACTCATCCCCGGCGCGAACGGGATCAGTATCGCTGGCGATCATTGCGTCCGGGAAGATCCAGACCTTAAAATTGGGTGACCGGGATTTTTTGCAGGACGGTGATTCCCCTGTTACTCCGGGAGTTTTCTCGCAAACCGCCGGCTCTTGGGAAGATGTTATTTTTATAGGAGTTGGAAATTCCCAGGTCGGATAGCTTTCGATCTTTTTATCGTTACAAGCTGGTGTCTGTGTATTACCCTCCGGGTTGGAACACTCTACATAAGACAGGAGTTTTTGGGATGAACCGAACAAGGCTTTTTGCGATTTGCAATGCGGACACCACCAGGCTCCGTAAAAGACCGCGCCCTGGTCTTTCAAGCAGGTAGCGAAGGCATCGTATTTTGTAGAAGTCGGGCTGACTCCGCCGGGACCTACGCCCAAGGCAATGGTGAGAACCACTCCTACGACTAAGAGTACGATTATCCCTAGAAAAATTTTCACGTTTGCGCTCATG
>CAZWXV010000004.1:34339-39560 GCA_964637995.1 uncultured Candidatus Saccharibacteria bacterium
AAAATATGCCGGGTCGTTTTGAGCACGATATACATGCCGCGAAATGCATTCAAAAACCTCCTGCCATATTTAACATCTCGCCACGCTTTTTGTTCCTGATTTTCGTTCATATTAAAATTATACTACCCGACTTCAAAAACTACCACTGCCCTCTTCGTCCTCCAGCGGCAGGTTTGCCCGCAATTGATAAAGCCTGCCCAGACGCTTATAATGGTATCATGAAATTTCCCGAGGGGCCTCCCGGCAATCACAACACAAAGACTGGTCCTGACAAAACCCCGGCCACAACAAGTAGGAGGGATTTCCTAAAAAAAGCGGGGATTTTTGTTGCCGCCACGGCTATCGATACTAAAAATCTTCTCGCCTCTACGCCAGCCGATCCCTTGAAAGACACTGAGGCTCTGCTCCCATCGGAAACACCCACGGAGATATTTACTGAACGTGAGATGATCGACATGGTCATGAATGATGATTTTGAAAGATCTTTCATTGCCGTTGCTGGCGAAGGCAACAGAGTCATCCAGCTATCCCGCGGTTCTAGATATAAAGTTGTAACAGAAGCGGAAAATTTTAACAGAGTTTTCCGGTTGTATAAAGGAAATCGGCAGATTTATTTTATTCATACACATCCTCTCAGGCCCACTCTGGGAGCGCTGAACTATAGCCCGGAGCGGGTTGCTGCAGTTTTAGCAGGAAGCGAAGCGATACCCTATGGCCTGCCCCCGAGCATAGGTGATTTGCGTAATGCCATCGGGTTGAACAAGTTTAACGCGAAGAATAAGGATAGGTGCTGGAGCCCGAGACTTTATACGATAGATGGCGTGTATGAATACGGCGGAGGAGCGTCAAGCCCTCTTTTTATCGAATTAGAAAAATGGGAAGAAGAGGTAAAGGATACCTTATTTGGTTATATAGGGGCTCTAGATGCAAAATCTCAGAATCTTTTAAACCAAATAGGAATAACAAGAGATTTGCCTCTGGATACTATTTTACAAATTCTCACCAATACCGGTCTTACAAAAAAGCGAGAATATAAACCCGTTTTTAAACAACTGCAAAAACTAGCGAAAAAATATGAAGTCCCGCTAGAAAAAGAAGACAGGATTAAAAATTTAGTGAGACAGGTAACACAGCCTGCTTCGCACGAAGAGGCCTTACGAGAATATCAAAAATTACTAAACAGCGAAGGTTTTACTTTAACGTTTTTGCCTTACGAGAATTTTACAAAGTGACCAAATTTTTAATAGAGGGCCTGAATATAGTAAATTACTGATACTGGATATATATCGGGCGGGGGTTTAATTTCAGGAGCTGCGCGGGCTCAAAGAGCAATGTGCCGGGGTCCAGAGTATCGTTTTTGTAAAACAATTTAAAGCCCGTAAACTGTACCGGCTCCGGGTAAATAAAATGGGTGTAGGTGCCGATTTTCTTCGCCTGGCCGCCCCAGCCGTCCATGTGCATGACTATCTGTACCTCCGGCAGGGGCAACATGCTCTGGTAATTGGTAACCATTCTTTGGGTGTATCTGTGGATGACAAGAACCTTGGGTGGAAGATTATTTTCTTTCACCAGTTTTGCGAGGTAGGTGGCGGCGAAATTCACATCCGTAGCGTCCATGGTGCCGACAATTTTGCCCGGGCGGATACCGGACTTCATGGAGAACTCCGGATCGAGGCCGAGATGGACATTCCGCATCTTTAAATATTTTTCGAGGAGCGGAATCTCGGCTTGCACCGTCGAGAACCCGACTTGAATATCCAAAAACACGATGGCGTTTATTTTTTCCGCCATGACGAGCACCTTGTCTATTTCCGTAGACGGCATGCGCGCGCGGTACTTGCCGTCTTGCCCCGCGCCTGCCTGCGCCACGACCGCTATGTAGTGGAGGGCAGGCACCACCGGCGTTGTAGGGTCCGCCGCTTCCCACTTTTTGACCTCGGCCATGAGCCGGCCGAGCATTTCCTCTTCCGGATATTGCCCGAGCGCGCCCATTTTAGTGGAATACAGGTTGCCGTAATACGCGATGATGCGGTTAAAAGGCAGGAGCGCCCCAGCATTAGGGTAAGTCGTTTTTACCGGCCAAAGATATTTAGGCGCGGGTTTTTCTACGACCATGGTTTCCTCCGCGCCTGTTTCCGGATTTTTCACGATCTTGGTTACTGGCGGCGGAGGCGGAGGGTTATTCGCAAGCTCCTCCATTTTGCGGTCATAGAGGTCCTTGTCCAGCGGGGGCAGGGAAACGGTTTTGATTTCTTTCGCTTTTGTTTCTTGCGGTTCCGGAGCAATTGCGCCATCCTTGCTGTAAATTACCGCACTGTCAAAAATGCCGGGGTAAAAAGAAAAAAATGCACCGCACAAAGAAATAAGGCTTACAAAAAACCAGAAGCGGGTACTTTTCACCGCATTTTTAGCATGTTGGGCGATAACTTTCTTCATTAAGGGCAGTATAGCAGATATACGAGCCGAGCAACACTACCCCTCATGGGCCTGTGCCGGATAATATTTAATGCTATACTGCCCAAGTGAAGCAAGCGAAATATATCAAGAAAATCAAAAAGTCTGAGCCGAAACCGGCGAGCGAAAAGCCTGTGTTTCCCATGCGTATAAATAAATATCTTGCGCTTCAAAAACACTCCACCCGGCGCGGCGCGGACGAACTCATCGAAAAAGGACTCGTATTTGTCAACGGCGTGCTGGCCAAACTCGGCACCAAGATAAACGAAACCGACAAGGTGGAAGTAAAGTTTCGGGGGCCGCGTAAGACCCTGCTCTACTTCGCCTACAATAAGCCTCAGGGCATAGTTACCCATTCCGCGCAGGGTACGGACAAAGATATCGAAGAGGTGTTCCCGGTGGAAGGAGTATTTCCCCTGGGACGCCTGGATAAGGATTCCCACGGGCTTATCCTGCTAACGAACGACGGCCGGGTTACGGAGCGCCTCCTCGGCCCGAAATATGAACATGAGAAAGAATATATGGTAAAAACTAAAAATGCTCTCCGCAAGAGCTTTAAAGAAAAGATGGAGGGCGGGGTCAGGATCGAAAACGAGGTAACCAAGAAATGCAAAGTGGAAATACTAGGCAACCGCTCTTTCCGCATCATACTGACGGAAGGTAAGAAACATCAGATACGCCGGATGTGCTCCGCGCTTTTTCAGGAAGTCGAGGACTTGAAGCGGATACGCATCATGAACATAAACCTCGGCAAGCTAGCCCCCGGAGGCCACTGTGCCATAGAAGGCAAAGAACTAGAGGATTTCCTTCGCTCTCTCGAGCTAACATAAGCACCTACTTGCCGACCGTCTGGGACGATGTTGGAACTGCCTTATTATATCCAAAACACCAGTTCTTCGTAAAGAACTTTTACGGCCACCAGCAGGATTAGAAATGATAAGACATTTAAGAATGTTTCGACATTTTTTTTGTCATAAAAAAATTTTTGGAAATAACTAAATCCGAAAAATATAGTGAGCATTGTGGCCACCATGGCTACCTCAAAAATAAGAACGAACAGGTATTCTCCCAGATTTATCTGGCTGCCCAAACTAAATGCTATCGGTAAACAAACGGAAAGCCAAAAGAGCCAAACTGTCCCATTAAAAATCATCAAGAGAATCACCTGAGAAACCCCTACGTTTTTTTGTTCTTGCTGATAGTCGATTTTTTTAAGTTTAAAAAGCTCAATTGCTATGTATATCAGTAGGCCTATCCCAATAATCGCAAAACCATGAAAAACAATTGCGGGTATCTTTAACCAAGAAGCAGTTATGATTAAGAACAGGCCAATCGCCATCTCCGTTAGTCCCGCAACTATAATATACATAGACCCACGATTAATTCCCTTTTTTCGTGAAATAACCATTTCAGAAAGGCCCAAGAAAAGTATAGGGCCCGGCACTAATCCTCCGATAATCCCAAGATATAGGGTTGTGGCAATATCTTTCCAAATCATAAATAATAATTATGATAGAAAAGATAATAAAATCAATAGCTGATCGTCTGGGACGATGTTGGAACTTTTCTGAAGAAACAAAATATTGACACAATGATACATTAATGGTAATTTATTTAAGTAACGCCACTTTTTCGAGGAGTGGCATTGTAGTCGCTCTTCGAAAATTATTTTCCGGAAACAACGGTTACATATCGTAAGCGTTGTAATTATGGAGGATGCATGCCATGTTGTTGAAGGTCACGATTTACACGAAGTCCGGATGTCCCGATTGCGCTGCAGCAAAAACCAAACTGAGAGGGTACGTTACTTACGAAGAAGTCGTGGTCGACCCAGCGAACGAGAACCAGCTCCGAGCTCTGAGCGCTCTGGGTTGGAACGGCCACGTTCCGTGGTTCCAAGTCAACCTCGAAGAACCGAACGAGGCGGCTCTGTCCGCGATCGCATACGGTCTGCACGAGATTCAGAGGTTGCTCCAAGCTCCGTCGCAGTAAAGATCATCGCTCTTCGGGGGAGTGTATATGTGGATGGCAGACCCCGGCATTCTTTCTGTCATCCATACTCAAAAGAACATCATCTGAAATGGTGTTTTTTTGTTTGTTGCTTCGTGTAATTTTTAAAACTTTTTCATTTTTCGCTGGCTGATCGTCTGGGACGAAGTTGGAACCGCTTTGTTGGGAAATAAGGACGAATTAAAATTTAGTAAGAAACAATAATTAAGCTGTGTAGGGGTGTGGAGGCGGGGACAAATAGTCCGCGCGCCTCCGCCCTTGATGAGACGTCAGGCAGTCGCCATGAAGTTTTCGATGGCGGTCGCCAGATCCACGAATTCTCCTGGGTGTTCTGAGTTGATCGGCATTGTGATCTTCTTTGGTTGACCGGGGACGTAGGTAAACGAGACGATGCTTCCTTTTGCGAGCCTGAACTCGCTTGACGTTTCCGTCGTCCCCAGGCGCGTTGCGCCAGGGATTGCCAGGATAATCCCAGCGACGGCCTTGACGTTTGGTGATGAGTTGACGAACTCGATTGCTAGCACGTATGACATTGGGTGTCTCCTCTACCCTCCAGCATCGTACAGGCTGGATAGGTCGGAAAAAAGAAGAAATTTATTTTTCTCTTTTCTGGCCTATCCAGCGATTTTTTAAAATACAATTTATACTAGAATAACATCTTTATCAATAAAAGTCAAACTGGCTGGGAGACTTGGACTCGAACCAAGATAACATCCTCCAGAGGGATGTGTCCTACCATTAGACGATCTCCCAATAT
>CAZWXV010000005.1:0-36514 GCA_964637995.1 uncultured Candidatus Saccharibacteria bacterium
AAAAGTGGCGAGATTATCAATTAAAAGTGTCACCTCTGAAGGTTAACTAAACAGAGAGAGAAGGGCTTAATTTTGCAATTATCCGTAAAAATGTTATATTTTCCCCATTGGCCCTATCGTCTAACGGTCAGGACATCGGCTTTTCAAGCCGGTAATCCGGGTTCGATTCCCGGTAGGGTCACCGCTACAAAACTGAGCGCTCACAAGAGCGCCTTTTTTGTGCGGTGACCCTAAGCAAGTAAACTGCTTTACTTGCGTCCGGGAAGCGAAAAGCTTTTTAGTATTTATGAAAAATTTATTTTGAATAAATTTAAAAAGGTATACTGTTCCCGTAGGGAAAGATTCCCGGTAGTGATTTTAAAAATTTAGTAACTTGTGACCACATAAGCCAGGACTCGCAAGGACAGTCCTTGCGGACTCATAAAATAGTGTTATTATTATGTAAATAATGACTTTAACTAAAAAACAGAATGGTTAAAAAAATATCAAAAATAAAACAGCCAAAGAAGTTAAAAAAGGGAGAAGTAAACACGAACATAGATTCTTTCAGGCACATACAGAATATCTTTGAGAATAATATTTTTCTTCACGAAATATCAATTAAGGAAATTGGGAAACAGGCCCAAAAATATGATAGTAGAAATCTTAAACCGTTTTTAGATATATTGAAGAATAAAGCTAAGGAAAATAAAAAACACACCAAGGACAAAATAAAACTTAAATTTTCAAAAAGTGAATTACGCAATGCCTCTCAAGTATTTGAGAATGTCATAAAAACACAACCATTACAAGCACATTTATTTTCAAAAAATACTATAGTATCAATGGTTTCAACTATAGATATTCTACTTTCAAAATTGTTTAGTTTTTATTATAAAAAATACCCAAAAAAATTATCTCTAGAAAATCAATCAATCAGGTTTGAAGAGTTGGAAAATATAGAAAATGTGGAAGAAGCTCAGAAGTTTTTAATTGATAGAGAAATAGAAACTCTGTTAATTGAACAGGGGTTAGATCGAAAACTGAAAGTTTTAAGAAAAGATATGGCTCTTAATTTAGACCCAATCAATAAAAATTTAGAAGATCTAAAAAAGTTGATAAAAATAAGAAATCTTATAGTTCACAATGAAGGAAGAATGGATAAGGAGTATATCAAAAAGTATGGAGACAAAAAAAGCGAACTAAATAAGGACATTATAATAGCAGACAAATACTTAAATGATTCGCTTTTATTATTATATTTCATTGGAACTTACATTATTCAAGAAGCTCAGCTTAATTTTTCTGAAGAAATTAAAAAGAAAAACTTCTTACTAATTAACCCATTGCATTATTTAGTAAAACATGAACAATATCATTTATTAAGACCCATATACAATTTTATTTCAAACCCCAAAATAAATGCTTCTGAAAAGAAATATATAGTCATTAATTATTGTACTGGATTAAAAAAACAAGGTAAGAAATTGCAAGATATTGAAAAGGTTTTAGAGCTAGAAGATTGGAGTTTAACCAGAGATGATTTTGATATGTGTAAAGCTGCCTTATTGGATAAACATACAGTATTTTATAAATACTTAAAAAAATTAATCAAAGCAAAAACCGTAGGAAAAGAAGAAATAGACGATTGGGCAATTTTCGCTTTTTATAAAAACAAATCTGAATTTAAATCAATAATTAAAAATGCTAAATAGGGATAATTAAAGCCTTAATATCTCTTATACTGCCAGCAATAAGATTCCAATTCGTAATACAATAGGTCACTCATGGAACCTCAAGAAAACTCTCCAAAAAGATTTCTCAACGTGCATCCGGACGTGCTCAAACTCGGCGCAGTAAGTTTTTTAACCGACCTCTCCTCCGAGAGCATTTTCTCGGTCTTCTCCGTTTTCTTTACCGTCATAGTCGGCGCGCCGGCGTCGCTTTTGGGCGTGGTGGAAGGCATCTCCGACCTGTCGGCTTCTTCGCTTGATTATGTTTCCGGCTGGCTCTCGGACCGGTCCGGAAAGCGGAAACCGCTCTCAATCTCGGGCTATGGATTCTCCACTCTGGCGAAACTGATGCTACTTCTGCCGGCCTCGACCCTCTCCCTCGCATCTTTTCGGGTCATCGAACGTTTGGGCAAGAGTTTCCGCGGGCCGCCCAGGGATGCCTGGCTCTCGTCCGTAGCGGAGAGCAGTAATAGGGGCTACGCCTTTGCCCTCCACAAGGCGCTCGACAAAGCGGGGGCAATACTCGGGCCTCTGGTGGCTTATTTTCTGCTACGCGCCTTCGGAGAGAATATGAGCACTTTCAGGATACTTTTTATTTTCGCGGTGCTTACCGCGGCGCTTGCGGTCGTGGTTCTCTCTAGGATGAAGGACCGCCCGGGCACCCCTCACGAGCGGGAAAATATTTTTAAAGCCTGGCGCACGCTTTCCAAAAGCTTTAAAATTTTTCTCATACCGGCGGGAATTTTTTCTCTGGCATATTTCAGCTTCGGGTTTTTACTGCTCCGAGCGTACCAAGCGGGCTTCGCGATGGCCGATGTGGTACTCCTCTACGCGCTTTTCAATATCTCCTTCGTAGTTTTCTCCGTGCCCATCGGCAAGCTGGGGGACAGGGTCGGACGGAAGCTCATAGTTGTTTCCGGCTACATTCTTTACATCGCGATGACGCTCGGATTTATTTTCGCCCAAACGAAAGGGGAGATAATAATCCTATTTATAGTTTTCGGGATTTTTTATACTATTGACGAAGCGCAGGGCAAAGCGTTTATCGCGGACATGGAGCCGGAGAGAAGAGCGACGGCGGTGGGCTTTTACAACTTTGCAAACGGCCTCATTTATCTCTTGGCATCAGTCATCGCCGGAGCGCTCTGGGTCTTAAATCCCGCCTACGCGTTTGCTTTTGCCGCCGCGGTCGCACTGGTCGCTCTGCTTGCATTTTTAACGCTTCAGTCTAGAATGTCAGCATATGTATAAAGTTAAAAGGTTTGAAGTTTTTCACTTGTTTTTCGGAATTGTCGGCTTGCTTATATTAGAGGGTGTCTTATTGCAATTTCTGCCATTGACTGGCACGGAAGAAGAGACGATTATTATCTCGTTTACCATTATTGGAACGATAGCCAATATGTATGTCGCCATTCAAGCTATTGAAAAAGTGAATAGCCGTTTATCTATGCTTATGTTCCTGTTTCTTATCATTTTAGAGTTTATTGCTTTTTTCGCTTTTGAGTATTGGTATCTTATACTATTTGAGCCGACGAGTTTCCCTACGGTCGCACCCGATATGTTGAGCCTGCTTTTTCATAGCACCATGGTATTTGTTTTTAACCCGCTTTTTCTGCCGGCGACGGCAGCAGGAAAGATTCTTCTGCTCGTCAACACTTTAAGTTCCCTTGCTATCGTTATTTTTATACTCCAAAACATTTGGCAGTTGCACCATCTGCCCCGCGCAGAACAGCTGTAGCATTTATCAATTTGCGGAGGCGGTGAGATTTGAACTCACGATTGGTTTGCACCAATGCCGGTTTTCGAAACCGGTGCCTTCAACCACTCAGCCACGCCTCCTCGCTCCGCTCGTCGGCATGGCTTCGTGTCCTTCGGACACTCCCTATGCCTGATGCTAAAGCATAGCAGGCATTTTTTGCTTTTGCAAAAACCAGATGAAATATGAAGCAGTTCATATTTCATAGCCACGCCTCCGTAAGGTGCTCTGTTATATTACGCTATTTTACTTTGCGTTCAAGTGGAGATATATATCTTCCAGCGCGCGGACGGCGTCGCCGGCGGCGATGTTGTTCTGGTGATACAGAACATTGGTCGCGTCGCCGGCGGCCCAGATGCCCGGTACCTCGGTTTTCTGGTCCCAGGCGTTGATTTTTATCCGCCCGATTTCGTCGAGCGGCACGAGGCCTTTTACGAGGTCGGTGTTCGGCAACTGGCCGACTTCCACAAATATGCCCGCGACTTTCAATTCTTTTGTTTTACCGCTCACCTTATCTTTATATACGAGCCCATCCACAAATTTATCGCCGGTGACTTCGAGGATATCCGTGTTCTTGAGCACGCTCATTTTGGGATTCTTCAAAACTTTTTCCACGGTCACCTCGTCCGCCTTAAAGTTCTCGCCGCGTATGAGGAGCGTAACGGATTTGCAGTAAGCCAGAAGCTGAGCGGCCGTTTCAAAGCCGGCGTTGCCGCCGCCCACCACGGCCACGTCCATATCCGCAAAGAGCGGACCGTCGCAGGAAGCGCAATAGGTGAGGCCCTTATTCTCGAGCCGGTCCGCGCCTTTCGCGGTGAGCTTTCTGCGCAGGCTGCCGGTGGTTATTAAAATAGTTTTAGCCTCAAATTCCTTTCCGGTTTCCGTGGTTACAGAAAAAATGTCGCCCTTTTTGGCTACCGATTTCACTTTTTCCCCTTCCTTTACCTCCAAACTGTCGCCCACATTGGCCATGACGTGCTTTTTGAAATTTTCCGCCAGTTCGTTTCCGGAAAGGGAAACGGTGCCTATCCAGTTAAAAATTTGCTCGGAAACCACGCTTTGTCCGCCCCACTCGGCAGTAATAAAAAGCGCCTTCATGCGCTTCCGGGCGGCGTACACGGCGGCTGCGGTGCCTCCCGGCCCTCCGCCGATAATTATCAAATCGTAAGTCATTTTTCAATTATAACATACAAAGGCGCGCATAATAATTTTAGAGCACACATAAAATTCTGCAGAATTTTTGTTCATGCTCAGCCCGTCGGCCTCCGCAAGTCTCTAAAATCATCACGCGCGCCTTAATGCTATTTCTTATTGCGTCGGAGAAATGCCGGTACGGCGCTCCAGTCACTATCCTCATCTTCTATGATTACTTCTTCCTTTTGTTCTTTTTTATCGGACTTCTTTACAAAATCATTCGCGCCGGCAGACCCGAGTATCGTGTTATGTATTTCCTTTTTTGCGGCAGTAGCGTTGTCTTCTTTTAAGGGTGTGCCCGTGCCTAAGCCAAACAGGCTTTTTCTTGGCATGTCCGTAGGGAAGCTCGTGGCGATGACGGTGACCTTGATTTCGCCCTTTTTAAGCTTGGGGTCATGGATGGTTCCAAAGATGACCTTGGCGTCTTTGTCGATTGATTCCGTGATGATTTTCGCGGCTTCCTGTATTTCGCTGATAGTGAGTTCGTCCTCGCCGCCGGAAATGGCAAACAGCACGCCCTTGGCCCCGTGGATGGAAACTTCGAGGAGCGGGGAGTTGATGGCCGCAAGCGCCGCTTTCTCCGCGCGTTTCTCGCCGGAGGCGCTTCCGATGCCCATCAAAGCCGAACCGGCATTGGCCATCACGGCCTTGATGTCCGCAAAGTCCACATTGATGACACCCGGAGTGGTTATGAGGTCGGCGATGCCTTCCACCGCCTGCCTCAATACATCGTCGCATTTCCGGAAAGCATCTTTAAAGTTTATGTTTTTTTCCGCGAGCTGAAGCAGTTTGTCATTTGGGATGATTATAATGGCGTCGACTTCCTTCGCGAGCTCCTCGATGCCTTTCTCGGCGATTTTCATACGCTGACTGCCTTCGAAGAAGAACGGCTTGGTGACTACTGCAACCGTGAGTATGCCTTGTTCCCGCGCAGCGCGCGCCACGATAGGCGCTGCGCCCGTGCCCGTGCCGCCGCCCATACCGCAGGCAAGGAATATCATATCCGCGCCTTTGACCACGTCCTGTATCTCGGACTTGGTTTCTTCCGCAGCCTTTTTGCCGATATCCGGATCCATGCCGGCGCCCAGGCCTTTGGTGAGATTTTTACCGATATGTATCTTTTTCTCCGCGAGCGAGTGATGCAGGTCCTGCGTGTCCGTGTTCATGGCTATGAAGGTCACACCCCTGACCTTCTCATTTATCATATGATTTACAGCGTTTTTTCCGGATCCGCCGATACCGACGACCATAATGCGGGCAAAACTCTCGATGGCTTGGTTTACTTTTGGCATAATTTTTCTTGCGACTTGATAGTTAACTTATATAAATACTACACTAACAGAAAGCAGGAAAAAGTAAAGCCAAGAAAATCTTAAGGCATGAGCTGTTTCAGGCCCGACTTCAGGCTGTTGCGGAGGTCGCGTAGCATTCTGGGCAGGGTACCCGTAGAAAAGGTTCCGCCTGCTTTGCCCACGGAAAGAAGGCCGAGTGCCGGGAACCAAACCGACTGGCGGAGCTTGGTCTTGGTATTGCTGAAGACTTCGGTCGTGCCGACCGAAGAGGGCAGTTTGAGCATGGATTTCGATAATTCCAAAAGTCCGGGTGTGCCCGAGCCGCCGCCGATGAAGACCACTCCCGCGGGCAGAAGCTCGGAACGTTTTATCTTCTTAAAATGATTATCGATTGATTCAAAAATGTCGCACAGCCGCGCCTCGATTATTTCCTCAAGTTTCTTTTTTGGAATTTCTTCGTCCGATGTTCCCAGCTTCAAGCTTTCGGCGAGTTCAAGCGGAATTTTTAGGCCCAAGGCGATATCGTTCGTGATATCCGTGGAACCGATGGAAAAAGTGTGCACGGATACCAGGAAGCCGTTCTCAAAAACAGACACAGAGGACTTCTCCGCGCCTATATCTACCAGGGCCACGCCCACTATTTTTTGTTTTTCGGAAAGGCACAAACCCTCCGCGGCTACCGGAGAAGCTATTATGTCAATGGTTTCCACGCCTGCTTCGGCCAAGGCTCCCAGGAGGTCTTCCAGATGCACCAAAGAATACGTGACAAAAAGCGCTTTTATTTCGAGCTTGGTGCCCCGCATGCCTTCCAGCCGGCCTTGCACTTCCTTGCCATCCAGCCGGAAGGACACGGGGTATGTGTGCACTATTTTCTTGTTGTTCAAAGAGAGGTTTTCCTCCGCGTCTTCCAGTGCTTTCTGTATGTCGAGCGCAGTGACTTCGCCGTCGGCTTTGGAAATTATCGCCGAGCCCGCGCCGGTCTCGCCCCGAAGCGTGGCGCCCGAGAGCGCTACGAAGGCGCGTTTGACCCTTACTCCTGAGGATTTTTCCGCGGCGCTGACCGCATTCTTGATCGAAGCTATGGCCTGCGCCGAATTTACCACGTAACCATGGCGTATGCCGAAAGCGGGCGCTTCGCCCACGCCCAAAACCTTAGGACTCGTTTCTCCTTTTTGGAATTCTCCCACCACGACGCGGATTACGGATGACCCTACGTCTATCCCGACTGAAATATTTCTTATCATATTTTTCTTCCTCTCTCCCCATCTTACTACTATGTTGGCCGCCTTTCAAATGAAGCATGCCGTGGATAACCAGGAACCCCAAAAATTGCTCGAAGGTTCGCCCGAAATTTTTCGCCTCCTTCTTTATCACCCCGGGGCAGAGGACCAGCTCGCCCATATCTTTGCGCAATGGAAAAGCAAGGACATTGGTTGCCTTGTCTTTTTTCCTGTATTTTTTGTTTAGTTCCCGGGATTTGGCGGGCGTGACGTACGCTATGGACAGGGAATAGTTTTTTCCCAAAATATCGTTTTTCATTCTCGCAAACTTTTTTTCCATACGCTACCTGGTCTTAGTCACTATTTTGCCCAGCTTCTTGAGTTTCTCTATTTCCTTGCGCCGCTGCATGCGCTTGAGCGCGCTTTTTTTGACCTTGAGCTTGGATTCTTTTCTCTCGTTGTAGCGGGAGCTTTTGACTCTACGTATTATGCCGGACTCCTGAATGCGGCGCGAAAAGCGGCGCAGGACGCTGGAATTATTCTCGTTCGGATTTTTCCTGACCTCGATAACTGTTTTAGCCATGAACTATAGGTTACCATAAAAGAGATTTTAAGCAAGAGCTTGTAGCCGCGGGTATCGTCTCACTCGCTTTGACTTTTGCCCGTAAAAAGGGTAAATTTATGTTTAATCCCGTTTCTCGAAACGGGGTTTCATCGTTTAATTACCAAAACTAAATTCCCAAACAATGAACCAATCAGCCAATTACATTACCGCAGAGAAAAGAAAAGAGCTCCAGGCTGAACTTTTGGACCTTAAAGGGCCAAAGAGGAAGGAGATACTTGAGATTTTGGCGTATGCCAAGTCCCTGGGCGACCTTGCGGAAAATGCGGAATATCATCAGGCCCGCGAAGAGCAGGGCAAGCTCGAAACGCGTATCAAAAGGATAGAAGAGATTCTGGAGTCTTCCCATACAGTCAAGGGCGGCGGCGGGGATATCATCGAAATCGGCTCTACGGTGGTGGTGCAAAAAGTGGGCACCAAAGAAGAAAAAAAATATGTTATAGTAGGTTCACAGGAGGCGGATACGGTCAAAGGCAAAATTTCCAACCATTCTCCCATAGGCCGCGCGCTTTTCGGTAAGAAGAAAGGGGAAAGCGTTTCCTTCGAGACTCCTAGGGGTGCCGTCAATTACAAGATCATAAACGTCTCTTAAGCCCGAGCCCCGCTCAGGGCACAAATGTCTTTCTTATGTCTTCTCTCGACGAAATCAGGCAGACGAGAATAAAAAAACTGGAAGCTTTAAAAAAAAGCGGCGTAAACCCGTACCCGGCGGATTCCAAAAGGGAGCTCAGCCTCGGGGAAGCGGCGGCAAATTTTGACGCTCTGGAAAAATCCAAAGAAGAAAAATGGGTAGCCGGCAGAATAATGTCCATTCGCGGGCAGGGCGCCATAATTTTCATAACTCTCTACGACGGCACGGGTTCCTTCCAGGGGCTCTTGAAGAAAGATGTTCTGGGCGAGGAAAAATTAAATTTCTGGAACGAAGTCACCGACATCGGCGATTTCGTGGAACTCCGCGGAACTTTTTTCAAAACCAACCGCGGCGAAAAAACTCTGGAAGCGCGCGACTGGCGGATGCTTTCCAAAAGCTTAAGGCCGCTGCCGGAGAAATGGCACGGGCTTGTCGATGTGGAAGAGCGGTACCGCAGGCGCTATCTCGACATCCTGATGAATCCGGAATTGCACGACCTGTTCATTAAAAAAGCCAGGTTTTGGGATGCGACACGCAGTTTCTTAAAAAAAGAAGGGTTTTTGGAGGTTGATACTCCGACCATAGAAGTGACCACCGGCGGAGCGGAAGCACGTCCCTTTAAAACTCACCACAATGATTTTGATTTGGATGTTTTCATGCGTATATCGGTCGGGGAACTGTGGCAGAAAAGGCTCTTGGCCGCAGGTTTTCCCAGAGTATTTGAAATAGGCAGGGTGTACCGGAATGAAGGCTCAAGCCCGGAGCATACACAGGAATTCACGGGGATGGAATTCTATGCCGGCTATATGGATTACCGGCAAGGCATGGAATTTACGGAAAAAATGATTAAGGAAGTGGCGGAGGCAACCTTCGGCACTTTGCAATTTGAAACTCATGGCCACAGGGTAGACCTATCAGAGCCGTGGGAGAAAATTCCGTATGTTGATACGGTAAAAAAAATGATAGACATAGATGTGCTCTCTGCGACGGAAAAAGAAATGATGAAAAAATTAGACGAACTCGGAGTGAAGTATGAAGGTGCGAACAAAGAACGTCTGACAGACTCGCTTTGGAAATACTGCCGGAAGCAGATAGTGGGGCCAGCCTGGCTCATCGATGTGCCGAAACTGGTTTCTCCGTTATCAAAAGCAAAACCGGAAAACCCTCTTCTGACCGAGCGTGTCCAGCTCATACTTGCCGGTGCCGAGATGACCAATGGCTTTTCGGAGCTCAATGACCCCATTGACCAGAAAGAAAGATTTGACGTACAGAAAAAGCTCATTGAAGGCGGGGACGAAGAAGCCATGATGCCGGATGATGAATTTGTGGAAATGCTGGAACACGGCATGCCTCCCGCCTTCGGTTTCGCCTACGGCGAGCGGCTCTTTACTTTTTTGGCGGACAAACCGCTCCGCGAGACCCAGCTCTTCCCTTTGATGAAGCCGGAAGGGCAGCGAGCCCCCGCGAAAAATAAAAAGACCATGATGGCGGTGGCCGTGCTCGCGAAAGATGCAAAAATGGAGCCGTGGCAGGAGCTCAATACCGTCGCCCACCTCACTGCCGCCTTCGGGGCGCGTGTGGGCAGAGGGGACTTGTTTACGCGGGATACTATTGCGACCAAGGACGACAAGAGGATAAAACTCAATATTAAAAATGCCATCATGATAAAAACAGCTTCTTCAGGAAAAGAGTTAAAAGAACTTCTCTCAAAAGCTAAAGAAGAAAAACTTGAGGTGGATGAATTTACCCGGGAGATGATAGAGACCACCAGTGATAAAAAAGTCGTGGAAATCACGGCCTCCAAAAATTTCGAGGAGATAGAATATTTGGGCGTCCTCGTTTACGGTCCGAAAGATGCGGTAGAAAAACTGACGGGGGATTTTAAATTATATTAAAATTTGCCTATAAATAACGATTGCCTCAAGAGCGGTGAGGCATCGTTGAGGCAACGTGAGGCGGTGTGAACACGCCTGATAAGAAAAGAACTTTGGAGGAGGTGCCCTCCTCCAGCGCGGGTGCGCCGGAGGAGGGCAGGGCCACACAGCTAGGTGACTTTGCCGTGGAGCCCGACCGCCAGCAGCTTGCCGAGGACTTCCGTCTCCTCGCCCTCAATCACGAGAACGAACGAGAATTGTTTCCAGGGCCCCGCGACGTCAATCTGCTGGCCGAAGAGCTTGGAAAGTTTCTTCGAAAGCTCATCGGGGTTGCCGGTCTCAGACTTCGGGCTGAGAATAGCAACCAGTATCACTTCGTCTAGCATCTCTAAGTCGTCCATGCACGACCTCCTATAATGGCAGTATAGCACATTTTGAGTATAAAGTCAAGCAGAATCGAGCAAATCAAAAAACGCCCGAGAGGGCGCTTTTTCGTGAGTTTATTTATTGTCTAGTTTAAAATCCACATCGCTTGTGACAGCGGGTTCTTCTTCTGAATGCTTTAGAGTTTCTCCGGTAGTATCTAATTCAAAATCTCTGCCAGCCTTGGCTGGTGGAGCATTGTCGTTTTCATAGCTATTGCTATTTTCGCTATCATCGCCAGGCAAGCCAAAACGATCTATAAGGAGTTTTACGAGCTTGGAATTTTCTTTTGGTGGAGCCCAGTCGTTTTTGCTTCGATTGGTCCAACTTACTCCACCTGAAGCAGGGGCAAGGGTCTGCCACTTATCTCTATAAGTAGTAAGTATCTCTCGTATATCTACGTTCGGGCTTAAGCCCAATATGCCGATAATTCTTTCTTTGGTTCTTTGCGAAATTACAGGCAGAGCGACGAACTCGGGACCGGGAAGGGTTTCCGGTCCGTCTTCTCTTCTGATCGGAATATGCTCGGCAGTACTCATGCTTTAATTATGTCACTTTGTTATAAATTGGCAAGCTCCGGCGGGGGGGGGGAGGGAGTTATCCACAGGGGAGGGTTTGCCTTGTTTTGGGGTTGGTTTATAATGCTAATGAAGTGGGAAAAAGTGGGAAATCTGTGGAAAACGTATTTTAATCAAAAACCATGCTTATCGGCGAGTACATTCACACAATAGATGAAAAGAACCGGGTTTCTATGCCGGCGAAATTTCGGAAAGAACTCGGGAAGAAAATCATTATTACGCCGGGGCTGGGGCAATGCCTGTTCATCTTCACGACTGCTGAGTGGGCGAAAGTGAGCAAGAAACTTTCCGACTCGGATTCCAACCTGTCTTTTCTCAAGGCCGACCAGCGAAGTTTCAACCGATATATGTTCGGACGCGCGGCGGAGGTGGAGCTCGATTCGATTGGACGGATGCTCATTCCGGAATTTCTGCAAGCAGGTATCCGGCTTCGGGACAAAGCGGCGATTATCGGAGTTAAAGACAGGGTTGAGATTTGGAACGAAAAAGCATGGAGCGAACAGAAAGATAAAGTGGCCAAAGAAGCGGAGCAATTGGCGGAGAAGCTCGGAACAGGTTCGTAAAAAGATAATGCCAAGCAAACACCTGCCAGTTCTTTTAAAGGAAACAATAGAGGGTTTAAATTTAGGACCGAAGGCAGTGGTTGTAGATTGCACATTTGGCGGCGGAGGGCATAGCATGGAGATTTGTAAAAGATTTCCAAATACAAAAATAATTGCCCTCGACCAAGACAAAAGTGTTTTTGAAAAAGCCCAAAGTAAGTTCAAAGATTTGAATTGCAATATAACTTTCGTCAACGCGAACTTCAGGGATTTAAATAAAGTTGTAAAAGATGAAGTTAATGCAATTATTTTTGATTTAGGCTTGAGTTCCGACCAACTGGAGAATTCCGAACGGGGATTTTCTTTCATCCGACGTGAGCCGCTTCTCATGACGATGAAGGAAAATCCCTCTCCGGAAGACCTGACGGCATATGATGTCGTCAATACTTGGGAGGAGAAAAGTTTGGCCGATATTATCTACGGCTACGGTGAAGAAAAGCTAAGCCGCAAGATTGCTAAAGCAATCGTGGAAGCGAGAGAGAAGGCGGACATCAAGACCACGTTTGATTTAGTGGCAATAATAGAAGGTGCAGTAGGCAGGGCATATAAAAAACAAAAATTGCACTGTGCTACCCGAACTTTCCAAGCTCTGCGCATCGCAGTGAATGACGAGCTCGGGGCGCTAAAGGCAGGCCTCTGGGCCGGGTTCGAAAAGTTGAAACCGGGCGGCAGGATGGCGGTTATATCTTTCCACAGTCTGGAGGACAGGATAGTGAAGAATTTTTATAAAGAAAAAAAGGCGGAGGGCGGGGCGGTGCTTATTAACAAAAAACCGATAACGCCCGGCGAGGCCGAAATAAAAGAAAATCCGCGGTCCCGGAGCGCAAAATTAAGAATTTTAGAAAAACAACAAAAACAATGAGAGAAGCGAGCTTAAAACTTTACAGGGGAATGCAAAACGTCAATATTATGAACAATAATGTTGATATGCCGCGGGCTGTTCTCCGGGCCATGCTTTCCACGCTCGGGCTGCTCTGCCTGACCTATGCGCTTCTTTTGGGGTTCATGGTCTGGAACATTGTAGAAAGGAAAAATCTGGAAAAAGAGGCTCAGGCCTTGTCTGCCCTAGTTGGTGACCTGGAACTCGAATATTTGTCGGTATCCGGCTCGATTGATATGGAACTTTCACGCTCTATGGGCTTTGAGGAAGCGCGCGCCAGTTTCGCGCCGCGCGAGAAAGCTCTCGGAAGCCTCGAGCTTTCTCGCAATGAAATCTAGTTTTTTGCTTCGCTCGAGGGTGGTCGCTTTTTTACTGATATTGTTTTCCGCGGCAGTGGTGACCCGGCTTTTTTGGGTGCAGGTAGTCCATGGCGATTATTATTCCGGAGAGGCGGACCGCCAGTATGTTACCCCCTCCCAGAACGTTTATGAGCGCGGCACGGTCTACTGGCAGCGCAAGGACGGTGAACTCATTTCCGCCGCCGCGCAGATATCCGGCTTCAAGCTTACGATCAATCCCATGAAAATTACCGATGCGGCCGAAGTTTATAAAAAAGTTAACGCGATAATTCCGATGTCCCGCGAAGATTTCTTGTCGAAGGCCTCAAAAGAGAATGACCCTTATGAAGAAGTTGCCCAGCGTTTAACCCGCGAAACCGTGGATGCTGTCTCCGCGCTAAAAATCCCCGGGTTGAGCGTTTTCAAAGAAAAGTGGCGTTCTTATCCCGGAGGCGACCTGGCGGCGCACACCCTGGGTTTCGTGGGTTACAAGGGCGACGAACTCGGCGGGCGCTACGGCTTGGAGCGGCAGTACGACCGGGAGTTGTCCCGGGGCGCAAATGAACCGTACGTGAACTTTTTCGCGGAAGTATTTTCCAATATTCAAAAAAGTTTCAGGGAAGAAGATAAAGAAGGGGATATAGTGACTACCATCGAGCCCAAAGTGCAGAGCTTACTCCAAGGCAAACTGGAGGAGGTGAAAGAAAAATATTCGGTGGATCTCGTTGGCGGCATCATAATGGATCCGCGCGACGGTTCCATTTACGCGCTGGCAGCCCTGCCCGCTTTTGACCCTAATAAATTTTCCGTTGCCGCAAACAATCAGATCTTTTCCAATCCGCTGGTGGAAAACGTGTTCGAGTTCGGCTCCGTGGTCAAGCCGCTGGTCATGGCCGCGGCGCTGGACACCGGCGCGGTAACGGCCAAGACCACCTATACCGACAGCGGCTCGGTAAAAGTCGAGAAGAAAGAAATATTCAATTTTGACAAGAAGGGGCGGGGTCCTGGCACGACCATGCAGGATGTCTTAAACCAGTCGCTCAACACCGGTATGGTCTTCGTCGAACAAAAACTGGGCAAACAAAAAATGCGGGAATATCTCCTGGGATACGGCATCAAAGAGAAGACCGGCATCGACCTGCCCAACGAAACTTCGGGCCTGGTTTCCGGAATTTTGAATAGTCCGCGCGAGATTGAATATGCCAACGCTGCCTTCGGGCAGGGCATAGCGCTTACTCCGGTGGGGCTCGCCCGCGCGCTCGCCTCTCTCGGGAACGGCGGCAATCTAGTAACGCCCCACGTTGTGGAAGAAATAAAATATACGGATGGGGGATTCAAAAAAATGATTTACCCCACGGTGCCCACGAAGATAACCCCCCAAACCTCGGATGAAATCACCCGCATGCTGGTCACGGTAATGGATAAAGGTATTGGCAAGCCCCTGGAACATTTTAGTGTCGCCGCAAAAACAGGCACCGCTCAAGTTGCGGACAGCGAGAACGGCGGTTATTATACAGACAGGCATACGCATTCTTTTTTCGGTTATTTTCCGGCATACGACCCCGAGTTCATTGTCTTTTTATATGCCATCAATCCCAAGGGTGTTCAGTATGCCGCGACCACTTGGTCCGACCCGTTCGTGGATATCACCAAGTTTCTCTTGAATTATTATAGTATTCCGCCGGACCGTTAGTGCCCCCAAGTCGGACTTGTGGGTTTCCCACAAGTCCGACTTGGGGGCGACAAATCAAATGAAAAATATTTTAAAACAAATTCTCGCTTATATTTTAAAAACCGAGTCCCGGCTTGTGCTTTGGAAATACCAGCCGCGAGTTATTGTCATTACCGGCTCGGTCGGGAAGACCTCGACCAAAGACGCGGTCTATGCCGTGCTATCCGCTCTTTCCTACGTGCGCAAAAGCGAAAAAAGTTTTAATTCCGAGATAGGGCTGCCGCTCTCCGTGCTCGGGATTCCGAACGGCTGGAGCAACCCTCTCGTTTGGACCTCAAATATTTTGCGGGGGCTCTGGCTTTTCATCTGGCCCCATAAGTATCCGAAGTGGCTCGTGCTGGAAGCGGGCGTGGGCAAGCCGGGGGACATGAGAAAAACCGCCGCCTGGCTTAGGGCGGATGCGGTCATCGTTACCGCTATCAGCGAAACTCCCGTGCATATAGAATTTTTCGATTCCCGTGAGCATCTGATAGAAGAGAAATCAGCGCTCATCCGGACGCTCAAGCCCGGCGGTCTCTTGGTACTCAACCACGACGACGAAGCGGTTCGGAAGATGAAGGAAAAAACCAAGTGCCGGAGCATCGCCTTCGGCTTCTCCGAAGGTGCGGACATCCGCGGTTCCGGCGACAATATTTCCTACAATGAAAAGAATGAGCCGGAGGGCGTCATATTCCGGGTAGATGCGGAAGGCAAAAGTCTGCCGGTGGTAATAGACGGTGTTTTTGGCAGGAATCATATTTATGCTTCGCTTGCGGCGCTAGCGCTCGCCTCCGGATTCAAGTGGAATCTCTTGTCCGCCGCAGATTCTCTCCGGGATTACGATGTGCCGCCCGGACGCATGCGCCTGGTTAAGGGAATAAAAAAGTCCCTTATAATAGATGATACATACAATTCTTCGCCCGTGGCCTGCGAGGGAGCCCTTAAGACACTCGGGGAAATAAAATGCAGGGTCGAGGGCTGCCGGAAGATCGCTGTCCTGGGAGACATGCTCGAGCTCGGCAAGCACACTATCGAGGCGCATAAAAATATCGGGCGGCTCACAAAAGAAAACGCAGAAGCGGTGATAGTTGTGGGGCAGAGGGCAAAAAACATAGCGGAAGGCGCGCGGGAAGCGGGCATGCGCGCGGATTCCATTTTCGAGTGCGTTGATTCGCGCGGGGCGGGAGAATTCCTCAAAACTTTTGTGCAAAAAAACGACATCGTGCTCATCAAAGGCTCGCAGGGCATGCGCATGGAGCGCGCGGTGGAACAGATAATGCTGGAACAGGACAGCAAAGAAAAACTTCTGGTCCGGCAGGATCCCGAATGGCGCGCCAAGGAATAAATCACTCGGATGAAAGATTTAACTCCGGAAGAAAAAAGAGTAATTATTGACAAGGGGACAGAAGCGCCGTTTATGGGCGAGTACGTGAACAATAAAGAGACCGGCGTGTATGTGTGCCGCCAATGCGAGGCCCCGCTTTATAATTCGAAGGACAAATTTGAATCGCACTGCGGTTGGCCTTCCTTTGATGACGAGATACCGGGGGCGATAAAGAAAACTTTGGACGCGGACGGAGCGCGCACCGAGATAACCTGTGCCAAATGCGGCGGCCACCTAGGGCATCTTTTTACCGGCGAAGGATTTACAAAAAAAAATTTGCGGCACTGTGTCAATTCCATATCCATGAAATTCGTGCCCGGGAAATAGCATTATTGTTCTACAGCTATCTCTAACAGAAACATAGGGGCGTATTGCCCCTAGACACTTTTTTGATAAGTAGTATAACTAAATGGAACAAGGAGGTGTTCCATGAGATGCTCTTGGTGCCGCGGTTTTTTCTTCGCGGATGACATTATGGTCAACTGCGACGGCCAGTGGTTCCATGCCCGGAAAGGCATGGGCTGTAGCTGTTTTTGCCTGTACAGGCAGGCAAAATACGCCCCCGACCCGTGTGTGGGGTGCACGGCCCGGATGCTTGTCTGCGACAAGCCCCACAGCCTCCCAGCACTCCCCAACACCACCCGGATTTGCTAGTTACCGGATAAAAACTAGCACCATTTTACACTAATAAGTTTATACCCGGAACAATCGCGCTAGTGGCCTTCGTTCGCAGACTTTAAGTGAATGTAAACCCGGCGATAATTGCGCTTCTCTACCTTTTGCCCATTTTCATCCACATCCAAATGGTATATATCGCAGATACGCCCGTCTAAATTTATATTGCTCAGTACCAGATTGTAGCCGGATGCCGCTGCCGGGGCCGCATTTCCGGTTATTACGTCATTGAAGGGAGGTAATATCTTCTCCGCGCCTATTTTTCTCAGTGCATCAACCCAAGGCTTAACCCCAAATAAAAAGATTTCTTCTGTAGGCTCTGTAGGCGGTTTGTTTGGTTGTGGCGTCGCTCTTTCCAACATGTTCAGATTATAACACAGATTTTAGTGTGACCTCACGGGGAATCGCGAGTACGCTTTCGGTCACAAGTCTTTTTCTGCTGAAAAAGCTCGCGACCCCGTCTCGCGCCGCCGCGCTCCGGCTTTCGATTCTCGCCGTATGGCGATCACGAGCGACGCAAAAAGCACTAGAGAAAATCCGGTGCTTTTTGGTCGTGTGACCTCACGGGGAATCGAACCCCGATTTGGAGCTTGAGAAGCTCCCGTCCTAGCCGTTAGACGATGAGGCCAATAGCAAAAATATAACATTTTTTTACGAAAATGCTAATTTTTTTGCTATACTTTGCATATGAAATATTCTTCCGTGATTTTTGACTGGGACGGGACATTGGCCATGACGCTGCATCTGTGGCTCGACGGTTTCCGGAGTGAACTCGGAAAACAGGGATTCCGCTATTCGGACAAGGTTATCGTGGATGATTTTTTTTACGAGCACGGCAAGGCCGGCATAAAATACCCCGACATTGATTTCAAAGCTCTCGTGCCGCCGGTGCATCAATACGTGAATAGCCACGTTTCCTACCTTAAAATTTATCCCGGCGCGCGTGAGGCACTAGAAAGATTGCACGAGAATAATATAAATCTGACGCTGGTTTCTTCGAGCGAAAAGACGCTTCTGATGGAGTCCCTCAGGCAGGCCGGCTTCCTCGGATTTTTTTCCGCGATCGTTTCCGGCAATGATGTCACAAATCACAAGCCCGACCCTGAACCCTTTGAACAAATTCTTAAAATTGCCAAAATGAGTCCAAAGGGCGCCATTGTTTTGGGCGATTCCCATACCGACATTATGGCCGCAAAAGCCGCGGGGCTCGATTCCTGCCTATTCCTGCCGCCGGAAAATAAAATTTTCTACGACTTTGCCAAGCTCAAGGAATCAAAGCCGACTTTCACAGTCGAAAGCCTGAAAGAGTTTGCCGCTCTGGTTATCAGTGAATAAAAACCCGTCCGGTACGTAGCCGCTTCAAAAGCCCTAAATTACCTTTAGAGCTTGACTTTTCTAGCAGAATATGCTATACTGCATGAGGTTGCACTTTAAAAAGTCGCTGCTGGAAATAAGGAGCAAAAACATGCTTTTTATTCCCGGCAGTGACACTTCCGGGAGAAAAATAGGAGATTCACCCATGAATCAGTTCGCACTTATCCTCGCCACCACCGCGGCCGGGCAGAAGTTGCCCTTCAGCCTCGGCATTACCTTCGCCGTGATTATGCTCGTCCTGGTGGGCGGCACCTTGTTGTTCATCAACTACAAGTCGAAGGAGACATAGGTCGTCCGCCTGACCGACACCCGCGCCCGGCGGAATCTGGGCAGAGAGGAGGATTTATCGAATACGAATATCTGTGCGTTACAGGGGCTGTCGCAATCGCGGCCGCCCCTGCACTCGTTTTATTTTAAAAAATTTCTTTTCGGCCCGGGTTTTTTTATTTAGTTTGGTATGTTAATATGGTTTCAGTATGAAAAAAACGGGAACTTTTAAGACAAAATCTGGGCTCGCGCAGATGCTGAAAGGCGGAGTGATAATGGACGTGGTCAACGCAAAACAGGCCCGGATTGCGGAGAAGGCGGGCGCAGTGGCCGTGATGGCCCTCGAGCGCGTGCCTGCGGATATCCGTAAAGATGGCGGGGTGGCCAGGATGTCCGACCCCGGTAAAATAAAAGAAATTCAAAAAGCGGTTACCATACCCGTGATGGCCAAGTGCCGCATCGGGCATTTCGTGGAGGCGCAGCTCCTGGAGGCTCTAAATGCGGACTTCATAGACGAAAGCGAAGTGCTTACGCCCGCCGATGAGGAATTTCATGTTGATAAAACAAAATTTACCATTCCTTTCGTCTGCGGCGCGCGCAATTTGGGCGAGGCCTTGAGGCGTATCAATGAAGGCGCAGCGATGATGCGCACAAAAGGGGAAGCTGGCACGGGCAACATCGTGGAAGCCGTCCGCCATATTCGCGCGGTAAACAGGGGACTGGAAGAATTAAAAAAATATCTTGCAAAAAAAGAAACAGGGCAATTGCGAAAAAAGGCAAAAGAGTTCCGCGTGCCGTTTGATTTGGTGTTGCGGACCGCAAAAGCGGGCCGACTGACGGTGGTAAACTTTGCCGCCGGTGGCATAGCTACTCCGGCGGACGCGGCGCTTTGCATGCAGCTTGGCATGGACGGGGTGTTTGTGGGCTCGGGGATTTTTAAAAGCGGCAATCCCGAACGCCTGGCAAAGGCTATCGTCGATTCCGTGGCTCATTTTAATGATGCGAAGATTATTGCCAAAGCAAGCGAGAATCTGGGCAGTCTGATGCGGGGGCAGGAAATCTCAAAATTGGAAACCAAACTTGCCGAACGGGGAGTTTAAAGGATTTATGCGGAAGAAGAAAATCAGGATAGGGATACTTGCTTTTCAGGGAGGTGTCGCAGAACATAAAGAAGCGAGCCTGCAAGCGCTAAAAAATTTAAAGCAGGACGGCGAAGTTGTTTTAATCCGCTCCAGAAAAGATATAAAAAATCTGGACGCGCTAATTCTGCCCGGGGGTGAGAGTACGGTGTTTTATAAGCTTGTTCTAAATGCGGGAATTTTCCAGGAATTGAAAAAAATAAAAAATATTTTTGGCACCTGCGCGGGGGCGATATTTATCGCAAAGAATATAAAAAATAAAATTAAAGGGCAGAAGTCTCTTGAGGTAATGGATATGGAAGTGGACAGGAATGCCTATGGCGCGCAGGGGGAATCATTTGAAGAAAACATAGAAACAAAACTGGGTAAAATAAATGCGGTGTTTATCCGCGCTCCGAAAATAAAAAAAGTTGGGAAAAATGTCACTATTCTGGCGGGGAATAAAAAAAATATAATTGCCTGCGAAGAAAGAGGAAAAGGCAGGAACTATCTGGCAACTTGTTTCCATCCCGAACTTTCCACCACCAAATTTCACGAGTATTTTATAAAAAACCTCGTGCTGTGATTTTATCTATTGTGATATACTATAATTATGGAAATAGAATTTTTATTAATAGGTGTTGTTTTGGGAGCTGTAATTGCTTGGTTTGTTGCCAAGAGCAAATTTCTCAACAAAGAAGCTATTTCAGTGGAAGAACATATTAAGATTACTTCTCAGTTGGCGTCAAAAGAAACCGAACTTCATGAATTACAATCTAGATATTCAGAAGAAAAAGAAAAAGATAATAAATTTGAAAATATTGCTGAAAAGATTCTTACCGCACAAAGTAAGGCCTTGATGGTAGACAATAAAACCCATTTACAAGAAACACTTAATCCACTCAAGGATAAAATTACAGAATTTCAAAATAAAGCTGAAACTATCCATAGGGAAAATTTAAAAGAAACTACAATTCTTAAAGAACAAATTGGCTTATTTAGTAAACTAAATGAACAAATGAGCAAAGATGCAACTAATTTGACTAAAGCTCTTAAAGGTGAAACAAAGACGCAAGGCGGGTGGGGGGAAATGATTTTAGAAAGTGTTTTAGAAAAATCTGGTCTGATTAAGAATATTCACTTTCGTACACAAGAAAGCATGACAAGTGAAGGTGGTAGGCGTTTACAGCCTGATGTGATAATTAATCTACCTGAAAATAAACATATAGTTATTGATTCCAAGGTATCTTTAGTTGCGTATGACAAATTTTGGGCGACAGAAAATGAGAGTGAAAAGGTAGTTTTACTTAAAGAGCATATTAATTCAGTGCGTAATCATGTAAAAGAATTGAGTAAAAAAAATTATCAATCCCTTTATCAAATCAATGCGCCTGATTTTGTTTTGATGTTTATTCCGATAGAGCCAGCTTATTTATTAGCATTAAATAATGACTTAGAGCTATGGGCTTTTGCCTATGAATATAATGTAATTATTTTAGGACCCACTAATCTTATTCCAACATTGCGACTAATAAACAATTTATGGAAAACTCAAAGTCAAAATGTGAATGCTTTAGAGATTGCTCGACAAAGTGGCGAACTCTATGATAAATTTGTTGGTTTTATAACAGATTTGGTGGATATAGGTAAAAAAATAGATAGCGCAAAAGAAAATTACGAGGAGGCAATAAAAAAGATATCTACTGGTAAAGGTAATTTACTTAATAGGGTTGAAAATATTAAAAAACTTGGTGCAAAATCTACCAAAGCCATTCCTAGTGTTTTATTAGAAGGATCTAAAGAAGTGGAGTAACTAAATGAGAAGAGCCGCCGGTGAGCTGGTGGCCCTTCTCGGCGACTCGCAATGAAAACTCTTTACGGTTCTGGAACAGGGTATTCGTAGAGGTCGAATGCGAACGGTGCATCATCGTCGGGGAAGGCCACGAGACCCTTTTTCGCAGCTTCTTCGTCCACCCATCCGCTCATAGTCTCGTCGCGGTGGTCGAGGTGTTGTGGCACATCATGAAGGTTGCCGACGAAATCGTTCGGTCCGTCGTAAAACTTCGCCACAAGCTTTCCGTTTTCGGGAATGATGACTACGCGACGTCCGTGTTGGAACATTGATTATCCCTCTCATCCATACGATTTTACTCCGCAAGTATTATACACTAGAATCCTATTTTTTTCAAGTGATGCTTGAGAGTATATATCCAATCGTCCTCGATTTGGTCGCTATCGAGTTTCTCTTGCAGAAGCCATTCGAGGTATCCGCGGTCGGTTGCCAGCACCTCTTCGATTTTCTTACCATTATGTTTGCCGAAATTCATGGTCCGGAAGAGGGAAGGATGCGAAGAGATCTCCACCATCTTTTCTACGGCTTTATCTTCGGTGAGTTTCCCCTCCTGCATTATTTTATTTTTAAGTCGCTCAAAGAGTTTCTCCAGCACCAGTACGTCGCCCAAAGCATCATGTGCCGTGGCCTCGACTTCGAGTTCTAGGAAATACCGCAGGTACTGTAGATTGTAGCGCGGTATTTTTGCTTCCGGGTCGAGTTCGCGGGCCACGCGGAGGGTGCAGATGAAGTTATGGGGCTTGATGTCTTCTTTGGCGACAATCATGAGGTCAAAAGGCGCGTTGTGTGCGACGACAACGGAATCTTTGTCTTCAAAAAGTTTTTTAATTATCGGCTGGTCGGTGCTTTCCTTGAAAGTCGGCTTATCGGCGACCATTTTATTGGTGATGTGGTGTATAGCGGAAGCTTCCGGAGGAATTTTTATTTCCGGCTTATAAAGGCCCGAGAAACTTCCGCCTTCGTGCTTGAAAGCAATTTGAACCAGAAAGTCTTTTTGTTCGTTGCCGGTGGTCTCCGTGTCAAAAAATATAAGCTTGACCATAGTGCTATTTTAGCATAAATTTGTTAGAATGAAAAAGGAAATAACATATTTCCTCAAGGTTATGATTCATGACGAAGTCAAAAATAAAATAAAAGAAGCGATGATGGCGAAAGACAGCACGGCGCTCGAGACATACCGGGGCATGCTCGCGGCTTTTACCAACGAGCTGGTGGCCAAGGGCAAGAAGCCGAATGAAATATTGAGCGACGAAGAGGCCTTGTCGGTCATAACCAAGATGGGGAAACAAAGAAAAGATTCCATAGAACAATTCCAAAAGGGCAACAGGGCAGACCTGGTAAAAGTGGAGGAAGCCCAGCTTAGAATTCTGGAGACTTATTTGCCGAAATTGATGGATAAAAGCGAAGTGGAAAAGATAGCCAAGGCAAAAAAAGACGAACTCCACATAAGCGACCCTGCCAAAAAAGGCATGCTCATGTCCGCGCTTATGAAGGACTTGAAGGGCAAGGCCGACGGTGCCGTGGTGCGGGAGGTGGTAGACGGACTGTTTTAATTTTGCACGAGAATGCACACTGTAAATTTTTTAATCGCCCTGGTCGAGCATCATCAGATACTGACATATGCCATAATCCTAGTCGGGCTTCTGTTGGAGGGGGAAGTGATAATAATTTCGACGGGAGTGCTCGCGCATTTGGGCGCGCTCAACATCTGGGTCGCGCTCGTGTTTATTTTGGCAGGCGCGTTCTGCAAAACTTTTTTCGGCTACAGGCTCGGGGAATTCTTGTATCGTAAGTTCAACCATAACCGGTTTTTCCGATACATCCAAAAACGCGTTTATGGCGTTCTGCCCGGATTCAAATCGAAGCCCTTTTGGTCTATCTTCGTGTCCAAGTTCATCATCGGCGCGAACAATATCGTCATCCTGTTCGCGGGTTTTGAAGGCATTGATTTCAAAAAGTATCTTAGGGCCGAGATTTATGCCACGCTGGTCTGGGCGCCCCTGCTTCTCTCTCTGGGTTATATTTTCAGCTATACCGCGCTAAGTGTTTCCAGTGACGTGTGGGGTTTCCTCGGAATAATGCTTGCGCTATTTACAATTTTCGTATTATTTGATAGATTTGTCGGTTGGTTATATGAGGTATTCCAAGAATTTTATGAAGGAAAAAATTAACAAACTTATCACGCACAACGGTTCTTTTCACGCTGACGACATATTTGCGGCGGCGGCGCTTTCCATATATCTCCAAAGCAAGGGGAAAAATTTTGAAATAATCCGCACCCGCGACGATGAGATCATCAAGACCGGGGACTATGTTTTTGACGTAGGCGGCATTTACGATGAAGAAAAAAACAGATTTGACCACCATCAGATAGGCGGAGCCGGCTCGGGCCCGCATGGTATCGAGTATTCTTCGCTCGGCCTGGTCTGGAAAAAATTCGGCGAAGAACTCGCGGGCGGTAAGCGCGCTGCGGAAATCATAGAAAAACGGCTGTGCGCACCCGTCGACGCCTGGGACAACGGTTTTGACCTGGTGGCGAGCAAGCACGAAGTCGGGCCCTATTATGTCCAGAATATATTTTTTGCCATGACGCCTACCTGGAAAGAAGGCGATGCCGATATTGACGGAGTATTTTTAAAATGCGTGGAATTGGCTAAAAACATTATTTCCCGGGAGATCATCCAGGCGCGGGATATGCTGGAAGCGGAAGAGTCGGTCGTTTTGGCTTATAAAAATTCCAAGGACAAGAAAATAATAATCCTGGACAAGAATTATCCGTTTGAGTTTATTATTTCAAATTTTCCGGAACCTATTTTTGTCGTGTATTCCCGTAAAACAGGCGATTGGGGCGCGAAAGCTGTGCGTAAGAGCCTGAAAAGTTTCGAAAACCGCAAGAGTTTTCCGGAAAGCTGGGGCGGCCTCCGGGGTAAAGAGTTATCACAGATTACCGGAGTGGAGGATGCGACGTTTTGCCACCGGGCGCTTTTTGTCGCGGTGGCGAAAAGTAAGGCAGGCGCCATTAAACTGGCACAGATAGCGGCGGCGAATTAAATTAAATCCAGCATGGCATTCATTGACGAAATAAAAATTAGGGCGGCAGCCGGGCGCGGCGGGAACGGCGTAGTGCGCTGGCGGCAGGAAAAATTTATTCCCAAGGGCGGGCCCGCGGGCGGCGACGGCGGACGCGGCGGAGATTTTTACGTGGAAGCTGTGCGCGACATCCACATCCTTTCCAAATATAAAGCTAAAAAAGAATTCGAGGCATCGCGAGGCGAAGATGGCGGAGGCAAAAGCCTGCATGGCAAGAATGGAAATGATTTTTTTCTGAAATTGCCGGTGGGAGCCATAGTCACGAATCTGGATACGGCAGAAAGATGGGAACTCTCCCTACCGGGGCAGAAAGTAATGATACTCCGGGGCGGCCGCGGAGGATTCGGCAACGAACATTTCAAAAGTTCCACCAACACCACGCCGCGGGACTGGCGACCCGGGCAGGAGGGCGAGCAAGGAAATTTCCACGTGGAACTCGAGCTCTTTGCCGACCTGGGGCTCATAGGATTGCCCAACGCGGGCAAGACCTCGCTTTTAAATTCACTGACGAATGCGGGAGCCAAGGTGGGTGATTACGAATTCACAACTTTGGATCCGAACCTGGGTGATTTTTATGGCTACATTTTGGCGGACATTCCCGGGCTCATAGAGGGAGCTTCCTCGGGCAAGGGCCTGGGCGTGAAATTCCTCCGGCACATCAAACGCACGAAAATACTCGCGCATCTGGTTTCCTTTGAGAATGACAATATGTTGAAACGCTATAAAGAGATCAGGAAAGAACTTGAGAGATACGATAAAAAATTAAAATTGGGCAGCGACGGGCTCGCGGACAAAAAAGAGATAATAATTCTAAGCAAAAGCGACGCGGCTAAAGACCCCAAAACCGTTATTAAAAAAGTGACGGAGTTTAAAAAAATCAGGAAAGAAGTTTTCACGCTGACGCTATACGATGATAAATCCGTAAAAAAGTTAAGCGACGCGCTGGTAAAAATCCTGAGAAAATTGTAATATAATCTCATGAACAGGATTTCAGCTATTTTGGGGCGGAAATACGTTTACTGGGGACTAGGAGCCGTTATTTTGGTACTGGGCGGAATATTCTTTTTCGGTAATAATGGCGACAAGCAGGCGACCATTGTGGTTAGCCGGGCAGATTTCATCAACCAGGTTTCGGTGTCGGGCAAGGTCATCACCGCGAGCGAGGCCGACCTGGGCTTTGCGTCTTCGGGCCGCATCGGTGGCATTGGAACAAAGAGCGGGGATAGCGTAAAAGCCGGCCAACTGCTGGCCCAGCTTGAGATAGGCGACCTTTTGGCAGACCTTAAGATAAAAGAAATAAATTCCCAGAAGGGAAACACAGAAGTTGAAAGCGCATACCGCAAGCTCCTGACGGACGGTTTGGAGCTTATACCGGATTCGGCGAGCTATACCATGGATGTGCCAGAGATTACCGGAATTTACGACGGGGCGGAAGGCACTTATAAAGTTCGCATTATCCAGAAAAACATTAGTTTGTCCGACGTTACAATTTTGACTTTTGGTTTAGAGAGGTCAGAACGCATCATAGATGAAGAAGAGCCCACTCCGCTGGGTAACCGCGGTCTCTATGTTTCTTTTCCCGACGATCCGGAGTTGTATAGGGACACAACGTGGTATTTGGAAATTCCGAACAAAGCCAGCTCCTCATACTTGGCAAATTATAATGCGTATAATGAAGCAAAAGCGGAGTTTGAAAATGAAAAGCTCCTGACGGAAGAAAATGGCGGAGCGTCCTCGGTCGCACAGGCGGAGGTAGACAAGATCCGCGCGGAAATAAGGAAAAGCACTATTTACGCCCCGTTTGACGGCCTGGTTACCAATGTAGAAAAAGAAACGGGTGAAACAGTATCCCAAAACGAAGCCGTGGTGTCCATGATCGGCGGGGGCTTTTTCCAGATAGAGAGCTTTGTGCCCGAGGTCAACATTGCCCTGATAGAGCTTGGGCACGTTGCGGAAGTCACGCTCGATGCTTACGGCGGAAAAGAGTTTTTCTCCACTACTGTCATTTCCATCGACCCGGCGGAAACCGTCCGCGACGGAGTTTCCACGTATAAAGTAGTTCTGCAGTTCAAGGAAAAAGATTCGCGCATCAAGGCGGGCATGACAGCGAACGTTTCCATCGTAATATTCAACAAGCCGGACGCCATAGCAGTACCCGGCGGCGTAATATTCGAGAAAGACGGCAAGAATTTCATAAAGGTTAAGCGCGACAACACTGTAGAGGATCGTGAGGTAATGCTGGGAGCGGTTTCTTCGCTTGGGCAGGTGGAGATAGTTTCCGGGCTTGAGGCGGGGGAAGAAATAGTGCTTAGTCCCGACGCAACTCCGTCGGAATAATTATGGTTTCTTTACTTGATATCAGAATCGGATTTTTCCTGGCCAAACGGCAGATCCGGAGATCCAGCCTTTGGACCACCATTCTCATAATTTTCGTGATGTTTTTTACCTTTCTCAACCTTGTGGTGGTGAGCGGTATTTTAGTGGGGCTCATCCAGGGCGCAATTGATGCGGTGCGGCTCCATTACACGAGCGATGTCATCATCTCCACTCTTAACAACAAGACCTATATAGAAAACAGTCCGGAGATTATCCGCATAGTGGAAACCTTGCCGGACGTGGAGGCATATACTGCGCGGTATCTGGAAGGGGGAACACTCGAGGCAAACTATAAAACGCGTACGAACGAAAAGGAAAAGGCAAACACTGCCGCGGCTTCCGTCACCGGCATTGACCCGGTGGCCGAAGAAAGCGTGACCGGGCTTTCCAAATTCGTCGTAGAAGGCGAATATCTCGCCCCTACGGATTACGACCAAGTGCTTTTGGGCGCATATTTGACTGCAAAGTATTTGCCGATAGATTCTCCGGGATTTTCCACCCTACGGGATGTTGCTCCCGGCACCAAGATCCGCGTGAGCGTTCACGGAGTGGAGCGGGAAGTCACTGTCAAGGGCATCATCAAAGCAAAAGTCGACGAAGTCAGTATGCGGGTTTTCATGGTGGATTCCCAGCTCAAAAGCATGATCGGCAGGAATGATTTCAATGTGGACGAGATATCCATCAAACTTAAATCCGGCGCGGACCCTGCGCTGGTGCGGGACGTTTTAAAACAAAACGGCGTGAACGCTGTGGCCAAGGTGCAGACCTATACCGATGCCCAGCCGAAATTCATCAAAGACATGGTAGACACCTTTGCGCTGTTGGGCAACATGCTTTCTTCCATTGGCCTCGTCGTCGCCTCCATCACTATTTTTATCGTGATTTTCATCAACGCCATCACCCGCAGAAAATTCATAGGTATTTTGAAAGGCATTGGCATAAACGAAAAGTCCATAGAGATATCCTACGTCATGCAGTCCTTCTTTTACGCGCTGTGCGGGTCGGTAATAGGCATCCTTGTACTCTATCTGTTTCTCCAGCCCTTTATCGCGGCGCATCCAATAGATTTCCCGTTTTCGGATGGCATACTGGTGGCGCCATTGGGTGGAACGCTTTTCCGCATCGGCCTCCTTATGGCGACCACTGTCATCGCCGGGTTCATACCGGCGCGCCTTATCGTGCGCAAGAATACATTGGACTCGATATTGGGCAGAAATTAATTTATACAACATGATTGAAGTAAGAAACTTAAAAAAATCATTCAAAGACGGTGACAGTATCACCGAAGTCCTGAAGGGCATAGATTTTACGGCGAAGAGCGGGGAATTCATCGCGATCATGGGACGCTCCGGCGCGGGTAAAAGCACTTTTCTGTACCAGATGAGCCTTCTGGACGAACCCACCGAAGGCGAAATTCTTATTGACGGCAAAGATACGCATCTCATGAGCGGGGGTGAGAAGACCTCTTTCCGCCTGTCGGAACTAGGCTATGTTTTCCAGGACTACGCGCTTCTGCCGGAAATGACCGCGCTCGAAAATGTAGCCCTACCGCTCCTAATGCAGAATCTTCCCGAAAAACAGGCATATGAGAAAGCCGCTGCGGCGCTTACGAAGATAGGGCTCGGCAAGCGGCTTGGCAACCTGCCTTCCAAGCTTTCCGGCGGGGAACAGCAAAGAGTTTCCATTGCGCGGGCCATCGCCCATGAGCCCAAAATACTTTTTGCGGATGAGCCGACGGCAAACTTGGACAACGAGTCCTCCCGCATCATCATGGAAATTTTCAAACAACTCCACAAAGGCGGGCAGACTATAGTTATGGTGACGCACGAAGAAGAATTCAGCAAGAACGCGGAGAGAGTCATACATCTGGACGACGGCAAAATCGTCCGCGAGGTCAAACAGAACCCCGGTCTTTAGACAATTTTGTCCATAATTGCTACAATAAGCCCATATATTTTATGGCGGAAAGTAAATATTACGTAACAATCGGGCTGGAAATTCACGCTGAGTTAAAAACACAGACAAAAATGTTCTGCGCGTGCAAAAACGATCCCGACGAAAACCGGCCCAACACGAATGTTTGTCCGGTGTGCACGGCGCACCCCGGCGCTTTGCCTGTGCCCAATAAAAAAGCTATCGAAAACGTCATAAAAGTAGGATTGGCGATAGGCGGCAGCATTGCAGATTTTACAGAATTTGACCGCAAGAATTATTTTTATCCCGACATCCCCAAGGGCTACCAGATATCGCAATATAAATTTCCGATTGTCACCGGCGGGCATTTGGCGGGCATGGATGTTACGCGGGTTCACTTAGAGGAAGACACGGGAACCAATAAACATATTGATTCCCCACAAGTCAGACTTGTGGGGAATACCCACAAGTCTGACTTGTGGGAAGAAGGATACTCGCTGATAGATTTCAATCGCGCGGGCGTGCCTTTGATGGAGCTCGTGACCGAGCCGCATACTTTCGAGAGTGCGGAAGAGGCGGCGAAAAAGGCATCGCACTTTGCCAAAGAATTCCAGCTAATACTCTGGTATCTCGATGTATCCGAAGCGAACATGGAGAAGGGGGAGATGCGCGTGGAAGTGAACATTTCCATAACCCGTGACCCGAAAGTTTTCGGCACGAAAGTGGAAGTGAAAAATCTGAACTCTTTCCGGAGCGTAGAGCGCGCCATCAAATACGAAGCGGAAAGGATGACGAAGCTTCTGGACGCTGGCAAAGGCGAAGAAATAGTGCAGGAGACCCGCGGCTGGGATGACAGCAAGCAAGCGACGTTTTCCCAGAGAAAAAAAGAATCCAGCCACGACTACCGGTATTTCCCCGATCCTGACCTGCCGAAAATGATGCTTCACGAAGCGTTTGATTTGGAGCAGATGAAAAAAGAATTACCGGAGTTGCCTGAAGAAAAGCGAGAGAGGTATAAAAATGAGTTTGGAATAAAAGACGAAGATATAGAAAGTTATATTAACGATTTGACTTTGGGTAAGTGGTTCGAAGAGGTGGTTCCATTATTAAAAAATAAGGATTGGATTCAAATTGCTTCAAATTATATTACCTCCGATTATCTTGGAATAAAAAAAAGCAACTCATTAGCCAAATTACCTTCCCCGAAGAATTTTGCAGAGCTTATTAATTTGGTTGCAGAAAACAGTATCTCTTCCCGAGTAGCTAAAAATATACTGGCGATTATAGTGATTCACGACGAATCTCCTGAAAAAATCGCAGCCGAGAAAAATCTTTTACAAGCTTACGACGAAGATTCATCTGTAGAATTTATTAAGAAAATTATAGAAGCAAATCCCAAAATTGTTGCTGATTACAAAGGAGGTAAAGCGAATGCCCTTATGTCTCTTGTCGGTATAATAATGAAAGAAACAGATGGAACTGCGAACCCGCAGGTCGCAAAAAAGTTATTAGAAGAATTGCTTAAGTAAATATATGAAAACTTATAGAGAATATATAAAAGAAGCAGACGAGAAAGGGATAGCTATCGGGCATTTTAATATTTCAAATCTAGAAGCCTTGCATGCTATTTATAATGCGGCAAAAAAACTAAATGTTCCGATAATTATAGGACTTTCCGAAGGAGAAGAAAAATTTGTAGGTCGTGAAGAAGGAGTTGCAATAGTTCGCGCAATTCGCGAGCGGGACAATTACCCCATCTTTTTGAATGCAGATCATCATTATAGCTTTGAGACGGTCAAGGCTTCTGTTGACGCCGGGTTCGATTCAGTTATCTTTGACGGAGCAAAATTAAGTTTTGAAGAAAATGCAAGAATTACAAAACAATGCGTTGACTACGTGAAAGAAGTGAATAAGAAAAAGGGTACAGATATTTTAGTTGAAGCGGAGATGGGTTTTATAGGCGAATCTTCGAAGATTTATGACAAACTTTCAGAAGGAATAGACGAAGCAAATATGACAACGCCCGAAGATGCAAAAAGATTCGTTGAGGCGACAGGTATAGATTTATTTGCCCCCTACGTCGGTAATATTCATGGTATCGTCAGAACTGGGAATCCTAGGTTACATCCGGAGCGAGTTAAGGCAATTCGCGCAGCCACTGGTATTCCATTAGTGCTTCACGGAGGATCAGGTTCAATGAATGAAGATTTTACTGCTTGTATAAAAGAAGGCATTGACATTGTTCATATAAATACCGAAATTAGAGTTGCTTTCACTAAAGCTCTCAGGCAGTCGCTTCTAGATAAACCGGAAGAAAATACTCCGTACAAATATCTCCCGCCAACGGTAGAAGCGGTGCAGGCGGTCGTCGAAAGCCGGCTTAAACTATTCAGCGGCATAAAATAAGTGAAAGAGGAAATCAATAAATTTTGGAAAGGTGACCTGGACGACAGCGAGGCGACGCTCGTGCAATATTCGCGCGACGCCAGTATTTTCGAAGTGCGGCCCAAGCTTGTGCTTTTCCCTAAAGACACAGAAGACGTACAAAATCTGGTAAAGTGGGCTTCGGGCAAAGAAAATATTTCCATAACCGCCCGATGTGCCGGCACTGATATGTCCGGTGGGGCGATAGGGGAATCCATTATTTTGGATTTTACCCGCCATATGAACAAATTGGTCGGCGGCCCCTTGCCGTTAGAAGCCGGCGGAAAGAAAAAAAATAATTTTAAGCCCGGAACATACCCGTCTCTGCCTTCATATATCTCCGTCGAACCCGGCATGTTCTACCGCGATTTTGAAAAAATCACTTTGGAGAAAGACCTGATTTTGCCGTGCTATACGGCTTCCAAAAGCATAAATGCCATTGGCGGTATGTTTGGCAACAACTCCGCAGGGGAACGGACGCTCAAATACGGCAAGACCGAGGATTACATACTGAAATCCAAAGTTGTTTTTGCCGACGGGAACGTTTATGAGGTAAAGCCTCTCACGCGCGCCGAACTGGACAAAAAAATGGCGCAGGGGGATTTTGAAGGTAATATCTACAAAAGAATTTATCAGCTTATTACCGATAACGAAGAAGAGATAAAACACGCCAAGCCCGCCGTGCATAAAAATTCCGCGGGATACTATATCTGGAACGTCCTAAAGGAAAATATTTTCGATCTGAATAAACTGCTTGTCGGATCGCAGGGGACGCTCGGCATTATGACCGAAGTCACCTTAAAACTTATTCCGGAAAATAAAAATTCCAAACTAGTCGTGATTTTTATGGACGACCTCGCGCCGTTGGGGCGCCTGGTGAAAGAGATACTCACCCAAAATCCCGAAACGCTCGAGACTTACGACGACAAGACCATGAAGCTGGCGGTCAGGTTTTTCCCTTCCTTCCTTCGAAGCAAAGGCCTGTTTGGGATGATAAAGTTTATGTGGAGTTTTCTGCCGGAGTTTTTCATGATGGTCAGCAATTTTTTGAAAGGCGGCGGCGGTTTTCCAAAACTTATTATGCTCGCGGAGTTTGCCGGAGAAAATGAAAAAATAGTGCATGATAAATGCGTCGCGCTTACGGAACTCATAAAAGTCTTCCAGTTAAAGACGCACATTACCAGATCCGAGGCGGAAGCGGAGAAGTATTGGGACATCCGCCGGGAAAGTTTTGCCCTCCTGCGCAAGCACGTTCGGGGCAAGCACACCGCCCCGTTTATCGATGATATTATCGTCCGCCCGGAATTTTTGCCTAAATTTCTGCCGGAACTCGACAATATATTGAAAGACTACAAAGACAAGCTTATCTATACTCTGGCTGGGCACGCGGGC
Source organism: uncultured Candidatus Saccharibacteria bacterium (assembly GCA_964637995.1). Lineage (GTDB taxonomy): Bacteria > Patescibacteriota > Minisyncoccia > Phycocordibacterales > UBA9973 > UBA9973. Next base: position 32,700 of record CAZWXV010000005.1, read on the forward strand.
GATGGCAATTTTCACATCATACCTCTGATGGATTTCAGCCGTCCGGATATGGCAAAAATAATATTGGAATTATGCGACGGGGTTTTCGATCTGGTGATGAAATACCAGGGTTCAATTACCGCGGAGCACAATGACGGGCTCATCCGCACCCCGTATCTCTCCGCCATGTACGGTGAAAGAATAGTCGGCATCTTCAAAAAGATCAAAGAGATCTTCGACCCCAAAAGTATTTTCAACCCGGGCAAAAAAGTATCCGCCCCCGTGGCGGGGGCGGTGGCCTTGGCAGGCACCAAGGAATATATAGCTTTGCATATCGCCCGGGAACACACGGCGGAGCACAAATCTTAATGTTTGCAATTTAATATTTTTTGTGTATGATGTTTTTATGATAGCGATTAAAGCTAAACCGAGAAACGATGGCGCCAACGCAAGTGCTCTAAGGAAATCCGGAGAAATTCCGGCTGTTTTTTACGGTGCCGGCAAGGATACCACTCATATTTCCATACCAATAATCGATTTCAAAAAAGTCTGGCATGCGGCCGGCGAATCTTCCACAGTAAAGATACAAATGCCGGAAAGAGCAATCGATGTGCTCATACACGAAGTACAGGTTGATCCGGTTACCGGAGAGCCGATACATGCGGACTTTTTGGCTATCGACATGACCAAAAAGATCAAGGTCAAAGTGCCGCTCCAGTTTGAAGGCATATCCGAGGCGGTCAAGACCGGTATCGGTAACCTGGTGAAAGTCCTTCACGAAGTGGAAGTGGAAGCCCTGCCTGCCGACCTTCCCCACGACCTCGCTGTCGACATATCCAAACTTACGACCCTGGAAGATGTGGTCAACGTATCCGACATCAAACTGCCGAAGGGAGTTGTCGCTATTACGGCAGGGACTGACGTGGTCGCTTCTATCGTCGCTCAGGTTGAAGAGAAGGAAGAAGTCCCGGAGCCGGCAGATCTCTCCGCAATTGAAGTTGAAAAGAAAGGTAAGAAAGAAGAGGAAGGAGAAGCGGGCGGAGAAGCGGCGCCCGCCAAGGAACCTGCCCGCCCTTCTGGAGCAGGCGGGGAAAAAGCGGAAAAACAAAAATAAATATGATACAATAAAAACTATGGTAAAAAAGGCCATAGTTTTTGTTTTGATTGCTTTTATATTTGCACCGTTTCTTTCCGCTAAACCCACGGCCGCTTTTGACTGTTTGCAATTGACGAGTTCCTCCAGCCAGTCCGACAAGGATTATTGCAAAAAAGAATTGAACGAGATTGAAGCCCAACTTCGGGAGCTTTTGGAAAAACAGAAAGCGCAGCAAAAACAAACCGGCACGCTCAAGGGCGACGTGGCTTATCTCCAGAGCCAGATCGATGCTCTCCGAGCTAAAATAAAATCCCGGGCTCTGATAATTTCTCAGCTCAAGGTGGACATTGCGGAGAAAAATACGGAGATTAAGTCTCTCTCCCGGAAAATCGAACGGGAGCATGAATCCTTGGCGCAGCTCCTCCGGAATACCAATGAGTTTGACAGTGAGACCATAATCCACCTGGTATTGTCCGACGAAAGCCTGTCCAATTTTTACAGTGACCTGGAATCTTACTCCTCCATCAAACGGGCGGTGAAAGAATCTGTTGATAATATTCGCGGTATCAAGACCGATACCGAGGAGGCCAAGGTGGACCTGGAGAAAAAGCATGACGCAGAAACAGACGCCAAGGCCGAGCTCGAAAGCGCCCAGAAAAAAGTAGCTGTGTCCGAGGCGGAAAAGAAAAAACTTTTGGCAATATCGCAAGATACCGAGGTCGCTTATCAGCAGCTGGCCGCAGAGAAAAAAGCCAGAGCTGATAAAATACGGGCTGCGTTATTCCCCTTGGCGAACACCACTAGCAAGATCGATTTCGGAACCGCTCTTGCGTATGCAAAAGAGGCGCAGCAGAAAACGGGCATCGACCCTGCGTTCCTGCTGGCAGTGCTGACTCAGGAATCCAACTTGGGCTCCAACGTCGGGCAATGCTACCTGACCAACCAGGCCACCGGCGCGGGAGCGGGCAAGAACACCGGCACGGCCTTTGCCAATGTTATGAAGCCGATGGGCATGCCGGGCCGCAAAGGGGATGTGGAAGATTTCCTGCGCATAACTGGGAAGCTCGGCCTGGTATGGAACCAGACGCCGGTGTCTTGCCCGATTGCCGGAGTGGCGGGTTATGGCGGAGCCATGGGGCCTGCGCAATTCATACCTACTACATGGACCATATTCGAGAATCGCCTGAAAAACACACTGGGTTACGATGCGAGTCCATGGGCGCCCAAAGATGCGTTTTTTGCTTCCGCCATGTATCTGACCGACCTGGGCGCCGTAGGAACCTCTGCAGCTGCCCAAATGAAGGCGGCCTGCAGATATTACGGAACGGGCGGGGCATCCTGCTCCTACAGCAATGGTGTAATGAACCATAAGGCGAAAATTCAGGCGAATATAGATTTGCTTTAATAAAAAAATGTGTTAATATCACTTTTGCAATGAAAAAAGACGTACACCCAAAATATGACCTGAAAGCGAAAGCTTCCTGCGCCTGCGGAGCGGTTTTTCTGGTTGGTTCCACAATGACCGAAATCCAAATGGAAATCTGCAGCCAATGCCATCCTTTCTACACGGGTAACGAGAAGATAATGGATACCGCCGGCCGCGTGGAGCGCTTCAAAAAGCGTGCCGCCGCCTCCGCTAAAGTCAAAAAATAATGAGTATTGATGAGTTAAAAAAGGACCACCGCACGAGTTATCTTGCGGATATACTTGAGCGTTTGGCCCGAAAAGAAGCCGAGGTACGCGAAATGCTCGCAGGCGATGAGACCTTGCACGAATTGGCCGCCGCGGAGCTCAAAAGCATTCAGGAAGAAAAAGAAGGGGTGGAAAAACAAATTGAAGATATTTTAGAAAAAGACAAAGCAGAAGAGGAATTTCCGAACGAAGCAGTGCTCGAGGTCCGCGCCGGCGCCGGCGGGGATGAAGCGTCCCTTTTCGCGTGGGAACTCGCGCATATGTACGAGAAATTCACGGAAGCACAACGCTGGCAATGGAAGGTAAACTATGAATCCAAGAGCGACCTGAACGGCTACAAAGAGGCGAGCTTTGAAATAAAAGGCAAGGACGTTTATAAAAAACTACGCTATGAGACGGGCGTGCACCGGGTACAGAGAGTGCCGGCGACCGAGAAGAACGGGCGAGTACATACCTCGACCGCATCCGTGGCCGTCCTGCCCATAAAAAAGAAAATAAATTTCGTGGTCAATCCGGCGGAATTTGAAATGGAATACTCCCGCTCCGGTGGCAAAGGCGGACAAAACGTGAACAAAGTGGAGACCGCGGTGCGCATCATTCACAAGCCCACCGGCCTTGACGTGCGCTCCACCAATGAACGGAGCCAGCTCGCGAACCGCGAGAAGGCTATGCAGATACTCTTGGCCAAGCTGGAACAGCTCGAGGAAGAGAAAGCGGCCAGTAAATATGCTGGCGTTCGCAAAGAGCAAATCGGCACCGCCGACCGAAGCGAGAAAATCCGTACCTACAATTTCCCGCAGGACCGCATCACCGACCACCGCATCAAAAAATCTTGGCACAACCTGCCCAAAATCATGGAGGGGGACATTTCGGGCATTATTGCCGATATCGAGTCCGGAGCGGTAGGGGATGAAGAAGAGTGATTTTGACTTGCTTTTAATCCGCGCCTATGGTAGGATATAGGCTCGTAGCGTTTCTCGTTTGCCTTTTGTGCGACAAGAATTTCTACGCATTACAAGTAGTTTTTTCCCGAATTTTAAAAAACGGG
>CAZWXV010000006.1:0-35349 GCA_964637995.1 uncultured Candidatus Saccharibacteria bacterium
CTTGCCTATTATCTTGCCCTTGATCTCATTGTTCGGGATGGCGACCACAGTGGTCATGAGTTCCGCGGCGGTCGAGGCGGCCAGACGCTGGATAGAAGTGGCCAATATCTCTTTGGCCCGGCGGTCCAGCTTCTCGTCGCTTTGGTTTTCAAGTTTCTGCAGGCGCACTACGAGGTCCTCTTCGGATTTTTTCTCCACGTCACGAATAAGCTCTTCTTTGGCTTCCGCTTCCGTGAGGTTGGCTACCCGCTCGAGCTCGCCCCGCTTTTCCTCCTCTATTTTAGAGACCTTTTCCTGAACTTTTTTGACTTCCTCAACCTTCAACTTGATGTCTTCCGCCGCCTTGTTCAGCTCTACCTGGCGCGCATCCAAAAATTCGTCTTTTTTAACCAGGCGTTTTTCGGTGTCCCGCCATTCATCCGTTTTCTTTTTCTCCTCCTCTTTCAGGCCGGCCAGAACTTCCTCAGTCCTTTTTTTGGCTTCGTCGGTTATCTTCTGGGCTTCTTCCTTGGCGCCGACCATGAGCTGCTTTATCTCAACTTCAATAGACCTTCGCTTGCCGAGCGCGACCAAAAGGCGCAAGTAATACCCAACCACCACGCCTAAAAGGAGTACGCCTACTCCTATCAAAATGATTATTATGTCCATAAGCCAGTGCGGTCGGCCTACAAGAACGAGCCACTATATTTTGTTTTGCGTCCGCCAGTCGGGCGGACAGGGTTTTTCTACCTCATACCAAGACCTCTATCTCCCCTAGATTTCCTCTTGAAAACTTCATAATATATTGGATATTCCTGCAAAACGACTTAAAATTAAGTGAAATAAATTTTTTAATCTAACGTAAAAAGTATAACAGAAACTGCCTTTTTTGTCTAGCGGAGTGGAGATTGTTTAAAAGTCAGGCGTTGTTTTTGGGCCCTGGATTTTTGGATTTGGTAACTATCTCGTCCACGATACCGTACTTTTTTGCCTCCTCGGCGTCCATAAAGAAGTCGCGCTCCACGTCTTTTTCTATCTGAGGCAGGGACTTGCCGGTATTTTTTGCCAATAATTTATTTAAATTATCCCTGGTCTTCAAAATATGTTTGGCGGTGATGGCGATGTCCGTGGCCTGGCCTTCCACGCCGCCCAAGGGCTGATGGATCATGATCTCGGCATTTGGCAAAATATAACGCTTGCCCTTTTTACCCGAAGACATGATGATGGCGGCACCGGAAGCGGCGAGCCCTACGCAGAAAGTGGAAATGTCAGGACGCACGTGGTTCATGGTATCCACGATAGCCATGGTAGAAGTGACGGAGCCGCCGGGAGAATTTATGTAAAGGAAAATATCCTTCTTTGCATCTTCGGATTCCAGGAACAGAAGCTGGGCAATGATAATATTGGCGGTATGGTCGTCGATGGGGCCGCCCAGGAAAATAATCCGTTCGCGCAAAAGACGGGAGTAAATATCGTAGGCCCTTTCCCCAAACTGCGATTTTTCTATAACTGTAGGTATTAGCATACTGCCCATTATAATCTGATTTTATGCTTTTCATATATTGACAAAATATTAAATATTGATATAATATATTCGACCAAGTAGACTCCCTTACTTCTGCACTCTGTGCCTTTGTTGGGAGCCATGACAACAACAATAAGAAAGAAAGGAACTAGCCATGATCGAGCTAAAGATTCTTCCCGGAGTCCTGTACCTCGGCGCCGATGCCGAGGACGAAAAAACATTCAGGTCCTTCACTGATGAATCGAACCGCGTTTTCCTCATTGATCCCCGCCTGCTCCGAATCCAAGGCGACGGACAAAAAACCCCAACTACTGGAATCCGGCAGGGGAGAACGATCCATGACGCATTACTCGCCAAGGTGTTGGACGGACGACCCGTGTTCTCGACGGCCGGACAGGCGGTTGCGGTCCTGGCCAACGGGATGTTCGACATGGACAGCTCGCCCAACCTCATCCCCTTCAGGGCGGAGGCCGAGGACGAAGTCATCGTCATCCGGGTGCACCAGTGGTGGCACGGTGTCCGCGCCGTGCTCAGCATCTATACGGAGCCACTGGACAGCAAGACTGTCTTTCCGGCAGGTCTCCAGCTTTTCTTTCCTTCGTAGTGAGATGGATCGAGCCGCTTTTCGACGGAAAAACCGAGGGAGGCGGTTTTTCTGTTTATGACTTTCAACGTATTTCAAACTTGCATCTTATTTTTAAAGTGATACTATACTTTGCAATGTGCGTATTTAAAACATGTTTACATTAGAGGGAAACATAGTCACAAATAAGGGAATATTCCGCAAAAGTATAGAAATAAATGACAGCGGAATAATAAGTAAAATCGGCTCTCCGACTGGAGCAGCCGATTTTATTTTTTGGGAGGAGCTTATCTTCCCGGGGTTCATCGACCTGCACGTGCACGCAAGAGAAGATGCGGGCCATGCGCAAGATTATAAAGAAGATTTTACTACGGCTGGTGAGGCAGCCATACATGGCGGAGTTGTTGCCTTAGCTGATATGCCGAATAATACAATTTTGCCCGTAGATGATAAAAGTTATTTGGGTAAAGTTGAATTGGCAAAAAAATCAACTGCTGATGTTTTGTTGTATGCAATACTGACGCCTGCCTCAAAGCCTTTGTCTTTCCCGGTACCCTATAAAGCTTTTACCAGTAAATCAGTAGGGGAAGCTTTTTTTAGTCAGCTTCCAGATCTGGAAGAAGCAGTTAAAAAATACCAGGGACAAAATATAAGTTTCCACTGCGAAGATCCGGAAATAATAAGGCAAAATCAAAATCAATTGACGCATGAAAAACAAAGACCAAAAGAAGCGGAAATAAGAGCGATAGAATTCGTGCTCCACTTGATTGAAAAATACAACATTAAAGGAAAAATTTGCCATTGTTCAACTGTTGAGGGGCTGGAGAAAATTATTAATGCCAAGAAAAGGGGGGTAACAGTAACCGTAGAAGTGACTCCGCACCATCTGTACTTTGATGAAGCTATGTTAAATGAGGGCAACAGGAATCTCCTACAAGTAAATCCTCCAATCAGGGGAAACAAAGAAAATCGCCTGGCTTTAATTGAAGCGCTAAGAAAAGGTGAGATTGATTATCTGGCCAGCGACCATGCTCCGCATACTGTAGAAGAAAAAGAAAAGGGAGCATCCGGACTTCCTCAGCTCGACACCTTCGGGCCTTTCGTAGCCTGGCTTATGAAAGAGCACGACTTTACTCCGGAAGAAATTGCCAGAGTTTGTTCAGAAAATCCCGCTAATTTTTTCAATGAATTTAAAGATATAAAATATGGTAAAATCGAGGAAGGTTACACAGGGTCACTCACGATTCTAGACATAAACAAACCGATAATGATCACCAAGGAAATACTCAAGACCAAGTGCGGCTGGTCGCCTTTCGAAAGAGTGACTTTCCCGGGAAGTGTCGTGATGACAATAGTTAAAGGCAAGGTATATAAAAATGCATAAAAAAGCAAAATTAATTTTCAAAGACGGCACGATGTTCGAAGGCGCAAGCTTCGGTGCGGAAACGTCCGCGGCGGGGGAGATCGTGTTTGCTACCGGAATGGTGGGTTACCCCGAAGCTCTGACCGACCCGTCTTTCCGCGGGCAGATACTGGTTCTGACGTATCCCTTGGTAGGGAACTACGGGGTGCCTAAAAAAGAAATGTGGGAATCGGACAAGATACAGGTTTCCGGTCTCGTAGTTTCGAGCTACATAGATACGCCCTCGCACCATGCCATGCGTATGACCTTGGCGGAATGGTTCAAAAAAGAGAATGTGCCGCTCATTGAGGTCAAAGACACGCGCGGAATCACTCAGAAGATACGTACGGAAGGCGCAATGCTTGGCAAGATCGTTACGAACGGAAAAGACGTCGCCTTTGAAGACCCAAACCTGAGAAACCTGGCCCGGGAGGCAAGCGTAAACAAAATAATTTTTGAAGGCGAGGGCAAGAACACTATCGTGCTTTTAGATTGCGGAGCGAAAAATAATATCATCCGAAATTTAATCAAAAGAGGGTTCAAAGTGGCAATCGTACCCATGGACACGGATGTTACCAAACTCAAGTTTAAGTTTAGCGCGGTGGTAATTTCCAACGGCCCGGGAAACCCCAAGCTCGCAACCGCGACGATAAATAATGTCAAAAAAATAATCGCGCAAAAGATACCGACCTTGGGTATCTGCCTGGGCAACCAGATACTCGCGCTCGCTCTCGGAGGGGCTACTTATAAAATGAAGTTTGGCCACAGAAGCCAAAACCAGCCCGCCGTCGTCAAGACCTTGGCGGGCAGACCGGTGGCACAAGGAACACGCACCTGTTTTCTAACGACTCAGAATCATGGCTTCGCCGTAAGTAGAATACCTAAGGGTTTTAAGGAGTGGTTCGTGAATGGTAATGATGGGACTAACGAGGGTATGATCCATGCCACCCTGCCCGTGATGGCGGTGCAGTTTCACCCGGAGTCTTCCCCCGGACCGCTCGATACCGATTGGGTATTCGATTACTTTCTACAAAGGGCCGGTCTCCATGCTCTCCGTCGTTCGCACGCTGTTCTGGAAAAGCAAGTTAGTTTTGGTCGCAGCAAAGACTCCTCCGAGCATGCAAGCCGGCCCTTAAATAAATGAAAAATAAATTAAAAAAAGTTTTAATACTGGGCTCGGGTGCGCTCAAGATCGGCGAAGCGGGGGAGTTTGACTATTCCGGCAGCCAGGCCATAAAAGCGCTCAAGGAAGAAAAAATCAGAGTCATACTTATCAATCCGAACATTGCCACCTTCCAGACCTCGAAAGATTTTGCGGACGAGGTTTATTTTCTGCCGGTGGAGCCGGATTTCGTGGAAAAGGTCATAAAAAAAGAACGTCCGGATGGCATCATGCTGTCTTTCGGGGGTCAGACGGCGCTCAACTGCGGCTTGGCGCTCGCGCGCAAAGGAGTTTTCAAAAAATACAAAGTGGAGGTACTAGGGAGCCCCATCTCCTCTATTGAGCTGACCGAAGACCGCGAAAAATTTGCCCGGCATCTAAAGTCCATCGGCATACCCGTGCCTCCGTCGGGCGCGGCGGTTAATTTTAAAGAGGCCAAGGCCATAGCCCGGAAGGTCGGGTTTCCACTAATGGTGCGCGCCGCCTTTGCCCTCGGGGGACAGAAATCCGGGGTTGCGCATACGGAAAAAGAATTGGAAGAGATAGTGGCAGGGGCTTTGGCTGTCTCGCCCCAGGTACTCATAGAAAAATATTTGCATCATTGGAAGGAGTTGGAATACGAAGTGGTGCGGGATAAATTTGGCAACATTGTCACGGTCTGTAACATGGAGAACCTCGACCCCTTGGGCATTCACACCGGCGACTCTATCGTGGTCGCGCCCAGCCAGACATTGAACAACGACGAGTACCACCGTCTCCGGGCAGCCAGTATCAAAATTGTTGAAAGTTTGAAAATCGTAGGGGAGTGCAATGTTCAGTATGCCTTAAACCCCCGTCCGGAATCGGGCGAACTCGATTATTATGTTATAGAGGTTAATGCCCGCCTTTCGCGCTCGAGCGCGCTCGCATCCAAGGCTACCGGATATCCGCTCGCGTACGTGGCCGGCTCTCTCGCTCTCGGCCACAGCCTGCTTGAGATACAGAACAAGATTACCAAAGTGACCCAGAGTTTCTTCGAACCCGCCCTCGACTATATTGTGGTCAAAATGCCCCGCTGGGACCTGTCCAAATTTGTGGGCGCGGCGGAGCGGATAGGTAGCGCGATGAAATCCGTGGGTGAAGTGATGGCAATCGGCCGGAGTTTTGAAGAGGCGTTCGAGAAAGCGGTGCGCATGGCGCGGGGCACGGAAGAGAGCGTGACCGACAACGGATTTAAAAATTCCAAAGAGCTAAAGGAGTTTCTCCAGATGCCCACGCCCCGCCGGGTGTTTGCCGTCGCGGAGGCTTTGAAAAGAGGGACCAGTGTGGACAAGATCTACAAAATCACCGGCATAGACCCCTGGTTCCTATACCGTATAAAGAATATAGTGGACGCGGAGAGGAAATTCTTAAAAAACAAAAAACTTACAAAAGAAAATCTTATCTTTCTTAAACAAACCGGTTTTTCGGACAAGAAGATTGGCAGGCTTTGCGGAAAAAAAGAACTTGAAATCAGGGAACTCCGCAAAAAAATGGGAGTTACTCCGTTCGTATTCGCCATCGATACGCTCGCCGGCGAAGTGCCCGCTCAAACCAACTATTTATATCTTACCTACCATGGTGCTCACCACGATGTCGCGCCGCTCCGTTCCAATGCAATCATCGTGCTGGGGTCGGGGCCTTACCACATAGGCTCTTCGGTGGAGTTCGACTGGTCTTGCGTATACACGGCACTCGCGCTCGGCAAGTACGGCAAAAAATCCATTATCATAAACTGCAACCCGGAAACCGTTTCCACTGACTACGATATGTCCGACCGGCTTTACTTTGAAAATCTTTCCTTTGAGACGGTTGCCGACATTTATGATTTCGAAAAAGCGGGCGGCACGGTGATTTCTGTCGGAGGACAGCGGCCGAACAATTTGGCTAAAAAACTTTCCGCCGCGGGTTTCAATATTTTGGGTACCAAGGCCGCGGATATCGATCGGGCGGAGGACCGCAACGCCTTTTCCGCCCTGCTCGACGAGCTCGACATTCTCCAGCCCCGCTGGCAGAGCTTCATTTCCAAATCCGCCGCGGAAAGCTTCGCAAAAAAGGAAGGCTTTCCGGTCCTGGTCCGCCCTTCCTATGTGCTTTCCGGCGCTGCGATGCGCGTATGCTACAACAAAGCGGAAATGCATAGTTTCATCAGCAATGCCGCGGTGCTAACGCCCGAGAATCCGGTAACCATTTCCAAATATATCGAGAACGCCAAGGAGCTCGAGTTCGACGCGGTGGCTCAAAAAGGCGAGGTGATGGTGTACGCGATTTCCGAGCATGTGGAAAATGCGGGCGTGCATTCCGGGGACGCGACTATCGTCTATCCCAGCCAGCGCGTTTACGCCTCGACCGAGTTCCAGATCCGTGAAATTTCCAAAAAAATAGCGCGCGGGCTCAACATCACCGGACCCTTCAACATACAGTTTCTGGTCAAAGACAACCGGCCATATGTAATTGAAGTCAACGCCCGGGCCAGCCGCACCTTCCCGCTCCTCTCCAAAGCGATGGATATAAATCTGCCCGAAGTCGCGGTAGAGAGTTTCCTCGGCAAGGCCTCTCCGAGGCGGGTGGAGTACCCCAAAGGCGTGGTGGTGAAATCTCCGCAATTTTCTTTCTCCCGGCTTCTGGGCGCGGACCCGGTGCTCCGTGTGGAAATGGCTTCGACCGGCGAGGCGGCCTGTTTTGGCCGGGATTACGACGAGGCGCTCATAAAATCCATCATGAGCACCAACAAATTTGATTTCAAAAATAAGAACGTGCTCCTTTCCCTGGGCGGGGCAGTGAACAAGGCCAAGTTTCTCGAAACGGCAGGTATGCTTGTCGGCCTGGGCTACACTATATTCGCCACCGACACCACTGCGGAATTTTTAGCCAAGCACAATATCGGTTGCCGGCCGGTGCGCAAGGCATACCAAGAATCGCCCAATGCCCTTGATATTATCTTGAGCAAGAAAGTGTCTTTTGTGGTAAATTTAAGCAAGAAAGAAATTACGGACGCGGTAGCGAAAGGAGAGACCGGGCGCATTCAGACCGACGGTTTCCGCATCCGGAGAGCCACTGTAGACCATCAGATACCGCTCTTCACCGACTTGCATCTGGCCCGGGCTTTTATCAAAGCGCTGGCGCGCTACAGGGTCGAGGATTTGGAAATAAAATCTTATAAAGAGTATTTAAATTAAAAATTTATGATTAACGTACTAGATGGAAAACAATTTGCCGATAAAAATTTATTAGATAAAATATTTAAGCGGGCAAGTGAGTTACAAATTGCTGACGCCAAGAATGAAGTTCCTAAATTATTGACTGGCAAAGTTATCGCCACGGTTTTTTTTGAAACCAGTACCCGTACCAGACTTTCCTTTGAGTCTGCTACTCTAAAACTGGGAGGGGGAGTAATTTCTATTACTGACCCAAAGACTTCTTCCGCCTCAAAAGGGGAAAGTTTGGAAGATACGATTAAAATCATTTCCGGTTACTCCGATTTGATAGTTTTGCGACATCCAGAAAATAAAGCTGCCGAGACTGCGGCCAGTGTTTCTCCCGTGCCGGTAATAAATGCAGGGGATGGTTTTAATGAGCACCCCACTCAAGCATTATATGATTTATATACCATCGAAAAAGAGTTAGGCAAGATTGACGGTTTAAAAATTGCCTTTCTTGCAGATTTTCGCTATCAGCGCAATATTCACTCTCTTATTCCCATGTTTTGCTTATTTAAAAATATACACTTATATCTTATTGGTCCTAAAGAGTTGGCCTTACCACAGATTTACAAAGACCAACTAACCTCTGCAGGCATAAAATTTGAAGAACCAGCAAATATTGAAAGTATCTTGCCGGAAATTGACGTGCTATATGTGACACGTGTGTTTAAAGAACGTTTTAGCAATGAAGCTGATTATGAACGTTTAAAAAAATCTTTTTTTATAGATACCAGCACTTTAGAAAAAATGAAACCAAAATCCGTGATTTTGGACGTTATGCCAATAATTTTTGAGATTGACCCCGCTGTTCACAAAGACCCCCGCGCCGCCTATTTCCGCCAGGCCAAAAACGGTCTCTATGTCCGCATGGCGCTACTGCTTTACGCGCTGGGGCTTTAAAATTACTGGCTTTCCAAAAACTGGAAGATACGCTCGTTCGTAAGAATATTTTCGGCATGAATGCGGGCGCGTTCCGGATCCGCTTCTTTATAACGCTCAAGGATTTCCTTGACCTCTTTCTCAACCTGCTCCACGTCCGCGGTGATATTTTCCGTTTTGGCGATCTCGTTTAAAATGAGCGCCAGTTTGGCTTTTTTCTCCGCGTCCTTGCGGAAATCCTTGCGCAGGGCTTCCCGGGTTTTATTCAGGTGCTTGAGGTAGTCCTCAAACTTGAGGCCCATAGCGGTAATGTCGGACTCCATCCTGTATAAAATTTTATCAAGCTCAATCTCCACCAGTATTTCCGGCAGGTCGATCTCGCTTACATCCACTATTTTCTCCACAATATTGAGCCGGAGTTTTTCCCGCGCCATGTTTTCTTTTTCCAGTTTTATATTTTCCTTGAGTTTCTCCTTAAAATCAGCGACGTCTTTAAAGGGCCCTAAATTTTTCACGAATTCATCGTTGAATTCCGGCAGTTCTTCTTTGACGTCGGACATCGGGTTTTTGATGTCCGACGTCTCAACACCTTCGGCCATATGTACCTTCGGCGCGCGGGATTTTCGGATATCCGCTATCGTATTTTCCAGGTCTTCTTCCGAGACAGTGATATTTTTATCGGCTTCGGGCACGTCCTTTTTGGTTTTCTGTGCAAGCTTTTTATAATCCGGCAGTTTGATTTCCGGCAGGACCGAAGTCAGGATTTTAAATCCCAGTGGATTTTTACGGGCAAGCTTGGTTATGGCAACCTCCGGGCGACTAATCGCGTCTATCTTATGCTCCTCGATGATTTTGGGGTAGTGGTCCGCCAGAGCGAGTTCCGCCATCTCCTCAAGGATTTTACTTTCGGGAAGTTGAGACATCAGAATATTTTCCGGCACTTTACCTTTACGGAAACCCGGAACTTCCACCTGCTCACCCAGTTTTTTGAGCGCTTTATCCAGATAAGATTCGAAAACTTCGGCTTCGAGTTCGCCCTCTATTTCCACTATGCTCCTTGGCAATTTTTTCACGGTTGTTTTTAGCATAAGGCTATACTATATTTATCGTTTCCTTTTGTCAAAAAAACCGCCTTACGGGCGGTTTTTTTGACGCCGTTTGTAAAAGTTATTCTATTCTACACTCTCGATAACATTGGCCTCAATATCCGTATTTACGGAATCAAGGTCCTGCTCCAGCGAATTCAATTCCTCCTCGTCCTCAGGGCTGACGACTTCGCCTTGAAGCGTGCCTTCCGGCAGGGCTTTTACTTTAGACTGCCAAATATAAATTCCACCCAAAACTAGGATGACGATGATTATTATCAATCCGACCATCGCCCCGTTCATTTTTTTCTCTGGTTCCATAAGACTTCTTGGTTAAAAATTAATAATTTATTCTGCCGGTTCCGTTTCGTTTTCTTCGCTATCATCCAAATCTCCTGCTTTTTTAGCTTCGCGCACGGCGTCCATCTTAGCTTTTACAGCTTCCCTTAACGCCTTGACTGCATCTCTTAGTGCTTGATGTGCTTCTTTTAAAAGTGCCTGCGCTTCTTTAGCCAGAGTTCTGAATTCTGTTTTGGTTTCTGCGGAAAGTTGTTCAGCCGACACTGTCAAGAGAGCATTTGCTTCAGCGACTTTTGCCTCCGCTTCGCTCAATTTTGCTTCTACTGTCCCCAAAAATTTTTCCGTTTCAGTTATATCGACTCCTCGTTCTTCAAGCTTGGATGCTTTCTCGGCGATCTTGTCTTTGAAGTCGTTGATTTTTTCTGTTATTTTATCAAATCTCTCTAAAGCCTTTTCTCTGCCGACAATTCGCGCTTCTTTTATTTTCGCCTTCACCGCGTCCTTTTCTGTTTTTAGGCTCTCTCTCAAAGTTTCCATGCGAGTCTTGGTTTCCTCTCTTTTTGTTTCTAATTCTTGTCTCCAAAGTTCTCGCTTGGCTTCCATTTCTTTCCTAACCTCTTCTCGCTTCACGCGCAAGTCTTCTCTACTTGTCCCTGCGGCATCAGTGCTCTCTTCTGCTAGGACAGAAGAAACGTTCAAAGAAAACAACATCGCCAATACAAACAAAAAACCTAAGTATTTTTTCATAAAACTTATTTCTTTAAGAATGATAAAGTGACCTGCTAATATTATATCAACAAAATCACCAAAAGCAATGCAACTATATTGAGTATCTTTATCATGGGGTTGATGGCGGGGCCGGCAGTATCCTTATAAGGGTCGCCGACAGTGTCGCCGGTTACGGCAGCTTTGTGGGCAGAGCTCCCTTTGCCGCCGTGGTTCCCCTGCTCTATATATTTCTTGGCATTATCCCAGGCACCGCCGCCGGAGGTCATGGATATGGCGACGAAGAGCCCGGTAATTATGGAGCCGACCAGAAGTCCGCCCAAGACCACGAGCCCGTCGGTTTTGCCGAAAACCAGGATAACCAAAATAGGCGCCAGTACCGGAATTAGCGCGGGCAGGATCATCTGCTTGATGGCCGCGCCGGTGATTATGGAAACCGCTTTGGCGTAATCCGGCAAGGCCCGCCCTTCCATAATGCCTTTTATTTCCCGGAATTGCCGGCGAATTTCCTCCACGACCTTGCCTGCGGTTTTACCCACGGCTTCCATACACAGCGCGCCGAAATAGTAAGGCAGAAGGCCGCCCAAGAACAGACCCACGATTACGTAGGGGTTGCTCAGATCGAACGTTATACTTTTGCCCGCCTTGACGATTTCTTCGGTATAAGAAGCGAAGAGCACGAGCGCGGCAAGTCCGGCGGAAGCTATGGCGTAGCCCTTGGTCACCGCTTTGGTGGTGTTGCCTACGGCATCCAGCGGATCGGTCACATCGCGCACTTCTTTCGGGAGTTCCGCCATCTCCGCGATGCCGCCGGCGTTGTCGGTGATAGGGCCGTAGGCATCGATGGCGACTATTATGCCGGTCATCGAGAGCATGGACATCGCGGCAACGGCTATCCCGTACAGGCCGCCGTAATAGTAACTTCCTAAAATACCGAGCACGATGACAAAAAGCGGCAGGGCGGTGGCTTTCATGGAGATTGCCAAACCTTGTATGACGTTGGTGCCGTGGCCGGAAAGGGAGGCTTCCGCTATGGAGCGCACGGGGGGATATTTTGTGGAGGTAAAGTATTCCGTAATCTCCACTATTAGTCCGGTGACGATAAGCCCCAGCACGGCGCAGAGGAAGAGACTAAAGGTGTCGTATTTGCCGTTTCCGGACATGAGAATCTTCGTGACCGGATAAAATAAAGCGGCGGCAATAACACCCGAAGCAATGAGTCCCTTATACAAAGCACCCATTATATTATTGTTTTTACCGAGCCGCACGAACCAGCTGCCGACGATAGAGGCCAAGATTGCCACGCCGCCGAGCGCTAAGGGATAGATAATGGCATTTTCAAAACCCGGGAAAATAAGGGAACCCAAAAGAATAGTGGCCACTGAAGTAACGGCGTAAGTTTCAAAAAGGTCCGCAGCCATGCCCGCGCAGTCACCCACATTGTCACCCACATTGTCGGCAATGACACCGGGATTCCTGGGATCATCCTCCGGAATACCCGCTTCGAGCTTGCCCACCAGGTCCGCGCCCACATCCGCCGCTTTGGTAAAAATACCGCCGCCCAGTCGTGCGAACACGGAGATTAGAGACGCTCCGAAACCCAAGCCCACCAGGGCATAAATATCTTTCGTGAGAGCATAAAAAGAAGTGACGCCCAAGAGCGCGAGTCCTACCACTAAAAGTCCGGTGACCGTTCCACCTCGGAAGGCTAGGGCAAGCGCGGGCTTGATGCCCTGCTTGGCGGCTTCGGTAGTGCGGACATTCGCCCGTACGGATACATTCATGCCCACATAGCCAGCCAAGGCGGAGAAAACCGCGCCCACTAAAAACCCAAAAGCCATTGTCCAGCCGAGTTTTTGTGCAAAGCCGATAATCAAAAAAAGAACCAGAGCGATAACGCCGATGGTCCGGTATTGCTTGTTTAAGTATGCGCCCGCGCCGTCCTGTATCGCCCGGGCGATCTCCTGCATCCGGGCGCTACCCGCGCTTTTCTTTAAAATAGATCTTGCCAACAATAGGCCGTAGACTATGGCGACTATAGAGCTCGTAATAGCGAACAATAAAAACTGGTTCATGATTATTGCTGTTATTTTATAATTCTTTTTCTCCTTCTTTGGTTTCTTTTTCGGCTAAATCTTTCGAGGTTTCCGCGCCTTCGGTTCCTTTGATGTCTATGCGCCAGCCGGTAAGCTTGGCCGCCAGGCGTACATTTTGTCCGCCTTTGCCGATGGCGAGCGATAGCTGATCGTCAGCCACTTCTACGGTGGCCTTGTGCTCCTCTTCGTCTATGTCGATTCCAATTACTTTTGCCGGAGAAAGCGCATTGGACACGAAGTCTTTCGGATTGTCCGACCACGGAATTATATCAATTTTTTCTCCGGAAAGCTCCGCGGTGACGGTGTTGACGCGGGTGCCTTTCTGGCCTACGCAGGAGCCGACTGCGTCTATGTGTTCGTCTAGGGAATTGACCGCGATTTTGGAGCGAGCGCCTGCTTCCCGAGCGACCGCTTTTATTTCCACTACACCGTTTTCTATTTCCGGAGCCTCTATGGCGAACAATCGTTCCAGGAATTTAGGATGCGTGCGTGACAAACGCAGATTTATGCCTCGCGGTGTGTCTTCCACGCTGTAAAGATAGGCGCGTATTCTCCGGCCCCGGTCCCAATATTCCCCGGGTATCTGTTCTTCCGCGGGGAGTATGCCCGTGGCCCGACTGAAGTCCACGTATACATTACCCCGTTCCACTTTTTGCACAATACCGGAGACTATTTCGCCCTCCTTGCCGCCGTATTCGTCGATGATGGAAGAACGCTCCGCCTCCCGGATCTTTTGCACGATTACTTGTTTGGCAGTCTGGGCTGCGATGCGGCCGTAATCATCCTTGGCTTCCAGCGGGAAGATGATCTCATCGTGAAGCTCCACGCCCTTTTTTATTTTTTTAGCATCTTTTATCAGGATGTGATGTTCGGAATTGAAATGTACGCGCTCATCGCCTTCCGGGATTTCCTCCTCATGGTCCAAGATGGCAATGCTTTCATCCACAACTATCTTTACCTGGTAAAAATCTGTTTTGCCGGTTTCCAGGTCGAATTTGGCGCGGATTATCTGCCCTTTTTTGCCGTAATCCTTCTTATAAGCCGCGGCCATCGCCTGTTCAATGGCTTCCAAGATTTTCGCCTGGGGAATTTTTCTCTCTTCCTCGAGTTGTTCCAGCGCGGATTTGAATGTTTTTAGGTCTAACATGGGTTAAAAATGGCTACTTTCTAAAAATAAAAGCCCTGTTGCGACAGGACTATACCAGGTAAACATACCATAAATACCCATGCGATTGCAAGGTGATGCTTACCGGAACTTGCCGGCCAGCCGTTTATCCACAGACTGTATTTTTTAACCTGTTCATTATGGTATTATTTAACCATGAGTAAAAAATCTATTGTGCAAGTTTGTTTGCGTTCTGCTTTTTATTTATTAGTCTTCTCGGCAGCGGTTGGTTCCGTATTTTTCTGGAAGCTGGAGACGCAAGCCGCTACTCCTTTGCTCCAATTACAAATGTCCGACGGTGGTTGCGGCGGCAATGTCGGCTTGGCAGGGGGTACCAGCGGTGGCTGGTCGGGCTGGACGTCCGATGCGAACAGCTTTGATGCCGATTGCGTGAGAGTATATCTGTCCGGCATTGATGAAAACGTGGATTTCCGGGTAGGCCTGCAGATGTCGGACAATAGCACGAGCAGTGGCTGTGGCGCTGAAGTGGGCGGACAGACATTTAGCCCTTGGGCCAGTACCGGCGGCGGTTCCACCGGTTGGGCTACGGACAGCAATGCCTATGACCCTAACTGCGCCAAAATATATCTTGAAACCAGACCAGCGCCGGCCGGGGCGTCAATTCGTAATCCCAGAGTCAGCATCCAAGCTTCCGACCAAGCATGTAGCGCTCAGAGCGGCGGAATCGCAACCACTCCCACGGGGGGCGGCTGGTCTTCGTGGACTGCCGACAGCAATGCATTCGATTTTGACTGTTTACGAATGGAAGTAAACGCAGATATCACGCCGCTCGGGAAAGTTACAGTAAATGTTCAAGCTTTTGATAAAGACGGCAATCTCATAACCGCCAAGCCGGCGGCCAGCTGGACGATGAGCGTACCCTCCGGCGCACCCAGCTGCAATGGTTCTAACCTTACCGGCAAAACATGCGAACGCATGCCTTACGGTACTTATACCATTGTTCCGAGCAACAGCTCTGTAATTATCAACGGAAAAACTTACGAATTTATTGGTGTAACACCAACCTCGCAACTTCTCGGAACAACTTCTCCTCCGGCTGGAACATGTCCGTCCGGCCAAGCCAAGCCTCATCTGGCTTACAACTCAAGCGGCTCCTGCGTATCGGTAGACAGCTGCGGTGTATCCGAGTGTTCGATAGGTGGCGGAGGCGGCGACGGAGGAGGTTTGGACAAGCAGCTCAATTTCCTTCCGAAGCCATCCCTTTTTACCAGAATCCTAAATATTTTTACCCGCGAAGCCGAGGCCCGCGTAGCGTGTGACATTGACGGTATTTGCGAGGACGAGCAAGAAGGTCCCCCTTTACCCACTCCGCCACCGCAGGACGAACCGCCGCCGCAACCTACCGAGATTTTTTTCACTATCCAATATAAAGAAGTTGTTGCTGTTCCCACCGCATCTTGCTCTGCGGTAACTAGCGGCGGAGGGGCCAGTGTGTACCACCCATATCTTAAGTTTACAACGAATTCAGCCTCAAATTACTGCTATGTTCGCAACGATAACCATCCCAACAGTACTACCGATCCAGCTCCCGGCAATTTCCCCGCAGTTCCTCCTCAGCCGCTTAGTTTGCCTGGCGGGACCGCAACATATGACCCCGGTTCTCAGAGCGCGGGAAACCATCAAGGAACTGTTTATTGCTACCTCCCGGACCCAAGCAATCCAGGCAATTATAATGTTCCTGCCAATAGTGGTTGGAAATCTTGCGCTTACACCGTAGCGGCTCAGCAGACTTTTAGTGCTTCCGGAGAGGTTATAGGAACCGGGGGCTCAATAGCTCCCCCCAATCCCAGGACAGGCGTAATTCCTGACTCAGCTACAAGTTTTACTCTGATCCCCAGCTCGTCCAGTTTTACCCCATCTACCGAAGTTGGCAGCTCTTCTTCTGCGAATTGTCTTAAAAATCTGGAAGGATGGGCAAGTAACACATATACCACCGGTCCGGTAAAAATGGATAATTGCGTTTATTATTTTAAATTTGCCGTCAATGGTGTCTGTTCGACTACCACTCCCGAGACTTGTAATGCGGGAACATACGTGGATACTACCGACACTTCCACCCAGTACAAATGGAACTGCAATGGCGTAAACGGCGGCACGAATGTGTCATGTTCCTTCAACAAATCCGTGCCGCCAACTCTTTATCCCGACCTTACGGCTTCCGCTCCTTTGCCACAGTCGGCTACTAAAGACGTTGCTCAAACTTTTACTTCCACGATTTCTAACATAGGAAATGCTTCTACCGGAGCTTCTTTCCCTTATTTCTTCCAAACAGCCGGCGCGGGGGGAACTGGAGGAGTTATTAATCTTGCCTCTGCCACTACTTCAACTCTAGCAGCTGGCGCGACGAGATCTGTTTCTATTTCGCACACCTGGGGTTCTACCGGCACTAAATCAATCAGAGCTTGTGCTGATAAAAGCTCTGCGACAAATATGGGAGTTATAGATGAAGGCAGTAACGAAGGCAATAACTGTAGTTCCTGGAGAGATGTGGTAATTACTGCTACTGCCGTTCCTGTTGTTACAATTTCTGTGTCTCCAACTTCCGGCACAGCTCCAGTAACCCCTAGTTTAACCTGGAATGCTACCAATTCTCCCACCTCTTGTACTGCAAGCGGAGCATGGTCTGGATCTAAACCAACCAGTGGCACAAACATAGCACAAACGACGCTTAGTAGTGTCGGAACTTATACCTATACCCTAACCTGCACAAACACCGGCGGAACGAGCTCTCCGGCAAGCGCTACCGTAACAGTTTCTGCCGCATCTGTCCCCGATCTCACCGCAGGAGCCGGTACTCCCGTCACGGCAGTAGTAAATACCTCCACTCCCTACTCCGCCACTATCACCAACAACGGTACGGCGGCAGCATCCGGCACCATTACCCATTTGTTTCAGTTCGATGAAGATGCTAATCATGCTGCAGTTAATGCTACCAGAACCGTTAATACTACGAGTACCATTAATGCTTCGGGAGGCACAGCCCCGATCTCCACTCCATATACTTTTGCCACAACAGGCACGAAATATATCAGAGCCTGCGCGGACAACAACGCGTCTATGGTCGGAACCGTAAACGAAGGTACTACTGGTGAAAGTAACAACTGCGGAGCATGGACGGCGGTGACGGTTTCCGGTCTTCCCTACAAAGAGCTTACCGCCTCTGCCCCGACCCCAACATCTGCCACTGTAAATGTCGCCCAGAATTTTTCTTCCACGATTACCAATAGCGGCAATACATCTACCGGCGTGAGTTTTGCCAATAAATTTCAGGTATCTACCCTGGCAAACGGCGGGGGGACAATAACCGAGTATACGGTTACTCCCAACATGGCGGTCTTGGGGCCGAGTGGAAGCGCCGCCGCCGTAAAATCAATTACCTTCACTTCGTCCGGCATAAAATATATGCGTGCCTGCGCCGACCAGCCACCTTTACCCAATGGCGCCGTCTCCGAGACAACTCCCGGGAGTGAATCCAACAACTGTAGCGCATGGACGGCGATAAATGTTGGCGGGGTGAGCGCTTATCCCGACCTTATCGCGGGAGGCATAACTCCTTCCAGCGCGAAAAAAGACCAGGTGACAAACTTCTCGGCCACCATATCGAATGTCGGAGCCGCGGCCGCTTCGGGAACCATAACCCACCTGTTTCAGTTTGACGAAAACGCAGACCATACCTCGGTTAACGCTACCCGCACAGTTAATACGACAGGCCTCATTGCTCCGTTGGTCGGCAATGTGTCCGTGTCCACCTCATACACTTTTGGTTCTAACGGCACCAAATATATACGAGCCTGCGCGGATAATAACGCTTCCTTTGTGGGTACGGTGAATGAAGGCACGAACGAGGGCAACAACTGCGGGGTATGGACACCTATAACAGTTACTGAAATAACCCCGCCTCCTCCTCCGTGCCCGTCGTGTAGTCCCGAGGGAGGAACCAACATAGGGGTGGACAATGTTTCCATCAGTGCGCCGACGGTAAAAACCGACGGCACCCGTTACAACATTACAGTTGTAAGTCACAAGAAAAGTGGCGGCAGCGCGCTCAACAATCAATACGCGCTCATAAATATGCAGGGCGCGAATGCCGGGGCTTACCGCGGATTTCTGACTTGGTACCGGCTGAGCGACGCGTGGCCCACGGCGCAGGACAAGCAAACTTGTAGCGGGGCCGGCGGATATGCGGTAGTACAAAATCAGTCGCCCAATGACGTCTACGGAGAGGAGTACATCCACCTCGATTCCTGTAACGTGTCTGATTCTGCCGGCGGCGTCACTACTACAATCTTTACTGTGCACTTCACGCCCCTCTTCACCTCGCCCGTTGCCGGCAATGATATCTCCGGCCTGACCTGCGACGGCGCAACCTGTACCGGCTGGATAAACTTTGATATAAATTTCGGGCTCGACATCAGTGCGCAGGGCACGGGCGGGGTATGTGAACCGGCTCACTATGGTTGCATTACAGGCGAGAGCAAGGAAAATAAAAATGAATCTTCGGCCTGGACATGGAAATGCCTTGGAACAGGAGGTGCCCCGACCGCGACATGCACCGAAGTCAAGAAAAAGCCCACTTTCGAGGAAAATTAGGCCTTAAAATTAAATATATATTAAGTTTTACACACAAAAGCCCCAAAATTTGCTTTTTTAGGGCTTTTGTGATATAATGTGAAAGGACTCTGGCTCTTATAGAAGAGTTCTTCGACATTGGCTTCTTTATGTGTTTTGCGGCAGAAATGCCTGCAAAGCCTCCATTCACGTTTCACGACGTTGTAAACCTCTTTTCGAAAGGAGAGGACTCACATGCTGAAAAGAATGGCAGTTTTTGCGGTCGTGACGTTAGTGTCGTTCTCTGCTTTCGGGCAGATGAAGGACGACGATGTCACTTTTAACAACGCTCTTACCAACCACACCAGCCACATCGACTCGCCGTCCCCGATGTTGACAATCCCCGCGCAGTTCGCGCAGGGAGAATTGCACGGGTATGTCGTCTCGTCACAGGCGGTGACTAGCCATCGTAAGCGCCGCGCTGTCCGAATTCCCTCCAATCCGGAGGCCACGAAAGTCAAGCTCTTTGTCGCGGACTTCTCGTTCCGCGACAAGAACGGTCTGCTCTCTCGCTGGATCGGTGGAGAGACAATCCGCCCGCTGGTTTTGGGCAACGTCTACAAGACGTGGTTCAAGCGTCCCGGCGACGCGGACTGGACTCTGGAGCGCACTAGTGGCGTCGACGCTGCCGAGGTTGGATTGTACCGCACATTCTACCTCCACGTCGGCAATGATTTCTTCGACGTCCTCCCGGACGGCACGAAGCGACCCTGGAATCCAGGGCTTGCCGAGTGGAAAATCGAAGAGATCACCCCCGATGGCACGACCTCCGCATCGGAGCAGGTGCCTGTGGGGACAGGCCAGGTTGCGACGTCGACCCTAGGTCCGCTCCAGAACATCGTCATCGACAACGACAAGCGCCAGCTTGTCTTGGTCGGGGTCTTTCCGCCCCCGCCGGTCGCGACCCTGCTCCAGAAGGTTCATACGGAGTGGGGAGACATGTACTGGACGGCCTTCGTCAACGTTGACGCTAACAATGTCATCAACATTCCCCCTGAGGTCGGGGATGACATTGTCGTTGTCGTCGGCACGAAGTACCCCGACGCGGAATTTTCCACGAGGGAGATCACAATTTCTCCCGCCGTTGGAAGCTCAACGCCGTAGAAGCCAACCGTCATCCCGAGCCAATCGGCTCCGTGCCCCCTTCACAGTTCGAACCTGTGTCGGGGGCATGTTTTTTTATAAAATGCTTTTCAATTTCCCAAAGCGGGATTTTTTTTGTTATAATTCAAGTAATGCAGCTCAATGAAGACCAGCTTAAAAAATATATTTTAGAATCCGGCTTGGTTTCCAAATCGGACCTGGAGGAAGTTTTTAAAATAGCGGAAGAAAAAAAGCAGAAAGTGAGCAACATATTGCTCTCGGAAGGTAAAATCACGGAAACCGACCTGAAGCGCATGGAAGCTTTCGTCCTGGGCATTCCTTTTATCGACCTTTCCCAGACCAAAATAGATTTTTCCATATTGTCTCTCATCCCCGAGCCCATCGCCCGAAATTCCAACATCGTGGCGTACAAAAAAGATAAAGATAGCCTGGAGGTTGCCATGCTCGACGTCGACGACCTGCCGGTAATAGATTTCATAAAAAAGCGTTCCGGTTTCAAGATTCTGCCACGCCTGACGGACGGGAACTCCATCAAGGCGGTGCTCATCCAGTACCGCCAGAGCCTGAAAACGGAATTTCAGGACATCATCCAGAAAGAAGCGAACGCGCTCAAGATTGCGGGCAAAGAAACCGACAAAATGGAAGAAAAATCCGCCGCGGAGCTCAAACAGATGGCGGAAGACCTGCCGGTGGTGAAAATTGTCGACTCGCTAATATTTCATGCAATTCTCCAAAATGCCTCCGATATCCATATTGAGCCGGGCGAGCACGAATTGACAGTACGTTATCGCATCGACGGTTTACTCCACGATGCCATGGTACTGGATAAGAACGCCGCCTCCGGCATTACTGCTCGCATCAAAGTCCTAGCGAACTTAAAACTCGACGAAAAGCGTCTGCCGCAGGATGGCCGGTTCAAGATAGAGCAGGACGGAGATAAGATATCGTTCCGTGTTTCCACCTTGCCGACCTTTTTCGGGGAAAAGACGGTAATGCGCATACTCAAAGAAAACGCCAAAGGGTTTTCGTTGGAAACTCTTGGCTTTCACGGCGAAGGACTGGAGCGCATTTACCAATCTCTGAAGCAAAAGACAGGCATGGTGCTCGCTACGGGGCCGACGGGCAGCGGCAAGACGACCACGCTTTACACCATGCTCGAGATCTTGAACAAACCGGAGGTGAATATTTCCACAGTTGAAGATCCGATAGAGTACCAGATGTCGCGGGTGAACCAGACCCAGGTCAAGCCCGAAATCGGGCTCACCTTTGCCAACGGATTGCGGAGCCTGCTCCGGCAGGACCCGGACATAATCATGGTGGGAGAAATCCGCGACGGGGAGACCGCAGGGCTTGCCATCAACGCATCGCTCACGGGCCACTTGGTGCTTTCCACTATCCACACCAACTCCGCCGCAGGCGCCATTCCCCGTATGATTGACATGGGCATCGAACCATTTCTGATTACCGCCACAGTCAAAACCATTATTGCCCAGCGCCTGGTGCGCCGGCTGACGCCGTCCAAGGAAAAATATTTTTTGTCGGCGGCAGAACTTAAAAATCTGGCTAAAATGGTTGATTTGGACAGGGTTCTCGGGTTCCTGAAAGAGGAGAAAATCGTGGGTCCGAACGGCGGTTGGGATAAGGTACCTTTTTATAAACCCGTGTCCACCAGCGAATTCGAGGACGGCTATAATAGCCGGAGCGGCATGCACGAAGTGCTCAAGGTGAGCTCGGCCATCCGGGAAATGATAGTAAAAGGAGCCTCCCAGGATCAGCTCGAAGAGCAGGCGAAAAAGGAGGGTATGATGACCATGATTGAGGACGGTGTTTTCCAAGCGGTCCTGGGCACGACCACACTGGAAGAAGTGTTCCGTGTTGTTTCCGAGTAAGTTTCGCCCTGCTCCACGCACTCCATGCTTTTCACTTACAGCGCAAAATCTAATACGGGAGAAATATCGGAGGGGATGCTTGAATCCGCGGACCGTTTTTCCGCCGCGCATGACTTACGCTTCCGGGGACTTAATCCTGTTTCCGTGGAGGAAAAAAAAGCAAAGACACTGGAAAAATTCGGAACCCTGCCCTCCATTTTCGGAAAAGTGTCCGTGGCCGAGCGGATAATTTTTACCAAAAACCTGAGCGGCATGATCAAGGCCGGGCTGCCCCTTTCGCGCGGGCTTTCCGTAATATTAAAACAGACCAAAAACAAAGAACTGCAAAAAATCGTACAATCTGTCCTGCATGACATCGATTCGGGCGCGACCTTCTCTTCCGGCCTGGAGAAATATCCGGACGTGTTTTCTAAACTTTTTACTTCCATGGTTCGCGCCGGCGAAGAATCAGGCAACCTGTCCGGCGCGCTCACGGATATCGGCGAGAACTTGGAAAAGGCGCATTCGCTTACCAAGAAAATACACGGCGCGCTCATTTATCCCGGAGTTATACTGGGCGCGATGGTGGTAATCGGGGTTTTGATGTTTGCTTTTGTGGTGCCTACGCTTGCCGGCACCTTTGAAGAGCTGGGGGTAGCTCTGCCCGCTTCCACTCAATTTATCGTGTCACTCGGTAATTTTTTCTCGAACCATCTTCTTCTTAGTTTCATTATTATTATTGCCGCGGCTCTGGGTATTTTTGCCCTTTTCCGGGCCAAATTCACGGCCAGGTTTATGGATTTTGCGGTTTTGCGGATTCCGGTCGTAGGCACATTGGCGCAGGAGCTCAATACCGCCCGTACTGCCCGAACCATGTCCTCCCTCTTATCCTCGGGGGTATCCATAATCCGCGCGGTGGAAATAACGGAAGACGTAGTTCAAAATATTTATTATAAAAAAGTGCTGGGCGAAGTAGGGGTGGCGGTGGAAAAAGGAGCTCCATTTTCCAAGATTTTCGTGGACAACCCCAAACTCTACCCAGTGATGATGTCGGAGATGGTGGAAGTCGGGGAAGAAACCGGGAAATTGTCGGAGATGCTCTCCGAAGTCGCTCTTTTTTACGAGGCGGAGATAGAAAGTAAAACCAAAAACCTTTCCACAATCATCGAGCCGGTGCTCATGATCCTTATCGGGTCCGGGGTGGGATTTTTTGCCATATCTATGATCTCGCCTCTTTATTCCGTGTTGGGCGATATTGGCTAAAAAATGAAAAAAATTTTTAAAACCGAAATAACCGGGCGCAGACAGGGCATAAGCGCGATAGAACTTCTGGTTGTCGTAGCCATATTGGGTATAATTCTCGCCGTAGTGCTTCCGCAGTTCGGGAAAAGCCGGGAACGCGCAACGCTCGACGGCGCGGTAGGGGACATACTGTCCGTGCTCAGCCAAGCGCGGTCCCAGACGCTTGCCGCCTTGGATTCCTCGTCCTACGGAGTGCATTTTGACCCGGATGAAGTTATAATTTTCAAAGGCACCACTTTTTCTTCCGGCAATCCGGACAACATTGAAACAAGTATCATCTCGCCCGCGGTCATTTCCAATGTTACTTTGGGCGGAGCAAGCGGCAGCTCGGGGGAATTTTATTATGAGCGGTTGTCCGGAAGCCCCAACAAGTCTGGAACCGTGACGGTGTCCTCGCCTTCCTATTCTACAACCATTACCATCTCGGCTACCGGTTCTGCGAGCGCAGATTAAGATTAACCATGAGCAATAAAATTACACAACCGCGGGGATTCATGATGGTGGAGGTGCTGGTGGCTATCTCCATCATCACTGTTGCCATTTTGTCCGCGATGGCGGTTTCGGAGAAGGCTGTGCAGGTTTCCCGGCAGGCGTTTCACTCCGAGCAGGCGGCGTTTCTTCTGGAGGAAGGAGCGGAAATTGTGCGCATCCTCCGCGACAATGATTGGGCAAATATTTCTTCGCTTACTCCCGGTAGTGATTATTTTACCGTTTTTGCTGGGGGAACCTGGACGCTGTCTTCGACGCCGAACACGGTGGGAATTTTTACCCGAAAAGTTTCAATACAGGAAGTGGAACGCGATGTCGGGACGGGGGACATAACCGTTTCCGGCACGGCAGATGAGGGCACCAAGCTCGTAACGATTTCCATCTCCTGGCAGGAAGGAGGAACCTTGGTGACTAAAAGCCTGCAGTTTTATATTTTTGATATTTTTTCATGAGCATGGCCATAAAACGTAAAAATTTAAGAGGGGAAAATAGCGGCTACGTGCTGCTGGAGCTTCTTTTCTATGTTTCTTTTTTTGCAGCAATGTCGCTTGCGGTCGTAAGCGCGCTCATAACCATGGCGGGTTCTTTCCAGGAAACCGCTATCCTAGCCAAGCTTTCGGAAAGCGCCGGCATCATGGAACGGATAGAGAGGGGGGTTCGCGGGGCGGACGACTTTGTTGTAATAACCGCCGAAGATATCGAACTCAATACCACGGACGAGTTCGGTGTGGCGAAAACCATAGAATTCCTGCTGGACGGTACGGATGTCAAGCTTCTGGAAGGCGGTGTTCTTATCGGCAATTTAAATGCGCCCGGTATGAGCGTGAGCGCCCTGTCTTTTACCCAGATTACGACTTCGGCGGGCAAGGCGGTGAAAATTTCCTTAAGCCTCGGCTCGGAGAATGACAAGCTGGGGCGCACATTTGATTTTTATGACACAATAGTGCTTCGGGGGAATTATTAATATGGCAAAAAGATATTTCAAAAACAACAGGAACAAAGGCGCAGCCATGCTCATATCGGTCGTGTTTTTCCTGTTTATCACGCTGGCGATAATTTCCGGCCTGGTCTCGCCCACTGTACGCGAACTTAAAAATGCCGGCGTAAACCTCGGCTCCAAAAAATCTTATTTCCTGGCGGAGTCCGGCGGCGAAGACGCGCTGTATCGCATATTGAACAATTTGCCTATTGAGGAGAGCGAGACCCTGGTTCTCGATTCAAACGAGGCCACAACCACCATCACGGACGTTGACAGCCACACCAAGCAAATCATCTCTCTTGGAGATGTGTCCAATTACCAGCGCAAGACCGTTCTCTCTCTTTCCACAGATGAAGGTATTTCTTTTAATTACGGGATGCAAGTGGGGACCGGAGGGCTCACGATGAACAACAATGCAACTATCAACGGCAACGTGTACGTGAATGGCAACATTACCGACAATAATAGCGGAAAAGTTATCGGTACCGCGATAGCCGTGTCCACTATCGGTGGGTTGACCGTAGGTCAGCTCGGAGTCGGAGATGCGAAGGCGCACACGGTAAATAATTCCACTATCGCCGGCGCTCTTTACTGCCAGACCGGTAGCGGCAACAACAAGAGTTGCAATACCTCGCAGGCGGACCCGGTGCCGCTTGATTTTCCCATTTCCGATGAGCAGATTCAGGGCTGGAAAGACGAAGCGCTGGTTGGCGACACAGAAACAGGCGACATAAATTTGTCCGATGGTACGCTTACGGTCGGTCCTAAAAAAATAGAAGGCAACATAACCTTAAGCAACGATGCTATTTTGACGGTTACCGGCACTCTCTGGGTCACGGGCGATATCACCATCTCCAACCAGTCCAAGATCCGGCTCTCCTCTTCTTACGGATCGGGTAGCGGGGTAATCGTCGCGGACGGCACCATTACCACGAACAATAGCGCTTCGTTTTCCGGTTCGGGTACCTCCGGCAGCTACATCATGATGCTCACGACATCCACGTCTTCTTCGGCCGTCACCGTAAACAACAGCGCGGGCACGGTGATACTAGTAGCACCTTACGGCAACATGATTTTCAACAATAGCGCAAGCGCCAAAGAAGCCATAGCCAACCAGGTGACTATGAATAACAACTCGGTACTAAATTATGAAACCGGCCTGATAAACGTAAACTTTGTGAGCGGTCCGTCTGGGACCTGGACAGTGGACAGCTGGAAAGAGGCGGAATAGAATGTGCTATACTGAGTGAAATTTATGCCAAACAAACGGATAGTTGTCGCCAATTGGAAAATGAACCCGCTTACAGAGAAAGAAGCGGAAAAATTGTGGACAGCAGTGGCGAGAAATATTTCGGCGCTCCGAAAGACCGAGGTGGTCATCTGTCCGCCATTCATATATCTCTCAAAGATTAAAAAACTTTCGCGTAAAATTCTACTTGGCAGTCAGGATGCATTTTGGGGCAACACGGGAGCTTTCACCGGCGAAGTTTCGAGCGAGATGCTTTACCTGTCGGGGGCGCGATACGTTATTTTGGGACATTCCGAACGACGTGCCCGCGGAGAAACAGACGCGGATATTAACAAGAAGATAAAAAGCGCGCTAGACTCGGGATTCCGGTTGATACTTTGCGTGGGTGAGACAATACGGGACGAGGAGCATGGGTACTTCAATTCTGTTAAGGACCAGCTGGAAGCCGGCCTTCAGGGAATTTCCAAAGATTCATTAAAAAATATAATTATTGCCTATGAACCGGTGTGGGCACTATCCAGTACCCCCGGCAGGCGCGATGCCGCGCCGGAGGATTCGAGCGAGATGGCCATTTTTATTCGCAAAGTTCTCTCGGACAAGTTCGGGCGAGAGGCGAGCCGTGTGAAAATCCTTTACGGTGGTTCGGTGAACGACCGCGATGCGGAAGGATTTCTGACGCAGGGCGGCGTAGATGGGCTTTTGGTGGGCAAGGCTAGCCTGAATGCGGAAAAATTTGTGAATATTATAAAAATTTCCGAAAAAATGGGATGAAGTTGCGCACGCTTAAAGATGTGGACGTTCGAGGCAAGACGATTCTTTACCGCGCGCCGTACGACATCGGAGTGGAAGAGGTTGACGGTAAGTTGGTGGTGAAAGACGATTTGCGCATAAAGGGCACTCTGCCGACCTTGAGGTATTTAATAGAACAGAATTGTAAAATCGTCATTTTGACCTATGTCAAACGGCCGGACGGGCAAGTTGTAGAGAAGCTTCGTACCACGCCGCATGCCAAGCGATTGTCCGAGCTATTGGGAAAACCGGTAGACAAAGCAGACGATTGTGTAGGTGAGAAAGTTGAAGCAAAAATTGCGCAAATGAAGCCGGGAGAACTTCTCATGCTTGAGAACGTCCGGTTTTACAAAGAAGAGAATGAAGATGACGATGAATTTGCCAAACAACTGGCCCATGGCAAAGACCTGATAGTTTTTGACGGCTTTCCCCAGGCCATGCGAATCCACGCTTCCACTACGGGCATAGAACGGCACTTACCGGCAGTGGCCGGACTTTACTTGGAAGGAGAAGTAAATATGCTCGGGACTCTTTTGGAAAACCCTTCCCGGCCCTTCACGGTTATCATCGGCGGCGCCAAAATTTCCGACAAAGTGGACGCGGTCAATAATCTTTTACCCTTGGCCGACAAAGTTCTGGTCGGCGGAGCGGTCGCCAACGTTTTTCTAAAAGCCCGAGGGCTAGAATTGGGCAAATCTTTTGTCGAGGATGTATTTGTGGACTCCAAAAGGCGTGAAAAAAGGGACTGGGTGGAATACGCGAAAGAAATTCTGGAAAAATATAAAGACAAAATAGTTTACCCCAAAGATTCGGTAATCTCGGATGGCACAGACTCAAAAACGATCCGCCTTTTTTCGAAAGAGATACCTCGGGACTGGAGCGCGTTTGATATCGGACCGGCAACAGTGGAATATTTTGGCGATATCATCAAAACTTCCGGCACGGTTTTCTTGGCGGGGCCGATGGGCAAGTTTGAAGAGGATAAATTTGGCGAGGGTTCGCGGGGCATCATAGCCGCTTTTAAGGAAGCGAAAGGCAATACGATAATTGCCGGCGGCGATACCATTGCAATGGCGCAAAAATATGGCGACCTCCGGGATTTTTCCCATGTCTCGCTTGCCGGCGGCGCGACGCTCGATTTTCTGGCAGGCAAAGAGTTGCCCGCTCTCATTCCCCTTATCAAGCCATAGCGGCGATTATTTTTTCTGCGTTTTCTTTGATGGCTTTGGCGTCACCTACGGTTTCCGGCCAGACCCAGACATGCGCGTGCCCGATCTCTTCGCCGTACACCTGGCTCCTGACCATGTCGGTGTTGAAAGCCTTCTTCTGAGCGAGGGCTATTTTTTGAACAATCTGAAAATATTCTCCTATGTTTCCCGGCACACCTGCCTGCGCAGGCAGGTCCCAGACCCAGCGGTAATGTTTTTTAGGAATCACCTGCGTATGCCCCGGACCCATAGGGTGAATGTCGAGAAAAGCCATAAAATTATCATCTTCGTAGACTTTTGTTGCCGGAATTTCACCCTTTACTATTTTACAGAAGATACAGCTGTCCATATGGGATGAATTGTACCAAAATATGTTAAAATTCTCCATATGCAAAAATACGGAGAACTCCTGCGCGCGCTCCTCGAAAAAAGGGGAGTGCGGGACGAAACTCAGGCGGAAATTTTCTTAAATCCCGATTACCAGCGCGATTTGCACGACCCATTCCTCATGCGGGATATGGAGCGTGCCTGTGTGCGGCTCTACGAAGCGGTGGAGGCGAAAGAGAAAATAATAATTTACGCGGATTACGACTGCGACGGCATACCCGGCGCGGTCATCATGCACGACCTCTTAAAGCTCTTGCGCTATGATAATTATGAAGTCTATATTCCCGAAAGGAATTCCGAAGGCTACGGGCTCAACCTGGAAGCTATCCGGGGATTCAAGAAGTCCAATGCCAAGCTTATCATTACCATAGACCTCGGCATTACGGCGGTGGAAGAAGTGGCGCAGGCGGAAATCGACGGCATGGACGTGATAATTACCGATCACCACCTGCCTCGCGTTGACGCGAGTCAAGGCGGGCCTGCCCCTGTAGTTTTGCCGCGCGCTTATGCCATACTGAATCCCAAAGTGGATGATTATCCGGAGAAAATGCTTTGCGGCGCGGGAGTAATATTTAAATTCGTGCAAGGCTTTATAAAAAAATACGGAGAATATTTCAAGATAAAGAACGGCGCGGAAAAATGGATGCTCGACATGGCGGGGCTCGCCACCCTCTCGGATATGGTGCCGCTTACGGGAGAGAACCGGGCCTTGGCCCACTTTGGAATGAAAGTCTTGCGCAAATCTCGGCGTCCGGGGCTCCAGAAGCTTCTGGCTAAAATGAATATCGACCAGAGATATGTGTCGGAGGACGATATTGTATTTATGGTGAGTCCTCGGCTCAACGCCGCCTCGCGGATGGACAGCCCTTACCGCGCTTACGAACTTCTGGCGACGGAAAATGAAGCGGAGGCGGGGGGACTCGCGGACCATCTTTCCAAGATAAATGATGAAAGAAAAAATATAGTTACCCAGATCATGCGCGAGGTGCATAAAAAATTTGAGCAGAGGGATGGCGAGCCTAAGGCGGTCATAGTTTTGGGCAACCCTTCCTGGCGGATAGGAGTGCTCGGGTTGGTAGCGGGGAAAATTTTGGACGAACTGGAAAGGCCGGTATTTGTGTGGGGCAAGGACGAGAACGACTGCATCAAAGGCTCCTGCCGTAGCGACGGTTCGGTGTCGGTGGTGGAACTTATGACTCATGCGCGTGATTCCTTCGTGGATTTCGGCGGGCACGAGCTTGCCGGCGGTTTTACGGTGCAGAGCGATAAAATACATTTCCTAGAAGAAGTGCTTACGAGTTCTTATTCCAGAGTCAAACGAGAAAAGCCGGATAGTCATACAAACCACGATTTAAAGACCGAGCTTGGCATGGTGAATATGAAAAATTGGCGGGAAATAGAAAAGCTCGGGCCTTTCGGCCTGGGGAATGGTAAGCCCGCATTCCTTTTTGAGGGGGTCAAAATAGAAAAAATAAAAAAATTCGGCAAGAACGGTTCCGGAGAACACCTAGAGGTGATTTTCTCCGGCCCGGAAAACAAAAAAGTTCCCGGCGTGGCATTTTTCTCAGGAGCTGATTCCTTCGGCGTGTTGCTCGAAGAAGAACGGTCGGTCAACCTGCTCGCCACTTTTGATTTGTCCCGCTTCCGCGGCAGGGAAGAATTAAGATTAAGAATTACTGATATACTGTAGCCATGAAAGAAGTGATAAAAATCTATACCGATGGCGCGGCGAGAGGGAATCCGGGGAAGGCAGGCTGGGGCGCGGTATTTATCATGGGAAAAAAGATATTGGAACTGGGCGGCCGGAGCAACCACGCGACCAACAACCAAATGGAGCTCACGGCTGCAATCAAGGCGCTCACGCATCTCAAACACAGTTCTCACAAGTCGGACTTGGGGGAAGGTGGTGTCCAAGTATTTTCGGATTCCAAATATGTTATATTAGGCATAACCGAGTGGATTTACAGCTGGCAGAAAAATAACTGGCGCAATGCCGCCAAAAAACCGGTAATGAACCGCGAACTCTGGGAAGCCCTTTTTGAATTGACCGAAGAATGGAAGCCCAAATGGCACTACATCAAAGGCCACAACGGCGATAAATATAACGACCGTGCGGACGAAATCGCCACGAGTTTCGCAGACAAAGATCCGGTGGAATTAAGAAAATAATATCCCATGCAGGATAGGATTTTCTACGCAATATGTTTCGGATTTTTGTTGGGAGTGTTTTTGAGCTCCTTTATCTTGGTAAATTTTTATGTTGCGATGCTGGCTGGTTTTCTCGCTCTCGCGGTTTTTACACTTTTTATCCTAGCAGGCGAAAAAAGATGGGGGGTCATAATTTCAATTTTTATCCTTACATTTTCGCTTGGAATGTTGCGGTTCCATGCGGTCGATATACCGCCGCCTGCGGGGTTTGAAGCAGAGGTTGGTAAAAAGGTGGCTTTCGCTGGGGAAATAGTAGATGAACCGAACCTACGGGAAAATAATCAGCAACTAACTGTAGAAATATCTGCCGGAGAGGCTAGTACGAAAGTTCTAGTGTCCGCAGGTTTTGAGGCTAATTATAAATATGGCGATCGAATAAATTTCGAGGGTATTTTAAAAAAGCCGGAGAATTTTATCACCGACACGGGAAAAGAATTTGATTATGTTAATTATCTGCGTAAAGATGGAATTCTGTATATTCTGAGCTATCCAGAGATAGAGATAGTGGCCCGGGGCAATGGGAATTTTATAAAAAGCTTCTTATTTTCTATTAAAGAGAAATTTTTGGAAAAAATAAACCTAAGCATCGGCGCTCCCGAAAATCTGCTCATGGGCGGGCTCATACTGGGGGAGCGGGCGGCCTTTGGCGCCGAACTGCGGCAGAACTTCATAGATACCGGCACGATTCACATAGTTGCGCTATCGGGCTACAACGTGACCATAGTCGCGGACTGGTTCATGAAGTTTCTCCAGTTTGCGCCGAGGAACTTCGCCTTTGGCGCCGGTATTTTCACGATTTTTATTTTTGTGTTCATGACCGGGGCCAATTCCACGGCGGTGCGCGCGGGGATTATGGCTGCCCTCGCGCTGATTGCCCGCGCGACTGGCCGGGATTACGACGTGGCCCGGGCGCTGGTTTTGGCAGCTGTCGTTATGGTTTTATTTAATCCGTTCATTTTGGTTTATGACGTTTCCTTTGAGCTCTCTTTCCTAGCAACAGTAGCGGTTATATTTTTTGCGCCCCGACTCGAAAAACATTTTTTATGGGTGACAAAAAAGTTCGGCTTGCGGGACATACTTTCGGTCACGACCGCGGCTTATATTTTCGTTTTTCCGTTCATTTTATATAAAATGGGCAATATATCCCTCGTGGCCTTGCCGGCCAATGTTCTGGTTCTGCCTTTTGTGCCTTTGACCATGGCGGTCGGATTTATGACCGGCCTTCTGGGCACTATATGGTATGGGTTGGCCGTGCCCTTCGGATTTATTTCTTATATTCTGCTTCACTACGAGCTTGGTGTTGTAAAAATTCTCTCTGGTCTACCCTTTGCCTCTTTCACCTTTTCCTATTTTCCCTTAACCCTTACAATACTCATATACGCGGCGTTTGTGTATTTCCTGTTTGGCCGGAGCATTAAGAATTTCTTCATTAAATTTTAGGACATGCCTGGTAATTATAAAAAATATGGTCTGCTAATAATACCGTTCCTGCTTCTCGCAGTAGATATTTTCCTGATCCGGCTGGACGTAAAACATTCCCAAAAGTTTCTTACTTTTGGGATGCTTGATGTGGGGCAGGGAGAAGCGCTCTACATAGAATCGCCCAACGGCGCGCAAATATTGTTTGACGCCGGCCCCGCGCGTAAAGTTCTGGCCCCACTTAGGAGCGTCATATCGCCCTTCGATCGGACGCTCGATGCCATAGTCATCACCAATCCCGACGCGGACCATATCGGCGGCTTCGCGGACATCCTGAAATATTACCAGGTCGGTTTGGTGCTCGAGCCGGGCACACAAAACAGCTCTAAAACTTTTCAAAATTTAAAAACAAAAATTAAAGATCAAAAGATACCAGTCATTCTGGCGAAAAAGGGCATGCGGATAAACATGGGGGACGGGGCAGTGATTGATATTCTATTTCCGGACCGTGATGTATCGTCCTGGTCCACAAATGAAGGCTCGGTAGTAGCGCAGCTTCGGTACGGCGCGACATCTATTATGCTTACCGGAGATGCCACCTCGGAGACAGAGAAAATAATTTTGGCGAGCAACCCGCAGAAAGAAGTGAAAAGCAAAATCCTGAAAGTCGGGCATCATGGCTCACGCTCTTCTACGTCGGCCGCTTTCTTTAGGGCTGTGGCGCCCGACTACGCTTTGGTATCATTAGGTAAGGGTAATAGTTATGGACACCCGCACCCAGAGGTTCTCGAAACCTTGGGCGAATTCGGAGCAAAAGTTTTTCGCACAGATCTTTTGGGCACCATTATCCTTAAATCTGACGGCAAAAACGAGGCCTTTTCAGTCCACAGGTGATTGTCCCAAGTTGTGGTAAAATAGGTCTATGAAAGACAAAAAAATAGGGAAGCTTATAAAAGCGGAGGAGAAGAGGCAAAGGGAAGGGTTGGAGCTTATTCCTTCGGAAAACTATGTTTCTCAAGATGTTTTGGAGGCCAACGGCTCGGTTTTTACCAATAAATACTCCGAGGGCTATCCGGGCAGGCGCTACTATGGTGGACAGGAAAATACTGATGCAGTTGAACGTCTCGCCATTGAACGCGCTTGCAAATTATTTAACTGTAAATATGCCAATGTTCAGCCGCACGCGGGCGCTCCGGCAAATATAGCTACATACTTTGCCCTAATGGAGCCGGGCGATACTATCATGGGAATGGATTTGTCCCACGGGGGACATCTGACGCACGGACATCCGGTTACCTACATCACTAAAATTTTCCGATTCATCCGCTACAAAATGAAAAATATAGAAACGGGAGAAATTGATTATGATGAAATGCTTGAGACAGCAAAAAGAGAAAAACCGAAAGTAATTATGGCTGGGTTCTCCGCCTACACAAGAGAGCTTGATTACGCAAAATTTTCTGCTATCGCAAAAGAGGTAGGAGCTATTTGTATTGCGGATATGGCGCACATAGCAGGGCTTATTGCGGGCAAAGCCGCGAAGAACCCGTTTGATTATGGTTTTGATATTATACTTACTACCACGCACAAAACGCTTCGAGGCCCGCGCGGCGGAATGATTTTAATAAAGGACAATGAAGAACTCGCAAAAAAAATAGACAAGTCCGTTTTTCCGGGATTTCAAGGCGGACCGCTCATGAATACCATCGCCGCCAAGGCAGTTTGCTTCGGCGAAGCGCTTACTCCGGCATTTAGAAAATATGCGGCACAGATCATAAAGAACGCCCGGGCCATGGCTAAAGTATTTCTGGACAATAACATCAGATTAATCGGGGGAGGTACAGACAATCATTGCGTTCTTGCGGACATATACGGTTCTCTGGGCGTTACCGGCAAAGAAGGCCAAACAGTCCTTGATGAAGTTGGCATAACACTCAACATGAATATGATTGCAGAAGACCCAAGGAAACCAATGGACCCTTCCGGCATACGTTTCGGCACGCCGGCCATCACCACGCGCGGTTTCAAGGAAAAAGAATGCAAAAAAGTAGCCGAGCTTATGATTCTGACTCTTAAGAACAAGGACAATAAGAAAATCAAAGAAGCTGTGCATAAAGAAATAAAAAAACTCGCCAAAAAATTTCCTATTCCCAAAAAATTCGTTTAGCCGATGATTGAAATTGAAAAAAAGTTTCAGCCGACGGCAGGAGAGCTCCAGGCCCTTTTGGCGGGCGCTGAATTTATTGGCGAAAAATTTTATACCGACATTCTTTACGATTTCCCGGACCGTCGCCTTTTCAAAAAAGGCTTTCGGCTCAGGAATCGGAACGGGGGTTTTGAACTTAAAATAGTAAAATCGGATTCAGAGAATGGCGTCGCCAGTTCAGAAGAAATAGAGACTAAAACCGAAATTTTAGAAAAATTGGGGTTTGGTAAAGATGACGACTTGCAAAAAGTAGTTAAAGATAATATGGCTATTTTGGCGAACTGGGAAACCAAACGAAAAAAGTATAAAAAAGGCGAATTTAATATAGACGTGGATGAAACCAGTTTTGGGTACAATGTTTGCGAGATTGAGATCATGGCGGATGACCCTGCTCAGGTGGCCGAATCGGAAAATAAAATTTTAAAGCTGGCTCAGGAATTCGGAATCTCCATGCACAAGTTACCGCCGAAACTGATGGAGTATTTTAAGACAATGCAGCCAGAAGTTTACAAAGAACTCTCCGGCTGATTTTCTATTTATCCTTTTTTCTGCTATATTTTCTTTATGGCTGGCACTAACAAACGGGGCAAACTTATAGTCATCGACGGCACGGACGGTTCGGGTAAGGCGACCCAGGCCGGGCTTCTTATCAAACGTCTTCGGAAAGACGGCCACAAGGTCAAGGTTGTGGATTTTCCGGAATACTATTCCAATTTTTTCGGCGCCTTCATCGGGCACTGCTTGTCGGAACAGTATTATAATTTCGTGAAAGTGCACCCGAAAATCGCGTCGGTGCTTTATGCCGCAGACCGTTTTGAATCCAAAGACAAGATTGAGAGGTGGCTTAGGGGCGGCACCATTGTGATTGCCAACCGTTACGCGAGCGCGAACCAGATCCATCAAGGCGGCAAGATTGCCAACACCAAAAAGCGGGAAAATTTTCTCAAATGGCTGGCAGAGATGGAGTATAAAGTTTTTAAAATTCCCAAGCCCGACATAGTCTTTTATCTCTCTGTTCCCATTCCCATGGTCCTCAAGTTGATTAAGCAGAGAAACAGCGCAGGCAAGAGAAACTATCTGGGCAAGAAGAAAGATGTGCATGAAAAAGATATAAAGTTCCTGGAGAACTCGCGCAAAAGCGCCTTATGGCTTGCAAAAACCCAGAAAGGCTGGGTTAAGATCGAATGCATGCAAAACGGGGTTTTGCAAACGCGCGGCACGATTCACCAAAAACTTTATGAAAAAGTTCGAAAAATTTTAAATAATTAACTATAATCATAATATGGAGCTAAACGAATATCAGAAAAAAGCGCTATTGACCGCTACCTATGGGGAGAAGTATCGCGTTATCTACCCGGCCCTGGGTTTGGGCAATGAAGCGGGGGAAGG
>CAZWXV010000007.1:0-5322 GCA_964637995.1 uncultured Candidatus Saccharibacteria bacterium
CTTTTCTTCATACTGATTCTTTTATACGTGGCCGTAGAATTGATTCTGGGAATGGCGCATGATGCCAAGAAAACCATAATTAAAGTGGTGCTCGCGGCCCTGCTCATAAATTTTTCCATGTTCTTTACCGGGGTGGTAATCGATTCTTCCAATATTTTGGCTCTGGTTTTTTACAACAAGCTTCAGGTTGAAACAACTGTAAACGGGCAACCAAGACCTTACGACAAAGTCGGGAGCGAGAAGGACGTTTCCGGCGCTATGGTGGCCGCCTTCAATCCTCTTGAGTTGGTATCGCAAGCGACGCTGGACCAGGCGAAGCAGGTCTACGTGAACGGCGTATGGAAAGGAGCAGTGAAGCGCGTTCCTGTCGGCACACTGATAGCTATGCTGATCATTGCCGGGCTCATGATGGGTTTTGCCATGTATGCACTTTTCGTGGCGGCTTTTAGCTTTCTCGGCCGCTTGATAGAGCTCTGGGTCCTGATCATAGCCTCGCCGTTCGCGTTTATGTCCTCGACCATTCCAGAGATGGAAGGCATAAAGGATTGGGGCTGGAAAAACTGGTTCCACCGCCTGATTACCGCGGCGTTTATGGGGTCGGCTTTTATGTTCTTTCTGTATTTTATATTCTTATTGATTCATTCCAACATATTTGAAGAAATTGTATCTCCCGCGAAACCGGGCGAGCAGGACGCGGCGGGCTTCATAAAAACCATCCTAGGACAAGTATTGCCCGCTCTGCTCATCTTGATTCTTCTTCTAAAATCAGTGAAGCTCGCGAAGGCCAGCGCGGGACAGATTGGGGAAACCGTAGCCAAATTTGGGGAGAAGGTAGCCGGAATGGCGGGCCCCCTCGCCTTGGGCGCGGCTACCGGCGGAGCGGGTCTCTTGGCCGGAGCGGCAGCCTCGGGGGCGGGGAAGGCCGGCCGCGCGACGGCGGGCAGGGTTGCAGAACATATCGGCCAGTCACAAAGAGTCAAAGAGATGGGCTTCGGCGGCGAAGCTGTCCGCGGTGCCTTGAAGAGCGTAAGCACCGCAAGCTTTGACCTTCGCGCGACAAAGGCCGGGAAGGCCGCCGGCCTTAAGGGTGAGGCCCAGAAGGGCGGCTGGGTACAAAGTAGGAAAGATCAGGTGGAAAAGAGGGTCCAGAGGGCCAAGGAGCTCGAGGTCAGCGAAGACGAACCGTTGCAGCAGGAGAAAAATAAACTGGAGATGGACAAGCAAGAGCTCCTGCGTAAAGCCTCGCATGATATTGAAATGCTGGAAAGAAGGGATAAAGTCTATAGTAAGAGACAGAGCGACGCCCGCAGCCGACAGCAAATACTTAAAGCCATAACGCATAGGACTGCTGCACAAAATGCAGAACTAGCAGATGCTGAAAAGGAAGCTTTGGATGCTTCTGCTGCTGTACGAGATATAAATGCCCACAGAAAGGCAATCAAGGACGGTAAGGAATATATAGTCAAAACAGAAGCGGGGGCGTTGCACAACAGAGGGGTGGGAACCAAAGTAGATTATGGTGCGGGAACCTATGTAAAAACGAAGGTTGTTGATGGACAAGTAGGGGAAGACGGAGAAAAAAAGACAAGGGAAGACTTCATGATGGTAAGGACGGGTACGGATGGAAAACCGATATTAGTTGATGAAAAACCAATATCAATAAATCGCTTGGAGGATGATTTTATCCCGGATGCTGAACATGCAATACAAAAGGAAAACAGAGAGAGAAAGATAAAATATACCAAGACCCTGAAAAGCAAGACTAATAAGATTGTTAATATGATTATAACCGGCGGGGAATATAGCCCTAATGCCGGAACGAGGGAGGCTGAACATAAAATAATAATGGAGGCTAAGATAGAGAATAAAAAGGAGAACTA
This sequence comes from uncultured Candidatus Saccharibacteria bacterium, assembly GCA_964637995.1. Lineage (GTDB taxonomy): Bacteria > Patescibacteriota > Minisyncoccia > Phycocordibacterales > UBA9973 > UBA9973. The sequence goes on from CAZWXV010000007.1 coordinate 1,881, forward strand.
AAAAATTATGACTGAAAAAGCACAACAGACAATTAAGGAGCTGCTCGCCAAACTGCCGAAGGAGGCCCAGGACACCATCAATGCCGTCGACTGGATAAAAATTTCGGAAGAAATTGGAAACGAATATTTGTTTGACGAGGGGGATGTCAATGTCTTCCAGACAATAACCGGCCTCGTGCTGGCGGGAATGACTTCTCCTGATTTTTACGCCAAAAGAATCGAGGAAGAGGTTAGTATAGGAACGGAAAGGGCGGAAGAAATCAGAGATGAAGCGGTAAAAAGAATATTTACACCAATGGCAGATAAAAGAATGGGTTTGCTTAAAGCAAATTTGAAAGGTAGCGAGCCGGCTTGGCACCAGAATGTAGATTTCATATTGTCCGGCGGAGACTATACGGCGTTTTTTAAGAAGCCTGAAAATGATTCCGGTAACGGTCCCCTGACAGATCAGAAAGTTTAATGGTAAAATATAAATTATGCTTGACGAAAAAGACGCATTGCAAGTAAAAATCGATAGGGCGCGGCTCCAATTGCCGGAGGACGCGCGGGCGGCCATTGACGCGGTAGATTGGCGCGGGGCTATCATGCAGATAAGGAACAATGAAGGATACGACTTCATACAGCTCGCCGAGCTCGAGACCGAGACGGAACTCCTTCTTTGCGGTCTGGCCAACCCCGAAGACTATCCGCGGCAAATTGAAAAGGGTATGGGTATCTCCCGGGAAGCGACACAGAAGCTGGTGGAAGAAATGAATGAAAAAGTTTTCAAGAAGATAAAGGAGGAGATGATAAAGATAGCTGAGAGTAAAAAGCTGTCTGCCGAGAAAGCCGCCCCGCGCCCGGTAACAGTCACCGATAAACCCGCCAACGAAGAGCTCGCCAGGGCGGGCATTCAGATTACCGGCGTGAGTGCCAATGGGAACGGTAATCCTCGGGCTCTCGAAAGCCGGGAGGAAATTTTAGAGAGAATAGAGAAGCCTGCCCTGCCACCTGCAAGCTTCGAACCTCACCCTTTGCTTGCCGAAAAACTCTCTAAACCCATGCAAATTCCTTCTTCCAAAACCGTCCATTCGCTCGACAATCTGACCAAGCCTGCGGTTCCTGCGCCCCCGAAAGCTGCTCCGACTGCACCCAAAAAATATGAGGTGGATCCATACAGAGAAACGCCGCAATAATAAAGGCCGCAAGCTATCAAAAATAAAAATTTAAGGTATAATTGAAGGAGCTCGCTTGCTCGAGCGAACTTAATGCAATTCAAAGTCCCTCAATTTTTAGATATAGAAGATAAAATTTTCGGACCTTTTACCTTTAGGCAGTTTATCTATCTTGCCGGCGGAGCGGGATTGTGTTTCGTCCTGTATAAATTGCTCGGGCTCATTTTGGCGGCAGTCCCGATCCTTTTCATAGGCGGACTGGCTGGCGCGCTTACTTTTTACCGGCCGAACAATAAGCCTTTCATCAATATGCTGGAATCGGGATTCAAATACTTCACTCAGAGCAAGCTTTACATTTGGGAAAAAAAGAGGGAGCTCAATGCGGATCAGAGAGCGGCGGCTAAAAAGCCGATGACCGAAATGGCCCCCCGTACCGAAGCCGAATTAACCGGAGGGAAACTGCGCGACTTGGCTTGGAGCTTGGACGTTCTGGACCTTAGCAAGCAAAAAGAAAGCTGATATGACACTAAACGCAAAAGCAGCTCAAGACTTTGTCCCGATAAAAGAGGTCCGCGACGGAATAATCGTGCTAAAGGACGGCGGCCTGCGCGCGATTGTACTCGCGAATTCCGTCAATCTTTCTCTCAAATCCGAAACGGAGCAGCATGCCACCATAATGCAGTTTCAAAACTTCCTGAACACACTGGATTTTTCCGTCCAGATATCCGTGCAGTCCCGCCGGCTGGATATTCGGCCTTATCTCCTGCTCTTGGAAAACCGGATGAAGGTCCAGAACGAGCCCTTGCTTAAGCTTCAGACCCGGGAATATATAGAATTCATAAAAAACTTCACGGACACCGTAAGCATAATGACCAAAAGCTTTTTTATGGTGGTGCCATACACGGAGAGAACGTTCCGTTCCAGCTCAAGCTTTATGGATAAAATAATTTCCCGAAAAAACAAAGCGGAGGTCGAAACGGCGCGCCAGGTAGCTTTTGAGGAAAAACGGTCCCAGCTGGAAGAGCGGGTAGCGGTAATTTCCCAGGGGCTTGGAAGATGCGGAATTAATTCCGCCCAGTTGGGCACGGAAGAAGTGGTGGAAGTGCTTTATAAAGTTTTCAATCCCGGAGAACTGGAGGGTAAGATAAAATTGGAATAAATCATGTCTTTTTTAGATAAATTATTGGGAAAAAAGAAATCGGAGGGGGAGGCGGAAGCCACCACTCTCGCGGTCCTGCCGGAGGATATTTACCGGGCCGGCACTCTGGAACTCCAGGATGTCATAGCCCCGTCCGCGCTTAAGATCGAGCCCAAGGCGATAAATCTCGGGGAAAAGATAGCTCGCACCTTCTTTATAATCTCCTATCCGCGATTTTTGTCCGACAACTGGTTTTCACCCATAATAAATCTGGATAAGGTTTTTGATATATCCATTTTCATCCACCCGGTGGATACTTCGCTGGTACTCCGGCAGTTCCAAAAGAAAGTTGCGGAAGTCCAGAGCCAGATTAGCGTACGGGAAACCAAGGGCATGGTGCGCGACCCTATGCTCGACACCGCATACCAGGATTTGGAAGAGTTACGCAACAATCTTATCCAAGCGCAAGAGAAAATGTTTGATGTCGGTGTTTACATCACTATTTATGCAGACAATGAGATGGATCTTTTTAAGGTGGAAAATGAAATCAAGTCCATCTTGGAATCCAGGCTCATCTATATCAAACCCGCGCTGTTCCAGCAGGTTGAGGGTTTTAAGAGCGTTCTGCCCATCAATACCGACCTCTTATCCGTCAACCAGAAACTTAATTCCGAACCGCTTTCCAGTATTTTTCCCTTTATTTCCTTCGACCTCACCTCGGACAAGGGAATTTTGTACGGCATCAACCGGCATAACTCCAGTCTGGTTATCTTTGACCGCTTTTCTTTAGAAAACTACAATTCCGTCACTTTCGCCAAATCCGGCTCCGGTAAATCTTACGCGACCAAGCTGGAGATCCTTCGCTCGCTCATGTTCGACACGGACGTCATTGTGATAGACCCTGAACGAGAATATGAATTCCTTTCGGAGACCGTGGGCGGCCGTTATTTTAACATCTCCCTGTCATCGGACCACCACATCAACCCTTTCGACCTGCCTATTCCGCGCGAAGATGAAACCGCGGAGGATGTCCTGCGCTCGAACATAATAAATCTGGTCGGCCTCTTTCGGCTCATGCTGGGAGGGCTTACTCCGGAAGAGGATTCCATGGTCGACCGTGCTATTTCCGAAACTTACGCCATGAAAGACA
>CAZWXV010000007.1:5332-20605 GCA_964637995.1 uncultured Candidatus Saccharibacteria bacterium
CCCGAATCGGATTTCTCGAACATCGAGCCTCCGCTCCTTTCGGATTTTGAAATGGTACTCTCCGGCATGGATGGCAGTGATTCCGTGGTCCAGCGCTTGGTAAAATATACCCGGGGTTCCTGGGCCACATTTTTAAACCGGCCATCCAATGTGGACATAAACAAAAAGTTCGTGGTTTTTTCGGTGCGCGACATGGAAGACGAGCTTAAGCCGATAGCAATGTATATAATCATGCATTATATCTGGAATACTATCAGGAAAAACCTGAAGCGGCGCATGTTGGTGGTAGACGAGGCTTGGTGGATGATGAAGTCCGAAGATACCGCGTCATTCCTGTATTCCATAGCCAAGCGCGGAAGGAAATATTACCTCGGGCTTTCCACCATCACTCAGGATGCGGCGGATTTCATGAAATCTCCTTATGGCGTACCGATAATAACCAACTCCTCTATTCAGCTTCTCCTCAAACAGTCGCCCACTACCATTGACATTCTGCAGCAGACTTTCAATTTGACCGACGAGGAGAAGTATCTCCTGCTTGAATCCAATGTCGGAGAGGGTATTTTCTTTGCCGGGCTTAAGCACGTGGCCATAAAAATAGTCGCATCTTATACCGAGGACCAGATCATCACTTCGGATCCCTCCCAAATATTATCAAACAAGAAAGCCAAGCAGGAGCAGGAAAAGTCGGATCTGGCTAAAAAATAAAGGGTTGCCTTTAAAAGGGAGGCCGGGTAGGGTATAATTACAATGATGAGGTTAAAATCTTTACTTTTAGCGGTAAGCCTGGCAGTAACGGTAGCTATAATGCCCCGGGCGAGCGGTGCAGTGTCCTCTACCGACATATTGGTGAGCGTAGCTCCGGAAAACCCGTCCCCGCAAGAAACGGTAATTATCACTCTGAAAAGTTACCTGGCTAACTTAGACAGCGTTTCAATATCCTGGACTGTCAACGGGAAAACTTCGGCAGTGGGCGTGGGTAAAAAAACCTTCTCGGTCACCGCACCTGATGCTGGGGCGGAGATACGAGTATCGGCAACAATCGCGCTGCCGGATGGGAGCATTGAAAAGGAGGTGGTCCTAAGGCCCGCCGTTATGGCGCTCTTGTGGCAGGCGAATAATGCCTATGTGCCACCTTTTTACAAAGGCAAGGCACTGCCCTCCATCGGTAATGAAATAAAGATTGTGGCCATGCCGGAAATAAAAAGCAGTTTCCGGACGATAAACCCAAAAAGCATGGTATATGCTTGGAAAAAAGATTATGCCAATGATTCCGGCGCCTCCGGTTACGGCAAAAATTTTTATACCTATGCCAATGACTATCTGGAAAACTCAAATACAATAAGCGTTACAGCTTCCACCACGGACCAAAAATATTCTTCCGCCGGAAGCCTGACCGTAGGCACATTCGAGCCGCAAATTTTGTTTTACCGCGTTGACCCGGAAGCCGGAATACTTTGGGAAAGCGCGCTCCAAAACGGGCACCAAATAATCGGAGAGGAAATAATAGCGGCGGCTCCATATTTCATTTCACCTAAAGAGGTGCGCACTCCTTCGTTCTCTTGGAGCTGGTCAATAAATGGCACTTACATAACCGTTCCCAAGTTCAATCCTAATTTTTTGCCACTGCAGGCGCAGGCGGGAATCTCGGGCACATCCACCATCAAGCTTGAAATTACCAATAAATATAATTTGTTAACGTCGGCGAAAAATACGCTTCGTGTCGAATTTTAAAACAGATGAAAAAAATTTCATCCTTCATTTTAATACTGGTTGTGCTTACGGGAGCTACGGGCTGGGCAAGCAAGACGGTTGCAGCGGATCCCCTCGGTACTTGTACCCTTAAAGCAAAAGTTGACGGTACTATTATTGAACTTAAGGGGGAAACGGATAAAAACTGCCATAGAATGGCCGACGATCCGGCAAACAGTGCCATTTATGTAAGGTGGGTGGCAGACACAACTGACCCTCTTGGAACCTGTACCCTTAAAGCAAAAGTTGACGGTACTATTATTGAACTTAAGGGGGAAACGGATAAAAACTGCCATAGAATGGCCGACGATCCGGCAAACAGTGCCATTTATGTAAAATGGGTTGCAGACGGAGCGGTTGACAACCCACCAGAGACAAATACTACTTATAATCTTTTGTCTCCCTTGCCTGGCCTGGGCGACGCTTATGAAATAGGGTCGAGTAATCCGTTGGGCCTCTATTTAAACATGGCAATTACGATTTTTATCGGTATTTGCGCGATACTCGCCGTGATAATGATAGTTGTAGGCGGACTGGAGTACATGACGAGTGAGCTGGTGTCGAGCAAGGAGAGCGGTAAGAGCAAGATTACTCAGGCAATTCTGGGACTACTCTTAGCGCTGAGCGCCTGGATTATTCTAAATCAAATAAATCCAGAACTCTTGACCGCGGACCTGAAAAATTTGACCACCCAAAAAGTGACGGTAGATTTGATGGAAGAAGTAGAAACAGAAGCCACCGCGCTTTCAAGCGATGACGGAGCCCCCGCGGCTGCCACGGCAGGGTGCCCCGAGGGCATAGTTAGAGTGTCCGGCATATCTGTTTGCAAAAAACTTGCGCAGGGTCTGACTGATCTCCTTAGCGCGGCAAAAGCAACCCCCGCCTGCGCTTCCGTGTCCGGCGCCGGGTTTAGGTCTCCGGAGCGCCAAAAAGAGCTGAGAATAGCGCACTGTAAGGGTAATATTGACGACCGAAGCGCTAAGTGTACTCCTCCCACTGCTCTCCCGAACTCTTCAAGACATCAGCAGGGTCTGGCTATTGATTTTATGGTTAGGGTTGGTGCAGAAAATAAATTTTTTAAGGCTACTGGTCCTACTAGTGCTTGCTTTAATTGGTTCAAGGCCAATGCGAATAAACACAAATTTTACAACCTAGCCTCCGAGCCCTGGCACTGGTCCGTAGACGGGAAGTAATCAAATAATTTTTATGTCCAAACGAAATTTTATACTCTTAATAATAATTCTTGTAGCGATTCTCGCGGCATTCTTCGGTTTTTTGTTCTTGCGGCAAGGGCCAGTCCTGCCAGGGGAAGAGGGCGGCGGCACTAATTTTCTCTCGCAGTTCAATCCTTTTGGAGCCGGCGGCGGAAAACCAGACGATACGACTCCTCCTCCCGTGGACATATCGGGCTACGAGCCTCCGGCGGAACAAGAGGGGCGGGAGTTTATTAAAGTTTCCAGCATGCCGGTAGCCGGCTACGGGGTTTTCAAAAAAGAAAGGTATAAAGAGGTGCCAATCCCCCCACCCGCCCTCCCCCTTACTAAGGGGGAGGAGCAAGGAGGGGGTCAAAAGCCTGCTCCTCCGCAAACAGAATTTGTCACGGCTCTCAGATATGTCGACAGGGTAACCGGCAACATTTACCAAACCTTCGCGGATAAAATAGAGGAAAGGAAATTCTCGGGTACGGTTATCCCCAAAGTATACGAGGCTCTGTTTGGAAATTCCGGCAATTCCGTGATAATGAGATATTTAAAGACGGACAATAGGACGATAGAGACATTCGTGGGTACTCTACCGCAAGAAATATTGGGAGGGGACAGCACGGGCGAAAACGAGCTACGAGGCACTTTTCTGACCGCAAATATTACCGATATGAGCATTTCCCCGGACGGTAAAAGCATTTTTTATCTGTTCAATTCCGGAGAAACCACGGTGGGAACGATTCTGGATATCGCATCTGGCAAAAAAACACAGGCGTTTGATTCGGCATTCAACGAATGGCTGTCTTCCTGGCCGGGGAGCAAAACGGTAACTCTGACCACCAAGCCTTCTTACGTGGCTCTGGGCTACCTTTACAAGCTGGATCTGACCGCCCAAAATCTGGTAAGGGTTCTGGACAGCGTATACGGTCTGACCGCTCTTTTAAGCCCGGATGGCAAGATGGTCCTGTATGCCGACAATTCTCTGGCTTTGAATATTTATCATACTGACACCAAAATTTCCGAGTCTTTAGGCGTACGCTCCTTGCCGGAAAAGTGCGTCTGGGGCAAGGGGAGTGATATTGTCTATTGTTCGGCGCCTAAGATTGTTCTGGGAACAAATTACCCCGACGCTTGGTATAAGGGGGAAATCTCTTTTGACGACCAAGTCTGGAAAATAGATCCGGTTCTTGGTACTGCCTCTATTTTACTTGATCCCGGGACAGTGAACGAGGGGGTTGATGTGGACGGCACAAAACTCACGCTGGATTCCGAAGAGAAATATCTCTTTTTGATAAACAAAAAAGACTCTTTCCTCTGGGAAATGGACTTAAAATAATAATCTTATTTGAGTTCGCCGATGTATTTTATCACCACGCGGCGGGAACGTCCGACGCCTATTGATTCGGTCTGAAGATCTCCTGCTTCGGACAAAAATTCATGGACTATCCTGCGTTCAAATGCCGTCATGGGGTCCACTTCTATGTTTGATTTAAAGTATCTGGCTCGCTCGGACATCATGTGCGCTATGGCCCGGATGTTGTCCACGTGTTTTTTTTGGAAACCGTTTATATCAAGCACTATATTCCACATGTCAGACTTGTGGGAATCCCACAAGTCTGACATGTGGGCAGCCTTGGCCTCTAAAATCCGACGCACTAGGTGATTAAGGGCCTGCAAGCCCTCGCCTTCGCGCGAGATAAAATAGTGCGGCTCATTCACTTCGACAGATATCCAAACATTGCCGGGCCTTTCTTCGGTCATAGAAATCCCTTGGAGACCTACGGTGGTTTTTTCCACCAGCTCTTTTATTAAATTTTGGATTTCCTCTTTCTTCATATTTTGTGCTGATCCGGTTTGTTAAATTCTTTTTTCTTTACATAAACCTGCTGAGCGGTCATAAAGACATTGCTGGTTATCCAGTAAAGAGCCACGGCGCCGGAAATGTTGTAGGCGATAAGAGCAACTATGAAAGGAAAGACATATTTCATCTGCAAATGCATGCTTTTGGCAAAGCTGTCGGAAAAAGAACCCGCTTTCGAGTCGTTTTGGCTGGCAACAGGTTTGGGCATAAAGTATGCCTGAAAGAATTGGGATACCCCCGCCAGAACCGCAAGCACTGCACTTTTGGCGGTAATGTCCACAATTCCCAGAAATATCGGGTTCGCGTTATCCGGCACATGGATAAAAGAGTAGAGATTGCCGGCTTCAAAACTTATGCCTTTCAAAAATACGTAGTATAAAGCAAAAATTATCGGTATCTGTAAAAGCATCAACAGGCATCCGGAAAAGGGGTTTACTTTGTGTTTTTTATAAAGTTCAAAGGTAAGTCTCGCTTGTTCTTCTTTGGAGGCTCCACTTTCCTTTATTTTTTTAAGCTCGGGCGCGAGCATGTTCATCTCCGCCTGACTCGCGATGGAGCGGTGGGAAAGAGGTAATAGTATGAGCTTTACTATAATTGTGAGTATTATTACCGCGAGCCCCATGTCGCCGCCGGGGATGATGGAAACTAAAAAGGCGAGGGCGTTTAAAAGCGGCTCGTATAAGACAGTATTCCAAATTTGTGAGAGCATAGTCTCATCTTATATTAAAAACTCGAAAAGTCTAGACGTCAGACATCCGGAGTCCGGATATTATTTAAGGGGATCAATATGGTTTTTCTGCCAAGGGTGGCACCGTAGAATGCGCCGGATTCCGAGGAAAAGGCCTTTCCCCGCTCCGTATTTTTTTATTGCCTGCTTCGCATACTCCGAACAGGTGGGGTAAAAAACGCACGCAGGCCGTAAGAGAGGAGATATGCGCGCCTGATACACTTCGAGCGTTCTAATTAACGATTTTGCTAAGAATTGTTTCAATTTCTTTCTCGATTTTTCCGCGATCATCCTCGTATTTTTTAAAAATAAAGACTCCGGCAACTCCGAGGGGGATTAAACTATATTCTTTTTTAAGAGCATCGTACCCGCGACGGCGCAGGGTGTTGCGTTTCACTGCCAGCTTAGCTGTATTTTTGGGTGCAACGAAAGAGATGCGCGGCGGACGGGTTTCGGTAAATATATACTTAAAGGTAAGTATCGAGGAATTGAGAAATCTGCCCCCGGCAAAAATACGGTCTATTGTTTTTTTGTCTACCCGATTTGTTTTCGGAAGCATTTGCTCAAGTCGCAGGCTAAACCGAAAGTTTGGCGCGCCCCTTTCTCCTTCTCCGGACCAGGACCTTCTGGCCGGTTTTGGTCCTTCCTCTCGTTAGAAATCCGTGCGCTCTTGCTCTTTTTCGTTTTTTGGGTTGATATGTTTGAGACATGTGTCATTAGTATATACTATTATCCACACATTATCAACAGGGTTAATAAGTTGAAAGAGGTGCCGTTTGATTTTTATAGAGTATAATGTTGGCTTATGAATACAAAGCAGTTGTGGAAAAATTGCCTACTTGAGATAGAAGCAGGCCTGTCTAAAGCAAATTTCAGCACCTGGTTTAAAAACACATCTATTGTCAGGGAGGAGACGGGGGTCGTATATATCGGGGTTCCAAACGAGTTCGTGCGCGACTGGCTCATGAACAAATATCACAAACTCATCACTAAAACGGTTGCGGACGCTTATGAAGGCATGCGCGCGGTAGACTATTTAATCACAAAAATAGAGCTGGAAAAAGAACTTGCGTTGCCGGTCCCCGGAGAAACGGCGGAAAAGGAGCTTCCGCTCAGGGATCTGTATATAAATCCGGAGGACAACCTAAACCCCCGCTACCACTTCAACTCTTTCATTGTCGGCACTTTCAACGAGCTGGCGTATGCTGCCTCTCAGGCGATAATAGACTCCCCGGGGACCAAGTATAATCCTTTCTTTATTTATGGAGGCACCGGCCTGGGCAAGACCCACCTTATCCAGGCGGTAGGCAACTCCATCAAAGAGAAATACCCCGATAAAAAAGTCCATTATATGACTCTGGAAAAGTTCGCTACTGACTTTATTAACGCACTTCAGGGCAACAAAGCAAACTCTTTCAAAGAAAAGTACCGTAAATACGACCTTTTGATTATCGATGACATCCAGTTCATAGGCAAAATGGAGAAAATCCAAGAAGAACTTTTCCACACCTTCAACACCTTCCACGAAAACAACAAGCAGATAATCTTTTCTTCCGACAAACACCCCAATTACATTCCGGAACTGGCTGACCGGTTGAAGTCGCGCTTCGCCGCCGGCATGATCGTGGATATTTCCGAGCCGGAATACGAATCCCGCCTGGCAATCCTTAAGGTTAAGCTACGGGACCTGAATCTTGACCTGGAACAGGAAGTGGTGGAGTACATCGCCGGCATGGTTTCAGGCAACATCCGCGAGCTGGAAGGTAGTTTAAACCTGGTGGTCATGCAACACCGCCTAAAAAATAAGCCCTTAACGGTAGCGGAGGTTAAGAACCTGCTAAAAAACAACATGCGGCCCAAGAAAAATATTGCCATCAAGGATGTGGTGAAAATGGTGAGTGAATACTATAAACTTGAGGAGGCATCTGTTTATGAAAAAACTAGAAAAAAGGAGATTGTGAAGGCAAGGCAAGTGGTGATGTACCTCCTGCGGGAGGATTTTAATGTTTCTTATCCGTTAATCGGGCAAAAACTAGGGGGTAAGGACCACACCACGGTGATTCACTCTTGTTTAAAAATAAAAACCGACCTAAAAAACGATCCGCAGCTTTTACAAGAACTGGAACAGATAAGAATTATGTTTAAATAGTTGTTGATAACCGGAGTTAATCGTCTGATAAGTAAAAATTAAAGGTTGAAAAGAAATAATAAATAAGTTAGGTTTACATTAAAAGAAGAGTTGGTTGTGAAGTTGTTTCGGGTTGTTGGTAAAAAACCAAATAAAAAATACTGATAAAATTCATATTTTACAACACTAAATAGAATTATCCACTTATAAACACGACTAGTATTAGTAATAATTTAAATGTAGATAAATATAAACATATGAAAATAGAATGTTCTGTTGAAAAAATAAAAAACGCAATATCTCAAACAGAAAGGGTGACTGGAAAAAATCTAACCCTACCGGTTTTAAACTCCATACTTTTTATTGCCGTTAACAGGCATTTAAAACTCAGAGCCACAAATTTAAGCCTTGGGGTAGAGATAGAGGTTCCCGCTAAGGTGGAGAAGGAGGGGGTTGTGGCTGTTTCCGGCGCGGTCTTAAACGCGATGTTTTCTAATTTTTCCCACAACGAAAGTATCCACCTGGAAGACAAAGGCGGAAACTTATTGGTTAGAACAAACAAGAGCCAAATAACCCTTAAAGGCCAATCCCACGAGGATTTTCCCACAATACCCATAGTATCCGGTAGAACCTTTGAAATAGACTCAAAAAAACTGACCGAAGGGATAAAATCTGTTTACTACAGCTCTTCTGTTTCAGATATAAAACCCGAGATTTCCAGTGTTTTTGTTTACACAAATGGCGACAACCTGATTTTTGTTTCCACCGACTCTTTCCGCTTAGCGGAAAAGAAAATAAAGATTAAAGGCGTGGAGGATATAACAGGCATTATCATACCCTGGAAGAATGTGGTGGAAATACTCCGGATATTGGGAGAGGTGTCGGGCGTAGTAAAAGTGTGTTTCAATAAAAACCAGATATCTTTCTCGGTGGATAATATATACCTGACCTCGAGAGTGATAGACGGCATCTTTCCGGACTACCATCAGATAATCCCCAAGGATTTCTCCACAGAAATAGTGGTGCTCAAACAAGACCTCTTAAATGCCCTCAAACTATCCAATGTTTTTTCCGACAAATTCAACCAGGTGAATCTGGTGGTGGACCCGAAGCAGAAGATCTTCGAGCTTTCGTCCATGAATAACGATGTGGGAGAAAACAAGACGCGCGTAGATGCGGTACTCAAAGGAGAGAGCACGGAACTGGGATTTAACTACAAATACTTTCTGGATTGCCTGCAATCCATTACAACCGACAGCGTTTCCATAAAAATGTCCGGTACCGGAAGGCCGATGGTGATAAGTGCGGTTTCCGACCCTTCCTTCACCTACCTCATAATGCCGATGAATAAATAATGATAGAAGTAAAGGACCTACTGGAAAGATTCAACAACATTCTTCTCTCCGAAGAGAGTAAGAAGGAGTCCGTCCGCCGCGCCATCTCCGAAGCACTTAGGACCGAAATAAATTCCGAGGACGTAAAAATAAAAAACAACGTGGTTTACCTCAACATAAAACCAATTTACAAAAATGAAGTCTTTTTGAAACAAGAACAGATATTTAAAAGGCTGGAAGAGCTATTTTTAGGAAAAAAACCGCCGCGGGAACTGAGATAGCTACTCGACGCTGATACGGAAAGTAGAAGCTGTTTCTCCGCGGTTATAAACACTGTCGTAATACACAAGCTTAAGCTCGTTCCACTCCCTCAAGTTTTCAATATTTTCCGGTACAAAAGAAAAATTCCACGGCGGGGTCAGGCTGTCCACATAAGAATCGTTTATGAATACCTCGATCTTCTGGATGGGGTAAATGCCCGAACTGGTAATGTTTAGCGCTACCCTCTGGCTCTGAGGGTATACGTTGCCGCTTTTGGGCGATAGAATAGTTACCTTGGGCTTTTTGGCGCTGGTATGTACGTCGTCGTCGGAAACCGGCTTATCTTTCCAAGTAGTGACTTTATAGTCTTGTCCATGGTTGGCCCACCAGTTCCGAACTGCAGTTTCCCAGTTGTTGAACTGGTAATCCTTACCCGGATTTTGGGGCGGAGGCCCCGTAATGTCGTTTCTATCCACCCAATACAGAATACTGTGTATTTCCGTCACAGCCCTTGCCTCCAGAGTTTCTTCCGGAGTGTTCGGCGTGGCCAGTTTGCCCGAGATTTTGTCCACAAAAAATACTTCGTTACCCTGCCAGGAGCCGCGCAAAACCGGTTTCGTGGCATAGAGGTCTGTTGTCCTCTCCGGCTCCTCGAAACCTTCACTGGAGAGCTTAGGAAGGGCTTCTTTCATGAACTTGTTCCATATGGGACCGGCCATTGCCGCACCCCCCTTCTTCATTGGAACATTATCATTGTTTCCAGCCCAGACCCCGACCGCGAGCGTTGGGGTGTAGCCCAAGATCCAGGCATCTTTATTGTCGTTGGTGGTTCCGGTTTTTGCGGCAACGTTATAGCCCGGAACATTGAGAGGAGAGTTGGCGCCGAAAGTGGGGACGCGGGCGCTGTTGTCCGACAATATGTCGGAAATTATGAGCGCAGTATTTTTAGGCAAAATCTCCCGGGCATCCGGATGCCACTCTTCCAAAATTTCACCGGTTAAGTTTTCGATTCGGAGGATACCCGTATAAGGATTTCGTATTCCGTTATTCGCAAAAACGCCATAAGCGGAAGTCATATCCAAAAGAGAAACCTCCCCGCCTCCGATAACCAAGGTCAAGCCGTAACGCCCGGGGCCCTCTAGTGTGGTTATGCCCATGCTTTCGGCGGTCTTGAGCGAGTCGGACATTCCCGCCAGGTATAAGAGTTTAACTGCGGGGATGTTTATGGATTGTGCCAAAGCGTCCCGGAGTTTCATCGGTCCCCGGTAAGCGCCGTCGTAATTTTGCGGCATGTAACATTCGGATTGACTATGCCCGGCCCGCGCCCGGCCGTAAGGATCGCAGGTGGATTGAAATTCCGTCGGCACATCAAAGAGCACGGTATCCTCCGTAAAGCCTTTATTAAAAGCGGTAGCGTAGATAAAAGGCTTGAAAGAAGAACCCGGCTGGCGCGCCGCCGTGGCCACGTTGAAATTGCCGTCGATATCTTTATCAAAATAATCCCGCGAGCCTACCATGGACAGTATCTGTCCGGTTTTAGGGTCGATGGCCACCAGTGCCGCATTTTTACCGTTCCAAGCCTTTTCATTTTCAAGGGCTCCTGTCTTTACGATTTCTTCCGCTTTAGCCTGGAGCTCCGCGTCTATGGTGGTGACGACCTTAAGTCCCCCGAAACCCACCGCCTCCGGACCGTATTTCTCCTCCAAATATTCTTTTACGAAAAATACAAAGTGCGGAGCCCTGATACCGGATTCTGCCTGGGGAATGAAATTGACCACCTCGCTTTTGGCGGCCGCAAACTCCTCTGGAGTTATAAAGCCGAGCTCAAGCATGCGGTCGAGCACCAGATTTTTCCTGGCCTCGAGCCGGTCCTTGTTTTTTCCGTAGGGAGACAGGATTGTGGGCGACTGGGGAATGGAGGCAAGGTAAGCAGCTTCCGCGACCGAGAGCTCTGCGGCGCTTTTACCAAAGTAAGTATTGGCGGCAGCTTCTATGCCATAGAGGGTTCCGCCATAAGGTACCTCGTTCAAGTAATATTCCAAAATCTTCTCCTTGGACATAGACTTGTCTATTTTTACCGCGAGCACCCACTCTTTTACTTTCCGGATATATTTCTGGTAGCCCTTGCCTCCGGAGAGCAATGTATTTTTTATGAGCTGTTGGGTAATGGTTGAGCCGCCCTGTGTCCTGCCGCCGCCGAGGTTTGACAATATGGCCCTGATGATGGAGGTTACCCGGATCCCGTTATGGTTGTAAAACTCGGCATCCTCAATGGCCACTGTCGCATTCTTTATGCTCACGCTCATTTGGCCAAAAGAAATATATGTACGTTTTATGTCATCATGAATATCGTAAAGCAGAACCTCGCCGGTTCGGTCGTATATTTGAGTGGAATTGATGACCTTGCGGTCGCCGAAAGCGTGAAAGTCCGGGATTTTCATGGAGAAAAGAAAGAGAACCAGTATACCCGACAGGAAAATAGCCGCGCTTCCCAAAAGCAGGGCGGCGTTTTTGAGGAATCTCTCGTTTTTATATATTTTTTTCATAAACCAACCCTTATCATAGCAGAAAAATCTCTATCCCGTAAGAGATTTTAAAATATGAGCCGGGATGCTATAATCAGAGAATAATATGGCCCTTACCCAAAAAGAAGACAAAATTACCGAGCTCTTAACCCGCGGAGTAGATAAAATTTACCCTTCCCGCGAAGCGCTGGAAGAAATACTGCGCTCGGGCAAAAAGCTGCGGCTTTACCAGGGGTTTGACCCCACGGGCGACAAGCTCCATATAGGCCACATGGTGGGCCTTCGGAAGCACAGGCAGTGGCAAGACCTGGGGCATGAGGTCATATTCCTTATCGGCGATGGCACCGGAGAGGCAGGCGATCCGACGGGCAAGAAGAAAACACGAGAAAGATTTTTTACCAGCAAAGAACTGCGGGCCAATGCGCAGGGGTACCTTACTCAGGCTTCAAAAGTAGTGCGTTTCGATGGGCCTAATCCGATAAAAATCCTGTACAACGGCGACTGGCTGAACAAGCTGACCAAGACTGACATTTTAAATATAGCGCAACATTTTTCCGTTCAGCAGCTAATAGAAAGAGACATGTTTCAAGAGCGCATGAAAGCGGGAGAGAGCATCAACCTGCGTGAGTTTTTATACCCCTTGCTTCAGGCATATGACTCGGTAGCCATGGACGTGGACCTGGAATTAGGCGGCAGCGACCAGACCTTCAATATGCTCGCGGGGCGTACGCTTATGAAGGCGATGAAGAACAAGGAAAAATTCGTGATGACTACGCCGCTATTGTCCGATGCCAAGGGCGTCAAGATTGGCAAGAGCGAAAACAATGTCATTGGGCTTACAGATGAACCCTCCGAACTCTACGGTAAAATAATGTCCCTGGGCGACGACGCTATTATTCCCATGTTTACCCTGCTCACTGATGTGCCGCCTGGAGAGATAAAAAAGTTTAACCTTAAAAAAGAAGCGATGGAGCTCAAGAAGCGCGTAGCGCGGGGGTTGGTTACAACACTCCATTCGGAAAAAGCCGCGGCACAAGCGGAAAAGAACTTCGCGAACACTTTTCAGAAAAAAGAAATTCCCGAGCAAATTATGGAAATCGCAGTGGAAGGAAACATGACGCTTATGGACCTACTGGTAGAGCACGAGATTGTTTCTTCCAAATCAGAATTCCGGCGACTGGTACAGGAAGAGGCCATTACCGATTTGACTATTAATGAAAAATTGAAAGACGTCAACCTTGTCCCTATGACAGGCATGACATTTCGAATCGGCAAGCACCGCTTCGTAAAGATAAAGTAAAAACAAAAACACCCCCGCTAGAGGCGAGGGTGTTTTTGTTTAATGGAACCTGTCGTCCGGATCATAACTATCCTCCTCGTCCGCGCCAAAGCCTGCTTCGGTATCCAGCTCCGCATCGCTTATTTCCAAGGCATCATCATCCACGACATTTTCGTCCTCATCTTGCATATAAAATCAAAATTTTATTTTTTTTACGACCCCCGCCTGCGCCCAGGTTTCGGCGGGCAGGTAATAATGCCTACTTTGTATCAAAAACCCAAAAGCTTGGCAATAGAAAGTGTGGATAACCCTTCGACAAGCTCAGGGCAGGCTAAAATCTTAAATGGGCAAAGGCGGTAAGCGCGATAGCTATAGCGTCGAGCTCGTCATCGGATTTTTTGGATTCGTCTATTTTAACCAGTATTTTGACCATTTTCATCATCTGCGCCTTGTCGGATTTGCCATAGCCGGTAATGGCTATCTTTATCTGGGGCGGGGAAGCTTCGAATATTTTTAAGTTTGCCCGGGAGGCTTCATAGACCACCACCCCGCGGGCCTCCGCCACACGCATTACGGTCTTGTGGTTGGTGGTCAGAAATAAAGTCTCGATAGATAAAACTTCTGGCCCGTATTCTTTTATTATTTTTCGGACTTCCTCACCGATTAATTTTAAGCGCTCGGAAAATTCCAATTTAGCCGAAGTCTTGAAACACTCCGAAAAAAGCACCTGCTCTTTACTACGGGGGAATCTTTCGAGTATCGCGATGCCCAATCTTTCGAACCCCGGGTCTATGCCTAGTATTCTCATAAAAATTTATTCCGCATTGGTAAATACTTCCTGCACATCGTCGTCTTCCTCCAATTCTTCTACTAATTTATCTAACAACTCCAAATCTTCGTCTGAAATGGCAATTGTGCTCGTAGGTTTCCAGACCAGACCTTCCGGAGAAATTTCCTTTTGGAATGCCCAGGTAACCGAACCGATGCCGCCGAGCGCGAAACCATTTTTAGCCAGTATGTGTTTCACTTCCTGCGCCGTGCGGTTCCTGCTCTCGGTCAGAGTTTCGATGAGGATACCCGCCCCGCCGGGGCCGTACGCTTCGTATAGGATATTTTCCATCTGGACGGAAGGTTCACTCGCCTTTTTTATCGCCCGTTCGATGTTTTCGGCGGGCATGTTAACCTTTTTCGCTTTCTCAATAGCCGCGCGGAGGCCGGGGGAATCCTTGCCTAGGGAGAGTTTTGCCTCCACGGAGATAAACCGCACCAGTTTTGAAAAGATTTTGGATTTCTTCGCGTCCGTAATAGCCTTCTTGTGTTTTATCTGCGCCCATTTGTTATGGCCCGACATACTTCTGATTTTAGCACCTTTCGGTACTGTTGATAAACGGCTTGTGATTTCTAGTGGTTGTGGTATTAATAACCTTATCAAGCGACGTCTTGCTTGAATAGATCCCCAAACCGTTTTACAATGCCGTGCAAAAAGGAGGGCGCGGCACATTAAGGCTACCAGGTGGTAGTCGAGCTCTTTCACACAGTCAGGCGGCTTCAAAACCGGCACTGACGCACAAAGCAAAGGACACTAGGAGGTCCTATGAAACCGAAGCACCGCTTCAAGATTTTTGCCCTGATGGTGGTCGCGGTCATGATGTTCGCGATGCCGACCTTCGCCGACAACGTTCCGGTCACCGTCGACACGTCGCAGCCGATGGTCGCCCTGACGGAGTGCAATCCGATCGACGTGCAGCAGGTCAACACCGGCATCACCACGGCGCTGGTTTCGCTGAACAACAACTGGACGCAGAGCGCGGCCACGTTCAACCAGGCGAACCAGCAGGTCAACAACAACGCGACGATGCCGGCGACTTCCGAGCAGATCGCGAACACGACGAACTTCCTCGACATCGGCTTCACCGAAGTGAATGGTCTGACGATCAACGGCGCGCGCATGCACATCGCGACCTCGACGACGGACTCGTTCAGCAATGGCTTCACCGACGTGCAGACGGTCGACAACGCGGACACGAGCGGCGCGGCCAGCACTTCGTTCAGCAGCGGCTTCAACAACTTCTCGTTCAACGGCGCGGACACTTTCAACGGCGCGATGAACGAAGACGTGGCCCAGATGGCGACCGTTCCGAAGCAGATCGAGCTTCAGGTCACCGTCGGCACCAACCGCTTCTGACGTTCCCCGCAGCACCTCG
>CAZWXV010000007.1:20615-33528 GCA_964637995.1 uncultured Candidatus Saccharibacteria bacterium
GCCGGGTTCCCCCGGCCACGAGTATAAATCCAAACCTAACGGTTTGGTCGCTTGATTCTAACGCGCAGAGAATCTGCTGACTATCTGTCAGTAATCTTAAAGAACTTGGCAATTTCTCTTTCAAGAGAGATTACCAAGTTTTTTACATTATAGGAGCTTTTTCTGTCCTTCTTTTTTATCTATATCAAACCCCAAATGTTCGTAAGCTTTGCCCGTAGCCACGCGCCCGCGGGGAGAACGCTCCAGGAGGCCAAGCTGTAGGAGATAGGGCTCGATGACTTCTTCCACCGTGGCTTCTTCTTCGGACATCGCCGCGGCGATGGTTTTGAGTCCCACCGGCCCGCCGTTGAACTTTTCAATCAGCACCTCCAGGAATTTTCTATCCGAAGAATTAAGTCCGATGTCGTCCACCGCGAGCATGTTGAGCGCTTCCCGTACCGTTTTTTTGTCCAGGTTTTTTTTATGCACCTGCGCGAAGTCGCGGCAGCGTTTCAGTAAATAATTTGCCGTGCGGGGGGTGAAGCGGCTCCTCTTGGCGATCTCTTCCAGAGCTTCTTTTTCGAGCTCGGCCTCTAGCAGTTTGCTTGAGCGCTCTATTATTTTCGCGATTTCCCCGTTGGAATAAAATTCCAAGCGGAAGACTCCGCCGGAGAAACGCGAGCGTAGCGGGGAAGACACTAGGGCGACACGGGTTGTTGCGGCAATCAGCGTAAACGGCGGCAGGTCGAGCTGGATGGTCCGCGCGGAAGGGCCTTTACCGATGATGATGTCCAAGACCCCGGACTCCATCGCCGGGTAGAGAATTTCCTCCACCATTTTATTGAGCCGGTGTATCTCGTCTATGAACAATATGTCTCCGGGAGAGAGGTTGGTGAGAATTGAAGCCAGATCACCCACTTTTTCGATAGCGGGGCCGGAAGTTATTTTCATCTGCTTGCCGGTTTCCTTGGCAATAAGGTGCGCCAGAGTCGTTTTGCCCAAGCCCGGCGGTCCATAAAATAGTATGTGCTCAGGAATATGCCCCCGCTCCTCCGCGGCCCGCAGCAGGATTTTAACATTGTCTTTTATGTGTTTTTGGCCGACATACTCGTCCCAACGGGTCGGGCGGAGGGTTTGGTCGAGATAAGTGTCCCCGTTGCCGTTCGTTTTGAGTGTTTCCGGGGCGACTGTTTTTGGGGGTTTGTTGCTTGACATTGATTTAAGAATATGCTATACTACTTTTAAGTGCGGTTATCAACATAGTTTCAACATAGCTATCAACATTATAGCACTTGTTGTTTTGCGCACATAGTATAATGATTTTCGGGCCAGCAAAGTACTTTTAAAGAGGGCATTAATCTCTAAGCGATCAGCCACAGGTTATACAAAATTGCATAGGACGTTCTGGTACTATTTATAGTTTCTGGGTCCATCCTATAATATTTTGTTACTTCCGGAACAAAGTTCTGGAAGGATTGTTTAGAGATTAATGCTTTTTTTTTGTTGCCTATTTTTATTTAACAGATATTACAAAAATACTGAAAGTTCGGATAAACATTAAAAAATTTCACATTTAGCTCAAAAAGTTGTTAAGTTGAGAGTGGAGGCAACAATGAAATACCGCATTCTCAAACTCCGTGTGCAACAGTTCCGTCAGCGCATGTTCCTGCTCCTTCAGATCGCCCGCCTGATCTTCCGCGCGAACCAGAAAACCGATTTCCTTTTCGAGCCAAAGCGTTGGTGCGAAACGGATGCCAGTTTGCGGTTCAACTCTTTCTCGTCCAGCGACCTGCTGTGGGTGGTCAACAAGGTTCGCCGCTCCAAAGGCGGTATCTTGTATATCGCCATCGAGCAAGTGCCCGGACGAGGCTGGTGAGCGTGCCTTTCCTAAGTCTCCGCGCGACCGAGTCGCGCGGAGACTTCATTACTTTAGGCGGATGTTCTATAATAAGATATGCAGATTAAAAAAGGCGAATTGTTTTTCAGCAAATTTTCCGCCAAAACTCTTGCGGTAAAATTTAAAACGCCGGTTTATGTTTATGAAGCGGAAACCATACGGCAGCAGTATTTTAAACTGGTAAAGAACGTATCTTATAAAAAACTGGATATACACTACGCCTGCAAGGCCAACACCAATGTTTCTATTTTAAAACTGATTCGGGCACTTGGCGCCAAAGCCGAAACGGTAAGCCGGGGGGAGATAGAGCTTGCACTCAAAGCAGGATTTAAACCCAAAGACATTATCTACACTTCGACCTCCGTCAGCCGGGAGGAACTTTCTTTTGTCATAAAAAATAATATCAGTGTGAACCTGGACTCTCTTTCCCAGATAGAACTTTACGGCAAAATGAATAAAGGCGGCAAGGTAGGGATTCGCATAAATCATGGGTTGGGCGCAGGACATCACAGCCACGTCATTACCGGCGGCGAGATGAGCAAGTTTGGTATTCCCATAGAACACATGGGGCAGGCCCAAAAACTTGCGAAAAAACACAAATTGAAAATTACGCGCTTGCACCAGCATATCGGCTCGAATGTTCTAGACGAAAAAATTCTGATTCAAGCTTTTGACAAGCTGCTCGAGACCGCGCGAGCATTTCCGGACCTTGAGGCGCTCGACTTCGGCGGAGGTTTCGGTGTCGCCTATTCGCCTAAAGAAAAAGGGCCGGATCTGAAAGTCTATGGGACAGCGGTTGCGAAAAAAATGAAAAAATTCTGCAAAGAATACGGAAAGGAATTAACAATGGTTCTAGAGCCGGGACGCCTTCTGGTAGCCGAAGCCGGAACCCTGCTCGCTATCGTGACCGAAATCAAACAAAATCCCACCCGCACTTTCATCGGCGTAGATACCGGCTTCAACCATTTGATACGGCCGATTCTTTACGGTTCTTATCATGAGATAATTAATACAAAAAAAAGGCCGGGTGCCGGGATGACAGCCGATATAGTCGGCAATATCTGCGAGTCGGGCGATGTATTCGGCCGAAACCGCAAGATTACCCCGACCAAAACCGGGGATATCTTAGCCATACGCAATGCCGGAGCTTACGGCTACGCCATGGCCTCGCATTTCAACAGCCGACCGCTACCTCTGGAGATCCTGATAGACCAAGGGAAAGTTTTTAAAATATAAATTGGGCCAATAGCAGGTTAATACTTTTTGTTGCTATAATAAGACAATGGAAAGCAAAAAACTTCGTCTAGGGAAGACATTTCTAATTTTACAAGCAAGTTTGCTGTTAGGCCTTTTGGCCATACTTTTCATGATTACTTTACTGATGGCAGGACTATTAGTTGCGCTAGAAGTAGTACTTTTTGAGGCTTGGCCAATTTTGGTTGCCGGAGTGACAGCTGGGGCAGTTGCGCGTGTTAGTACTAAGAAAACCTTTGCCGTCTACGTCGTGTTTGTTTGGGCATTATTAAATATAGGATACATATTGTTTTTTGCAAATTTCCCCCAGTTCGATTGGATTCTGTTGGCATCAGTACTGGGATTTGTAGGCGCAATTTTGGTATTATGGGATATATTTAGCGGCACACCCAGGGAGGAGAACTCTTTGGTTTAAGATTAGCTATTCTTCATTTAGTTCTACGACGCTCGCGACTTCTTCGAGGGAAGTGACACCGGTGAGAATTTTTACCAGACCGTCCTGACGCATGGAGAGTATGCCCTGTAGCGCGGCTACTTTTTTAATCTCCCGCTCGCTCGGATTTTCCGGAATTATTTTTTCTATTGACTCGTCCGTTCGGATGGCCTCGAATATGCCCATACGGCCCTTGAAGCCGGTCATGTTGCATTTTTCACAGCCGACCGCCTCAAAGACCTTGATGGGTGCGTCCGGATTTATATTGTAATTCGTGAGACTTTTTCCTTCTGTTTTAATGCCGTCCATTATTGTTTTTATGAGCGTGGTCTCCTCCGCAGTTAACGTCTTTTCTTTTTTACAGAATTGGCATAGCTTGCGCACCAGACGCTGGGCGATGGAAAGTGACAAAGCGGAAACCAGAATTTTGGGATTAATACCCAAGTCTATTAAGCGGGGGATGACACCCGCGGCGTTGTTGGTGTGGAGCGTGGAGAAGACCATGTGCCCGGTGAGCGCGGATTGTACCGCGGTTTCTGCGGTCTCGCGGTCGCGGATCTCGCCCACCATTACCACGTCCGGGTCCTGTCGCAGGGCGCTGCGCAGGCCTTCCACGAAAGTATAGCCCCTTTCGTCGTTGGTCTGTGTCTGGGTTATGCCGGTCAGGTGGTATTCCACCGGGTCTTCAATGGTTATTATTTTTATTTCCGGCGAATATATTTTTCTTAAGAACGCGTAAAGCGTGGTGGTTTTTCCGGAACCGGTCGGACCGGTGACCAGGATGAGTCCGTTGGGTTTTGCTATTTCTTCCTGCACGACGGAGAAAAGGAAAGGCTCTATGCCCATCTCTTCCAGCTTTACCTGGATGGACTTGGGGTCCAAAATACGCATGACTATCGATTCTCCGTAAGCGCCGGGGATGAGAGAAGTACGGATGCTTATTTCCTCTTTTTCTTCCATGATGCTGAATCTGCCGTCCTGAGCCACAACGGAGGTCAGTTTCATGCCGGAGAGAAGCTTGATGCGCGAATTAAGCAGACGGTACACCTCCAGGCCGAAAAAGCTAACATCCTGGAGCACGCCGTCCAAGCGGAGGCGAAGGCGGCCCCGGTCCTTCTCCGGTTCGATATGGATGTCCGAGGCCTTGATGGAGATGGCGCCCGCGAGGATTATTTCCAGGAGATGCGATATCTTGTGGGTCTTGTTGCCCTCCAGCGCTTCGGTCACCATTTTCTGTATATCCTGCATCTTTTCTATCTGTTTGGCGGTCTCCCGCAGGACTTCGCCGGAGATATCGATGCCTCCGACTATGGAACTTTCCGCCATGGATATTTCCTTGTAGCGTTCCCAGACCTTGTTGATGCTTGCCGTGGAAGCCATATAGAAGACCGGCGTCAAATTTTTCCGGACCATGTCTTCCTTTAGTTTCCCAAGGAGCGCATCGGAGGGGGAATGCACGGCAATGTATATATTTTTGCCGAAAAGCTTGAAGGGCCCCACGGAGAGCTCGCGAGACTCTTTTTCGGTGATGGCCCGGAGCGCTTCGTTGTCGATGCCCAGCCGGTACAGGTCGACATAAGGCATCCCGTATTTTTCTTCCGCAAGGGTCGCCACCAGCTGCTCTTCTTCCAGTTTGTGCAGGTCTTCGAGCTGCTTGTTTTGTTTTTCTTCGTCAAAGGAAGATGTCATTATAGTAAATTGTAGCAATAAAAAGGGGCAATTGCTATATATTATTTTGTGCTAATATCCTAATATGAAGAGAATCGCAAAGACCAAGAAAGATACGATGGAAATAGCGAAAATGTTCCTGAGTAAAATTCTCCTGGAAGGACGGCCCCGCGGCGCGCGGGTCGTAGGCCTTTCCGGTAATTTGGGCGCGGGCAAGACAGCTTTCGTCAAAGCCGTCGCCAAACACTTGTCCATAAAAGAGGTCGTGAACAGCCCGACCTTCGTCATAATCAAAAGATACCCCATCAAAAAAAAGGGAGCGCATAAGTTTCTGTTTCACCTCGACGCGTACCGGCTCAAGAATGCGCGGGAACTCATGGCGCTTGGCTGGAAAGAAATTCTGGCGGACGACAAGAACCTGGTTTTCATCGAATGGCCCGAGAATGTTACCAAGGCGATGCCCAAAAAAACTCGGCATATTCGCATTTCTCATGGCCCAGACGGGCACAGACACTTTAAGATATAATAAAGAGATGCCAAAGGAGAACAAAAGACTGGTCCTGCTCGACGCGCACGCCATAATCCACCGCGCCTATCATGCCCTGCCGGAATTTACCTCAAGCTCGGGCGAGCCCACCGGCGCGCTCTACGGCCTCGCAAGCATGCTCATCCGCATCATCTCCGATCTCAAACCGGATTATATTGCCGCTTGCTATGACCTGCCGCAAAAAACCTTCCGGCATGAAGCTTATGATGGCTACAAAGGCAAAAGGGCCAAGACGGACGACGCGCTCGTCGCCCAGCTTAAAGAATCCCGCGAAATTTTTAAGGGATTTGGTATTCCTATGTACGATGCGCCGGGGTTCGAGGCGGACGATGTTTTGGGCACCATCGTGCACAAGTACAAAAAGGACAAGAAACTCGACATCATCATCGCTTCGGGCGACATGGATACGATGCAGCTTGTGGACGACAAAAAGGTGCAGGTGTATACACTGAAGAAGGGGATTAACGACACCATACTATACGACGAAGAAAAGGTCTTGGAGCGTTTCGGATTCAAACCCGCCCTTTTGCCGGACTACAAGGGGCTCCGCGGCGACCCTTCGGACAATATCATCGGAGTGAAGGGCATTGGCGAAAAGACCGCGCAGACCCTAATACTCCAATTCGGGACCATAGAAGAAATTTATAAAAAAATAAAAAAGGACGGGCAGGCTTTCAAGAACGCGGGTATAAGCCCGAGGATGGCGGAAATTCTGAAAGAAAATGAAGAAGAGGCGCTGTTCTCCAAAACTCTTGCGACCATACGCACGGATGCACCGGTGGATTTTGAGCTGCCGGAAAAGACCTTCTGGCAAAGCGCGGACCGGCAGAAAATAGAAGAAGTTTTCAACCGCTTCGAGTTCAAGAGCCTGGTGTCGCGCCTCCAGAACTTTTTTACTAATGGTAACGGGCAAACGCCGGAAGGCCATGCTCTCCGTCATTCGCGCCCCGTCCTGGAAGGGCAAGCTAGTTTTGTCCGTAGCGAAAATTCCTCCGAGCATGGCCTTCCGGCTTTGGAGAAAGGGGAACAGCCCGACCCCGAGAAACTGCAGGAAACCAGCATCGCCCTCTGGCTCATAAATTCCGACCTGGACGATCCCAAGCTCGAAGATATTTTGCAATACGCGCACGGGAAATCTTTTGAAGAAGCGCGCGAAGTTATTTTTAAAAAACTCAAAGCGGACAAGCTGGAAAAAGTTTTCGAAGAAATAGAAAAACCCATTATTCCCGTGGTCAAGGAAATGGAAAGTTACGGCATACTGGTCGACCGGAAATATTTTGAAAAACTGTCTAGAGAGTACCACAAAGAGCTCGATGCCCTGACCAAAAAAATATGGAAAACTGCTGGCACGGAATTTAACATAAACTCTCCGAAGCAGCTGGGCGAGGTGCTTTTCGGCAAGATGGGTATCAAATCCGGAAAAAAGAGCGCTGGCGGGGCGCTGTCCACCAAGGTCTCGGTTTTGGAAGAACTGGAGGAATCGAACCCGATTATTACCGATATACTGTCTTACCGCGAACTACAGAAACTTCTTTCCACTTACATTGACGTGATTCCCAAGATGGCGGGGGAGGATGGCCGGCTCCACGCACGCTTCATCCAGAACGGCACCACGACCGGCAGATTTTCTTCGCAGGATCCGAACCTCCAAAACTTGCCGATAAAGTCCGAGCTGGGCCGGAGGATACGCGGGGGGTTTGTCGCGCCCCGTGGCAGCAAGCTGGCCGCTTTTGACTATAGCCAGATAGAACTCCGGGTGGCCGCGATGCTGTCCGGCGACAAAAAAATGACCGCGCTTTTCCGGGAGCGTAAGGATATTCATCAGGGCGTGGCCTCTTTTGTCTTCGGCGTACCCATCGACCAAGTGGATGCCGAGATGCGTCGGCTGGCGAAAGTTATAAACTTTGGCATTATCTACGGCATGGGTGTGAATGCTCTGCGGCGCAACATGGGCGGCAACCGGGCGGACGCGCAAAAATTTTATGATAATTACTTCAATCAATTTTCGGGGTTGCGCGATTACCTTGAGGAAGTAAAAAGTTTTGCCAAGAAGAATCTTTACACCGAAACCTTGTTTGGCCGCAGACGTTACTTCCCGAGCATAAATTCGCGGCTGCCATTCCTCCGCAATATGGCGGAGCGCACCGCGACCAATGCGTCCCTCCAAGGTACGGCGGCGGACATCATCAAGCTCGCCATCCGGTTCGCGCATGAGGACCTCGCCAAGGCCGGCCTTTTGGCGAAGACTCACCTCGTGCTTCAGGTGCACGACGAGCTGGTGTACGAGATAGCGGAGGACGTGCTCAAAAAAGCGAGCGAAATCATAAAAGACGCGATGGAGGGCGTACTCGCGCGTTCATATCTACGCTATAAAACCGACATTCCTATTCTGGTCCACGAAGGGGCGGGAGCCAATCTGGGGGAGGTCAAATAGCGAAATTTGTGCTACAATTGACACATGTTTGGCGGCGGCAAAATGGACCCTAAAAGACTGAGCGTGCACCGTATAGCCGCGCACTCGTATATAGTAGCGCTTCTTTTTCTCCTCGTCGGTGTGTTCGCGGATATGCTTTGGAAGCCGGTAATTTTTGATGAAACTCTGACCGCCCCGCTCGGGGCACTCTTTCTCGGCGTGGGCACCATATTTATACTTTGGGCGCAGAACGCTTCGCATCATTTCAGCAAAGAACACATTACTCGCGACAGTTTTTGCCGTGGGCCTTACCATTTTACCCGGAACCCGACGCATTGGGGGCTTTATTTTCTGCTTCTCGGCTTTGGTCTGGCGACCAATGCGCTGTTCGTGATAGTTACCACTGTAGTTTCTTTCCTCGTGACCAAGGCGATATTCTTGAGCCAGGAAGAGAAACTCTTGGCTACAAAATACGGCGAGCCCTACCTGGAATACAAAAACTCCGTAAAGTTCTAACATGATATACCTTTTCTCCGGCGACGATACTAAAAAAAAGCTCGCAAGCTACGAGGCATTCCTCGCAGCGCATACAAAAGCAAAAAAGGAAGCAAAAGAAACTTTTTTCATAAACAAGAACGATTTCGACCCGATGCAACTAGAGAGCTTTTACTCCGGCGCCTCGCTTTTTTCGGCAAAGTCCGCCGTGGTTTTCCACGATATTCTCGCGGGGGAAGAAGAGAGCGAGTTTATTCTGCCTCGCCTCAAAGAGATGGCCGAGTCGGAGAACTCCTTCATATTTCTCGAGGGCAAGCTAGGGAAGCCGGTGCTGGATGCTTTTAAAAAAGCTAGGGCAGAACTGAATATGTTTGAGGCGCCGAAGGAGAGAAAAGAGAAATTCAACAGCTTTGTTATCGCGAATGCTTTCGCGCAAAAAGACAAATTTAACACCTGGTTATATTTCCGGCAGGCGGTGGAGCGGGGCGTGGCGCTTGATGAGCTTTCCGGCATACTGTTCTGGAAAGTGAAAGACATGCTCTTGAAGCGGAGCTTCGGCAAGTTCCAAGAAGAAGAACTCAAAGACCTCGCCGGCCGTCTCTCCTATCTCCTGCCGCAAGCCCGCAAAAAAGGCCCCGAAGCCGAATCCGCCCTGGAGCAGTTTTTACTGGAGGCATTTTAAACAAGAACTACTACTGGGCGGCCTTTATTTTGTTTAGGACAAACCAACTTACTATTACCAGAAGCATCAGGGAAAAAAGTCCGGCTCGGTACCCGAGCGATCCTTCGCCTAGAACAATCAAGACAACACTCCAAACAGCCGGGCCCACGAAAGTCGCAAACCGTTCCGCCACTACGTAGTAGCTATAGGAGGAGGCCACCAAGTGGGGAGGAGAGTAATGCCCGACCAATGCGCGACTTATGGCCCAAACCGGACCGAAGAGCAGGCCGGCGAACAGGAATATCGGCAGGGCAATCCTGAAATTTTCCACGAAAGACATAGTAAGTAATATGAAACACCAGACCACCAGGATATTTTTTAAAACCCGGAGACCGCCTTTTTTGTCCGCGATTTTTCCGAAAATAACGGCCCCGACCGCGGCCAAGGTCAGGATTCCCGCCGTTAAAATGGATTTCAACGTGTCTTCCGTCCCAAACACTGCCTCCAGATATAGAGGAAAATTATTTGCAAAAGTCAGCATTACATCGCTAACCAAGAAATATCCCAACAAAAGTAGCGCCAAGGATTTGTTTTTAAATACTTCCTTAAACAGGGATACCATGTCGGGACTCTGGCCCGTGTGCCCCGCCGAATCTTTTGAAGCGATTTTGTTTTCCTTATACAATAAAAGCATCGGCAGGGCCAAAAGACCGAAAATCAAAGTCGCGGGTAAGAGCGCCTGCGCTCTGCCGGGGTCGCCGAATAAAGTTATGCCGTTAACAAAGGGGAGGGTAACCAGCACGCCCGCCACTTGCCCGATAGAATTGGCCCCCTGCCCGATACCGGACTTGGAAGAGCGGTCATGTTCGTCCGAGAGGTCATTTAGCATGGGCGTGAAATAAAGGAAACACACCAGATAAGCGTAACTTGCGAGGGTGAAAAGAGTGGTTGCGGCAATCTCTTGCCCGTCTGTTGTCATAGCCAGTATCGCTGTACCCAAATACGCCAAAAAACTAAAAAGGGTCCACAATCTCAGCCCGCCCATTTTTAGTCCGGTGGCGTCAATTTTTTTGCTTATTATCGGAGCGCTGATGATAAAAAGAGCGGAGGAGAGGACTAACGCCGCGTTGTACCACCAAGCCGGCTTGCCCTGGTCGAACACCAGCCATTGTGAAAAATAAAACAAAAAGCCCATCAGGACAAAAGAGTTGGCGAAGTCATACAGGGCCCACAAAAACAGCCGTTTATTCATTCGGTAATTTTAGCACACTACTAAGCTTTAAAACGCAAGAAATTCTTGATTTTTCTGGTTATTTCTTGTATTATCAGGTTGTTTTCCGCCCGTAGCTCAGCTGGTAGAGCAGCTCCCTTTTAAGGAGAAGGTCCTCGGTTCGATCCCGAGCGGGCGGACCAAAACGAAACAAAGCGCCCTGCGGCGCTTTTTTCATTTTGGTCCGAGGCGGAGCGATATTTTATCAGTAGATAAAATCGCGAGCCGGGGTCGCGACCGAGGCGAGTGGCGACGAGCCGAGAGTTGTGACGACAAAAAGACTGAGTGTAAAGTTTTCCACAAGTTATTAACTTTTTGGGAATAGCAGAATATTGACATTAGGCAGGTATTCAAATTATAATAATTCTACTAACTAATGAATAGTTGAATATGCCCAAAGCAGAAATTAAAACAAAAAACGGCTCAGTTATTACAGTAGAAGGCACCCAGTCGGAAGTAGCAGAGTTCATAGTAAAATTTGGAGATTTTTCTTCAGTGGCTGTTGGTAAACAGAAAAAGTTAAGATTGCAACCAAGTGGCAAAACGCCCTTGAAAGCCTCTCCCGTGACCTTGATAGCTGAGTTAATTGACGGAGGATTTTTTAAAAAGCCCAAAGGCCTCGGAGTTATAAAAATTGCACTGGAAGAACATGGACATTATTACCCCGTTACCACTTTGTCGACAACAATGCTTCGATTTGTACGCAAACATGAAGTTCGTCGCATAAAAGATAAAAAACGATGGCTTTATGTCGGATAATTTAGAGAAACAAATGCAAAATATAATCAAAAGACTCGACAAAATTGAGAGCGTTCTTTTTGCTGTAAAAAATAAAAAAGTAGCACCAACCGAAAAACCTGAGCAAGTCTATATTGGCCCAAAAGGAGGGATACTACTTATAATAAAGAAAGGATATTTTGATAAACGCCGCAATCCCGGCGAAGTTGCATCCGAATTAGAAAAAAATAATTATAATTATCAACTTCAGGTTGTTCGTAATACGCTAAATCGTCTTAGCACAACAAAAGGTCCGCTTACTAGAC
This sequence comes from uncultured Candidatus Saccharibacteria bacterium, assembly GCA_964637995.1. Classification (GTDB taxonomy): domain Bacteria; phylum Patescibacteriota; class Minisyncoccia; order Phycocordibacterales; family UBA9973; genus UBA9973. Next base: position 32,276 of record CAZWXV010000007.1, read on the forward strand.
TAACCTTCGCGGGGAAACTCGTGTATGTGAAGAGAAAATAAATATGGCAAAAAACAAAACACAAGAAGAAATTAACGCAGAGATAATCAAACGATTAGAAAATTTAGAAAAAGTACGCCACACTCCTTCAGAGGTATTAAAGAGAGGAAAACAGAAAACTCTCCCAGAGATTACTAAAGGCAAGAAACTTAAAAATGGTCAACAAAAAGTGGCAATCATAGTTGCATACTATGAAAAATTTTTGAGCAAACCTAGTGTTACCACAGAAGAAATTACACAAGGTTGGCGAGACGGGAAATTCGATGGATCCTTCGCGAGAACATTACTTGATCGTGCTATCAGCGACGGCTTGGTGCGAGATTTGAAGGATGGAACGTTTGATCTTTCCCAGAGCGGAGAAGGGTTTTATGAAGAATACATGAAATAGAATGTCTAGTATCATACAAAGCCAACTTTTTGCAATTGCCGGGGACGCCAAATTAGCAAAAGATATAACTGAAAGTTATGATGGCATATCAGCTGGGTATTTTTCTCAGAATTCCATTATGCTACTCCAGCATGTCGGAGTATTTGTAGAGGGAATATTGAGGGTTGCAGAGCATATAGTTTTTAATACGCATACGCCGCTACTAAAGAAAATAAATATAGATAAAACGATAATAAAACTGGAAAAAGCATCAGGACCTGAAGGCATACGTATACACGTGACTCGGCTCAGTCGTGCGGCGTACGATTTCCGTTCTAGGAAAAAGAGTGTTCACCTGACCGCCATAGACCCACAACTAATAGACGCCCATCTTATATTTGAATTAGTTACTTGGGTCCTTATTGAGGTGTTGAAAGAAAGTGGTTTGCCAGACGCAGAGGATTCAGTCAGAATGCTTGCTACCAGAAAAATTCCACTAGTTGAATCAGTGGACGGTATTTTACGCACAACTAGAACGTCACTTTCAATCCCTGAAAAAATAACCCTTTTACTATACGCACAGCCCACTGGTCTGACTGACGAAGAATTGTTTGAATCAACAAAGATACATGTACCTACAATTAATAGATTGCAACGAGATTTGCATCGCCTAGAAATTAGAGACCAAGTTCATAAAAAGAAAGATGGGAAATGGGTCTTGTTTGGACATGGCCGAGAAATGGCAGAGAAATTGCTTAGAAAATAACCTACCCCTCTTTTCTCGCTACTTGCTTTCTCCTTATTACCATCATAACGAACACGGTCAGGTTCGCGGCAGTCAGGGTGC
>CAZWXV010000008.1:0-33047 GCA_964637995.1 uncultured Candidatus Saccharibacteria bacterium
TGACTTTCGATTGAAGTAATGCTTCTATCAGGGCAACATAAGAACGCGTCGGGATAAGAGCTTCCCCTCCCAGAGTATTGCCGTTCGGAAGCTTGGTTAAAAACTGCTCCGGAAGCTCCAGGGCCTTTTTTATAACTAAACTGATACCATTGGCGTGCAGTCCGGATGAAGCGACTCCGACTATGTGGTCGCCAGCACGTAAATCTTGGCCAGTAATTAGGTTCTCTTTTGGGGCTACGATGCCGGTAACCGAGCCGCTCAAACTTGCGATACCTTGCACCGGCGGCTTGGGATTTATCAGATAGGTTACGCTGGCAGATTCCCCCGCCGGCAAGGCCATGCCCACCTCCTCACATATTTTCAAAAAGCCGTTGGCGAAATCTTTCGCCCTTTTTTCATCCGCGTACCACTCACTGCCGCTTGCCTCAAGCTGGTCCGTGAAAACTACTGGCATGGCACCCTGGGCTATGACATCGTTTACTACTATAAGCGCCGTATCTATGGCGATAGAATCGTAATAGGATTTTCCGGTCTTTTGATACATCCATTCTGCTATCCAATTTTTATTTCCCAAATCCTCCTGCGTCTGGCACCATATATGCGGTTCTGCGCCGCGATACTCAAAAACCGCACCGTGCGCGTGAGTCGCGTCTTCGTTTATGTAAACGCCTCTTTTGTTGGGGAATTTTAACGTTTTCTTTCCGGCTTCGATCATTGCCATTTTAAATGGCTCCATAACGGTATAATCAACGCCCGCTTTAGCATACTCGCTTTTTTTATCTGACATTTTTATTTCCCCAAATATTTTTTATAGCCCACTTCGGAAAGCTTCTCGCCCTTGGTTTCCTGCTCCTTGCTCATATTCTTTTTGTAATCTTTCAATTTTTCTTCAAGGGTCTTATCTTCCACGGCAAGTATCTGGATAGCCAGAAGCCCGGCGTTCTTGCCTGCATTTATGCCCACGGTGGCAACGGGAATGCCCGGAGGCATTTGGACTGTCGAAAGAAGCGAATCCAGGCCGTCGAGCGATTTGGCCTTGACCGGCAGCCCTACGACCGGGAGAGTCGTGTGCGCCGCGATGACTCCGGCCAAGTGTGCTGCGCCACCCGCGCCCGCAATGAGCACTTTCATCCCCCGGCCGCGGGCTTCGGATGAATACTTTTGCGCTCTCTCCGGGGCCCTATGAGCCGAACCCACGGTCATATCGTATGCCACGCCGAATTCCTCCAGTATCTTTGCCGCCTCTGCGAATACTTCCAAATCGGAATCGGAACCCATTATTATGCCTACTTTTGGATCGTTCATAGTGCTATTTTATCATTTCCAACGCCTTTTTGCCAATGTCTTTCCGGTACTGCATACCCTCGAAAGAAATTTTTTCCAACGCCTTATAGGCTTTTGTCAGAGCTTCTTCCAGGGTAAAGCCTACGGCGGAAATGCCCAATACCCGTCCGCCGTTGGTGACTAGGTCACTGCCCTCCATCCTCGTGCCTGCGTGGAACACTATGATGTCAGCCATCGCTTCGGCCTCTTCCACTCCGGAGATAATTTTTCCTTTCTCGTAATCACCCGGATAGCCCCCCGAAGCCAGTACTATATTCGCGGCAAAAACTTTTTCCCATTTGATTTCCATTTTATCCAATTTGCCGTCAATGCAAGCATTAAAAATATCCAAAATATCCGTATCCAGAAGCCGCATATAGACCTGGGTTTCCGGGTCGCCAAAACGGGCGTTGAATTCGAGTATGTGCGGGCCATTCTTGGTAAGCATGAGCCCCGGGTAAATTAGGCCGGCAAAAGGAACGCCTTCTTGGGACATGCCCGAAATTACCGGAGCAACTATGCTGGCCTCTATCTCTTTCATCTGCGCCTCGGATACAAAGGGCAGCGGGGCAATCGTGCCCATGCCGCCGGTGTTCGGCCCCAGGTCGTTGTCGTTTATTTTTTTATGGTCCTGCGAAGGCGGCAGCATAATATAATTTTTACCGTCGGCAAACGCGTGGATGGAAATTTCGGGACCCGCCAAAAATTTCTCGATGACCACCTGCTCTCCCGCTGCGCCGAAAATTTTCTTTACAAAAATATCGTCGAGGGCCTGGTATGCCTCTTCCCGGGTTTCGCAGATGACCACGCCCTTGCCGAGCGCCAGGCCGCTGGCCTTAATGACTACGGGCAACATCTCTCCCTCAGTGTACTTTTTAGCTTGTGCCAAGTCGTTAAATATCTCGAATTTGGCCGTAGGCAGATTGTGGCGCGCCATGAAGTTTTTGGAGAAGGCCTTGGACCACTCGAGCTTTGCCGCCGCTTTCGTAGGTCCCCAGATGCGGAGGCCGGCTTTTTGGAATTCGTCCACGATGCCCAAAGCCAACGTATTATCCGGCAGGGCGAGCGTCAAGCCTATTTGTTCTTTCCGAGCGAACTCTAAAAGCGCCGGAATATCCGTCGCCTTGATGTCCAAGTTGGTGCCAATTTTTGCAGTGCCGGCATTGCCGGGCGCGAAAAAAATGTCGCCCGCGCGGAGTGACTGCTTGATCTTCCAGCCTATCGCATGTTCTCTGCCCCCGCTCCCGATTATTAAAATTTTCAGTTTGTTATCGTCCATTTTTGGTTAACTTCTCCAAAACTTCAACATATAATTCGTTTTCCTTTTTCTTTAACCTCGTGTAAAGGGATTCGACATCGTCTCCTGCCTCGATTTTTTCGAATGTCCGGCCCAGAACCGGACCGAAATCAAACTCAGGCGTGAGAAAATGTATCGAGGAGCCGGCAAAGGTGGATTTTTGGTTCAGGAAATTTTGAATCGCCTTATTTGTCAGCATGCCCTTGTTCCAGAGTGCGTCCGTGCCGTCGGGATTCTTTACAACGTCATTTTTTGCGTCGGGAATCAGGCCGGGGTGGAGATTGAGAATTTTATCAGGATAAGCGAGAATTACCTCATCCAGAATTATCTGTTTCCATCCCGCAAGGCAAACATAGTCTAGATTTAATTTTTGCAAAAGCGGTAATAGATCCTCTTTTGCCGGGCAGATCTCAATGTTTAAATTATGTTTTCGTGCGCGCAGGAGCCCCGGCGCATCGGCCTTATCAGAAATGACTGCGCAGATTTCGGCGTTGATTCTGCCGTTGTCTACCCCGTCTATTATCGCCTGCAGATTGGTGCCCATGCCGGCATTGGATATAAGTACCGCTATTTTTAGTCTGGTTTCGTTATTCTTTGGGGACATTGTGATTGACTTCTTTTGCCCTCTCTTTTAAATCAATCGGATATTCACCGGTAAAAAACGAAGTGCACAAACGTCCTTCCGGCAGGCCGATGGACTTTATAAGTCCGGGGAGCGACAAATAGTGGAGAGACGTAGCACCCAGGAATTTTCGGACTTCCTCGACAGTCTTACTGGAAGCAATCAGTTTTTTTTGCTTCGGTGTGTCCATGCCGTAGAAATCCGGGAAGCGTACCGGCGGCGAAGAAACCAGAAAGTGCACTTCTTTCGCGCCGGCTAGAAATAGCCGCTTCACGAGTTTTTTGCTCGTGGTGCCGCGGACGATGGAGTCGTCGATAACGGCAATGCTTTTGCCCTTAAGCATTTTTTGGAGCGGGATGAGTTTAAGAGCGACGCTGTGCGCCCGGGATTTTTGGTCCGGTTCTATGAAAGTGCGGTGTACATAACGGTTTTTAATCAGCGCCATCTCCATCGGGATTCCCGAAGCTTCGGAATAACCTATGGCCACCGGTATAGCCGTGTCCGGCACGGGTACAATCGTGTCTACTTTGAGGGGGCACTCCCGGGCGAGCTCTTTACCCGAGTTTTTTCTGACCTCATAAATTAATTTACCGCCCAGCACGCTGTCTGGCCTGGAAAAATAAACATATTCCCAAATGTCATGTTTGGGAGTGGACTTGGCGAGTTTTACGCTCTTGAGCCCTTTCCCGTTTATGACCACCAGTTCACCGGGGTTTATTTCCCGGATGAATCTGGCGCCGATAGTTTCGAGCGCGCAGGTCTCCGAAGCGATCACATAACCTTTGCCTTTTTTCCCTAAAACCAGCGGCCGCATGCCATACTCGTCTCGCACTGCGACCAGATTTTGCTTATCCATCATTACCAGCGAAAACGCTCCGGTGATGAGAGGAAAAACTTTTTTTACAGCTTCTTCTATTTTTTTGCCTTTCTTCAGGTAAAAATCCACCGCGTCGGTTATAAGCTCCGAATCCATCCTATTTTTTTTCAGGACTTTGTGTCCTTTTAGGAATTCTTCCAGAGCTTTAACTGACGGCAGATTGCCGTTGTGTGCCAGAGCGAAAGTGTGTTCCGGATTAAGTACCGGCTGGGCATGGTCGAGGGCGCCGCCGCCGGAAGTGGAATATCTGTTGTGACCGATGCCGATATGCCCTTTCAGGTTCTTTATGTCTTTTTCCTTGTATATCTGCGCCACGAGCCCTGCGCCTTTATGGGAATGAAGTTTTTTACCGTTACTGGTCGTGATGCCGGAGGCCTCCTGTCCGCGGTGCTGGAGGGCAAACAGCGCAAAGAATGCAAGCTTCGAAACCGGCAAGCCTGTCCCGTATATTCCAACGATTCCGCATTTTTCTTTTAATTCGCTCATTTGAAATATTTAATCGCGTTTTTAAAAATTTGAAGTCCTGCCCCTTCCTTAGGGCCTTTTTTATTTATATACCACAGCGGGCTCTGGCGGGCGAACATGGCGCGTTCCGGATGAGGCATGAGCCCGAGTACTCTTCCATTATATGCTAAAACCCCCGCAATGTCATAATCCGACCCGTTCGGATTTTTTTCCAGATTCTGAAACTCGCAAATATCGCCATTGGTATAAACAAACGCAACCTGCCCACTAGCACGCATCTTTTTATATTCCGCAGCGCTTATAACATAACGCCCCTCGCCGTGGGCTATGGGCACGGAAAGTTTCTTGATACCGGAAAGCCACGGGCTCTTGCCTGTGGCCTTTAGGTCTACCCAGCGGTCTATGTACCGCCCGCGCTTGTTCCAGGCGAGTCCGCCGGGAAGTATCCCCAGATTGGTAGCTATCTGAAAGCCGTTACAGATGCCTATCGTGAGCGTGTCGCGCGACAAGAACTCCTTCAATTCCTTCATCAGGTGATTTTTGAATTTGTTGGCATAAGCCTTGCCGCTACCAGTATCGTCACCGTAGGCGAACCCGCCCGGGAAAACCAGGATGTCGTATTTTTGTAGCATTTTCGGACTGGCTATCAAATCATTTATATGCACTATGTTGGCATCCCCGCCCGCCCAATCAAAAGCGAATTTGGTCTCCTCTTCGCAGTTGAGCCCATAGCCAGACATTATTATGATTTTCGGTTTCTTTTTCATTTTTTTTTTAATATACCTCCTGCTGGTAACACTTTTCGCAATACACTATTTCCGGCCGGTCGGGAGCGTATGGAGTTTTAAATTCTACCACACATTTTTCCGTGTTGTGAAAATGGCCGGTTTTGCCGCACATACAGCCTCTATTCCACAGTTTCAGAGGATTTCTCTTGTTTATACGCTGATAATGGCGGCAATTCGGACATAGGCGGGGCAACGGCAAGTTCATTCTTTTATAAAACTTAAACTCTTCAGGTACAATTTTAAACGCTTCGGTGCACTGTTCTTTGCAAAGCCCCGCGTGCTCGCAGGCGATAACTTTATTGACTATTTCTTCGGTGGTGTTCTTGATATTGTCCGGAATATCTTCTGTCTTTATTTCAATTTTATAATTCCTAACCTCTCCGTCTTCCCAGGAAAACCCTTGGCCCAAAGCTTCTTCTTTGGTTAAAGGAAAATATTCCTGGGCTATGGTTTCATTATAAGCAAAAGGTGAAAGCTCTGACGGAAAAAACTCTCCGTATTTATAAGTTCTTCCTTTTTTATCCGAGTAAGGTACTTCCTCCATCTGTTTTTTTATTTTCGGCAGAAGTTTCTCATATTCATCCTTCGTATATTGCTTGTTCAGGATGCAATATTGTTTGTTGCGTAGTCCCTCGCAACCGAAAACATCAGAACATTCCTGGCATTCTTCATTATATTGCGCATCTCGATTGTGCATATTTCTATAACTAAAGGCCGTGTTGGACCCGCTGAAACCGTGAGCTATCTCATAAAGTAGCTCGGCACCGTATCCCTGAAAAGAACAGTCGTAGCAATCGGTTGATTTATTTCTGCAGAAAAATAAATACTTAGAATCTTCAGCTTGGCGCGAAGAAAAAGAATAGTGCGCATTTCTGGCCTCTTGTAAGTCGTCTCCGTCCGAATTAACTGATTTGTAAATGCGGGCATATCTATGGGGCAAAGTTAATTCCAAAGCCCGCAATTTTTTGAGATTTTCCAAATGCTGTGCGTAGCTTCCTTGATTGTTTTTTATAAATTCCTCATATTCCTTCTTAGTATGCGGTTGGTTCCAAATATAATATTGTCTGTTGACCAATCCGACACAGCCGAAGCAGTTTGTGCAATTTCGGCAGTCTATAAGGTAAGAGCTTTCTATACAATCTTGAGAATACCGGGTGAAAAATAATTTATTACTTCTTGCGCATTCGAAATTCTCATAACAAAACTCCACTTTTTCCGAAAAAGCAATATCCATAGAATCTCGAGATTCTATTACTTGGTTACCAAAATAAATTCTTTCATTGTTCCATCCTCCAAATAACAGGTAACACTCTTTGTAATCCAAGCCATAATTGCAATAATCGCTTAAAATAAAATTGTCCCGATAAAGATTTACCCTGGGTACAACTTCCTGTAGTTTTCTCCATTGCGAAAAGAATGGTTGAGAAAAATCATATTCACGGCCGTAACTTAGTGGATTCCACTTATCCCCCAACCAGCAATCCCGGCAATAAACCACATAAGGAGAATTTTTATTATATAAGTTTAAGACCTCCTTCTTGCATAGCCCGCACGTGCTCCGGTAAAATACGCGGTTGTTCCTCACCGCCAATCGCCTCTGGAACCGGCATTCCGGACAAAAGGTCGGTGGCGGAACCTGCATCTTTTCGTAAAACCCGAAATCATCCGGCTCAATTACGAAGTCCGTTTTACAATTTTGGCAAATTTTATTCTCGCTCTTCATGGGTTTTTAGTCTATGTTCTAATTCTTCCAAGGATACGTGTTTAGCCGCGATTTTTATCGTTGCCTCTGTAGCTTTTTTAACAAAACCATCCCGCGGATTTCCCTCACCGTTCCTTTGTAAAGACCTGAACTCGTTATCAACTTCCCGAAAGACTTCTTTTGCTTCGGGGAGCAGGCTAGTTATATTATCCTTCACGCGTTTAATCAAGATAGTTATTGCAAAATTATGTTTCGGGGGATTGTTACCTATCGCATCATCCCACATTTTTCCGTAAAACTCAGAAAAGAAGGATTGTTTTGCTTCACGCATCAACCTTATTTTATCATCCAAGGGGTTTGTTACTGATTCCTGCATATATTATCTCATGGCATTAGAAAAACCATGATAAATTTTATGCAACTTTTTCACGCTTGTTTTTATGGCTTTTTTGCCGTCCAAAATTATGAATTTACCGCTAGCGGTCACCTTACCTAGGCGGGCATGCGGAATATTTTTCATTATTTTTTGAAACGCTTTGGCATTTTTAGGATTTACGGAAACCACTACCCTGCCCTGGCTTTCGGAGAACAGTTTGGCGGCCGCGGTCCTGGCTCTGCCCGGAATATCTTTAACGGAAATCCGGGCTCCGAGCAGGCCTCCGAGCGCTGCTTTTGCGAGCGCTACTGCGAGCCCCCCCGAAGTCACTGACATGGATGATGCTACCAGTTCTTTTTTTATAGCCTGTTCCAGTGCCCGATAAGTTTTTATATTTTTCTCCAGATTTACTTTTGGCACGTTTGCACCCGTAAAGCCGCGTATCTTGTAATACTCACTGCCGCCCAGCTCGTCGTGCGTTTCTCCCAACAGGTAGACAGAATCTCCTGCTTTTTTGAACTCCGGCGAAACAGCTTTTTCATAATTCTCCATTACGCCTATGGCGGAGATGAGAAGGGTCGGAGGGATGGATATCTTGACCGAATCGCCTTTTGCATCGTAGCCCTTAAAGTCGTTCCACATACTGTCCTTGCCGGAAATGAATGGCGTACCATAGCCCACCGCGTAATCGTAACAGGCCCGGACGGCATCCAGGAGCTCCCCCAGCCGGATCGGGTCGTCCGAAGAGCACCAGCAGAAATTATCCAAAATAGCCATGTGTTCGAGTGAACCGCCTGCGGCAACCGCGTTTCGGATGGCCGTATCAATAGCCGCTCCCGCCATGTGATAGGTGCTGATATCGCCATAAGACGGATAAGTGCTCGAAGAGAGCACTGCCGCTTTTTTGGAGTCGAGAACGGGACAGAAAACTTGCGCGTCGGTATTTACCCTGCCGCGTCCGGAGAGCGGCTTTAAGACAGAGGAGCCTCCGACCTCGTGGTCGTATTGTTCCGAGACAAAAGCAAAGCTCCCGATGTTTTTCTGCCCGAGTAGTTTTTCAAGGTCATTAGTAAAAGATACGGATCTTATCTCTGCCTCGCCGGGTTCCGTGTGTTTAACGTAGGTTTCCGCGGTCTCTAGGAGCTGTTGGGGCAAGCCCTCGTGCAAAAAATTCATATCAATATCCATGATCTTTTTGCCCAAGAATTTGACTTTGCAGCTGCCGGAATCCGTAAACTTGCCGATGACCGTAGCCTCCACACCGCGGGAGCCCATTAATTTTTTGAACGCAGGCCATTTCGCTTTAGGCACCGAGAGGGTCATACGTTCTTGCGACTCGGATATCCAGATTTCCCACGGGCGGAGACCCGGATATTTGAGGGGTACTTTTTCCAGGTTCACTTCTGCCCCGCCGGACTCCTTGGCCATTTCCGCCACGGAACAGGAAAGTCCGCCGGCGCCGTTGTCGGTGATACTATTGTATAAAGCGAGATCCCGCGCTTCTTTGACGATTACATCACTTAATTTTTTCTGTGTTACCGGGTCGCCGATCTGTACCGCTGCCGCAGGCGATTTGGAATCCAGGGCTACGGAAGAAAAAGTCGCGCCGTGGATGCCGTCAAGCCCCACTCGCCCGCCGATCATCACTATGTAATCGCCGACTCCCGCTTTTTTGATGTGGGATAAACGGTCCGCAGATTTTCGCGGAATGAGGCCGACAGTGCCTGCAAAGACTAAAGGTTTTCCCCGGTAGCGGTCGTCAAATTTTAGGAATCCGGAAAGGGTGGGAATGCCGGAGCAGTTGCCGCCGACATTTATGCCCTTGATGACGCCTTCCATGATGCGTTTCGGCGGCAACATCTCCTGCTTTCGCGTCGGGTCGCGGTAATACTTGGTTTTATCTTCGGGATAACCGAGACAGAAGCCGTAAACGTTGGCAACGGGCTTAGCGCCCAAGCCGAAACCGACCGTATCGCGATTAACGCCGACGATGCCGGTAATGGCCCCTCCGAACGGATCCAGAGCCGAAGGACTGTTGTGTGTCTCTACTTTGTGGGTTATAAGGTAATCATTATTAAAAGCGATGCCTCCGGAATTGTCGGAAAAAACCGAAACACAAAAGTCTTTCTTGCCCAGTTTTTTTCTAATCAGATTGGTCGCCCCCTTGATATAGGTCCTGTAGAGCCCGAGGGTTTTGTCATCGATGGGATTGGCGAAGATTGTATGTTTGCAATGCTCGGACCAGGTCTGCGCCAGCGCTTCCAGTTCTAAGTCGGTTGGTTCCCGCTTCAACAGTTTAAAATATTCCCGGATAACTTTCATAGACGCGAGGTCGAGCGCCAAGGGTCCGCGGCGCACACCTTGGGGATCCATTATCCCCTCCTTGCCTATAAGAGAGAGCTCTTTATCGCTTGTATCTATGAGCGGAACAGTTATCACCGCCTTGGTTTTTTTCAAGACCACCTTGGGAACTTTCCCGGGCAAACCGTTTTTTAACAATTCATTTCTCTTGGCAATATAGACCCGCTCTATCAGAGGATTATAAAGAGAGACAGCGAATTCTTCCGCCTCTGCCAGGCTCTTTTTTTCGGTTAAAAATATCTTGGAAGTATAGACCGCAAGCTTGGCGCCCTCTTTCAGATGCAACAGGTCGAGAATTGTTTCCCGGGCCGTATGCGCGGCATTATCGGTAACGCCCGGCAGATAGCCTACTTCTATGGCATAAGAAAATCCCGGGGTGTCGGGGAATTTATTGATTGAGTATTCTTCTATTGCCGGATTAGTCAGCGCTTGAGCTACTAGGCGGAGTTTTGCGGGCGGCAGGTCATGGGATATGAGGTAGGAACTGACAATCCTAGCCCCCTTATCCGTTTTCGCTGTGGGCTTTACATATATCCGCGATATCATAACCATATATTACAATATAAAACAAGTAAAGACAAACGGACATTTTTTTGCTAGAATCATCTTAAATGAAGAATATTGTTACGGTCGGGGGCGGTACCGGAAGCTATACTGTCTTGTCCGGATTGAAAAATCTGGAGGGTATAAACATTACGGCAATAGTATCCATGGCGGACGATGGCGGCTCCAATAAGATCATGCGGGATGAACTCGGAGTTTTGCCGCCTTCGGATACCCGGCTGTGCCTGGTGGCCCTGTCGGAACACTCGGATATCGTGCGCAAGCTCATGCTATATCGCTTCAGCGAAGGCACGCTTTCGGGCAATACTTTCGGCAACATATTTTTAGCGGCGTTGGAAAAAGTTACGGGCGATTTTTCAAAAGGTGTGGAGGTTGCCTCCGAGATTCTGAAAGTAAAGGGGTCGGTGGTGCCGGTAACCCGTGCGAAAGCGGAATTGTCCGCCCGATTGCCCGACGGCACCGTCATTTCCGGCGAACATGCTATCGACGAGGCGGATTTCGAAAAAGCCGGCCCTGTCGCGCTCTTCTATAAAAACGAGATACCCTTAAATGAGCTTGCGAAGGAAGCAATACAAAATGCGGACTACATCATCGTGGGACCCGGCGACCTGTATACTTCCCTTGTGCCGAATTTCATCGTCCAGGGATTCAGGGAAGCGATATCCGGCACCAAAGCCAGGATTATCTTGCCGCTTAATCTTACCAACAAGCAGGGTCACAACATGCTCTGGCGCGCGAGCGACTATGTAAACAATATAGAAAAATATCTGGGCAGAAAGGCGGATTTCATAGTGCTGAATAATGAAATGCCCTCGCGGGAGCAAATCGAACAATACAAGGCCGAAGAACGCGGCAATGTGCTCATAACGGACGATCTCGGGGATGATAAGCGCGCCATCCGGACACCACTTCTTTCTAAGGCAATGTACGAGAACAGCAAAGGCGATGTCATGAAGAGAAGCTTTATCCGTCACGATAGCGAAAAACTGGCCATTGCCATTAAAAATATTATCGAGCAGGCGTTATGAAATACATTTTTGATTTTGATGATGTTTTGTTCAAAAATACCAAGATGCTTAAGCCCCGGATGTTCCGGCTTATCGCGAAAAAAACCGGAAAAACGGCAGAAGAAGTCGAGAAAGCTTACCAAGGGGTCCGCAAGGAATTTTCACTGGTGAATTTCATTAAAAATTCTCTCACTCCGGAAGGGTTACTGAATGAAGAAACAAAATACCAGATAAGCATGGATACAGACGCCCTGTTTAAAGAAATAATGAGCGAATGCCATAAGTTTCTAGATCCGGAATTGATGGCGGAGATAAAAAGGATAGATAAGAAAGATTTGTATATAGTTACCAACGGCGAAGAAAAATTTAACTGGGAGAAGCTTGCCTACAGTGGCATTTTGGAATACTTCGATATCAAACATATCCATGTTGTTCCCGGACCTAAAACGAAGGCGGTTAGAGAAATTTGCAAAGATAACCCCGGCGAAGATATTTTATTCTTTGATGACAGGCAGGAATTTATAGACGGGCTGGACGAGCAAGACAATCCGAGATTCAGAGCTATTCGGTACGAAGAAGAGAAAAAGTCAGAAGTAGTAGAACTTCTCAGGGAATGGCGGCCCAAGGAAAGTCCCGCTCATGAATTAAGAAGGGGCGTCAAATAGTTCTCTTTATTTCCAGTACCTCTCCACGACATGATGCTCCTCCGGGCCGGTGCCGACGTAGATTATCGGCGCGCCCAGAGATTTTTCGAGGAATTTCACATAGTCCAGCGCCTCCTTAGGCAGTTTCCTGCCGTAATCCGACAAATTGCCCTTCCAGATGGGGAAAGTTTTGTAGACCGGCTTTACATTTACGCGCGACAGATCAAAAGGTACACTGTCCGTCTTTTTACCGTTTACCACGTAAGAAGTGCATGCCTTGATCCGCTTGAAACCGTTGAATACGTCGAGCTTGGTAAGCACCAGGCTCTTGGCCTCATTCATTCGTATTGCATATTTAAGGAGTGGCAAATCTATCCACCCGGTGCGGCGCAGTCGCCCGGTAACGGCGCCCATTTCACTGCCGGCTTTTCGGAGAGCTATACCCTGTTCGAATTCATCACTGCTGTTCTTGTCGGGCTTGGGAAACCGCGCCAGTTCGTCTTTTAATTTTTTATCCCTACACCATATGGCCGATTTTTTGCCTCCCAGCTCCGTCGGAAAAGGCCCCTCCCCTACCTTGGTAACGTACGCCTTGGTAACGCCTATTGATTGTCCGATATAGGACGGAGGAATGCCGAGGCCGGTGCTTACGCCACCGGCGATAGTGTGCGAAGATGTCACATACGGATAATGCCCAAAGCGAATATCCAGGAGTGTCGCCTGGGCGCCTTCGGCTATTATCTTGTGTCCGCCCAGGAGAGTTTTCTCCACAATATCCGCAGACTCCTCGATTCTGAGCTTCTTGATGAATTTTACGCCTTGCCAAAAGCCCCGCTCCTTTTCTGCCAAATCTTTTTTAGAAACTTTATATTTGAAAACTTTTTTCAGGGTCTCCTCATGTTCCCTTTTAAGTGCTTTGTATTTATTTTCAAAATCCGGATAAAAAATATCGCCCACGCGCAGCGCCCGGCGCAGGGTCAAGTCGGTATAAGAAGGCGAAATGCCCCTGCCCGTGGAGCCGATTTTCTTCTTGCCTTTCCTTTTTTCCGATACGGAATCCATCAAAATATGCGTCGGAATCGTCAACACCGCGCGCGGTGATACCGACATGCGTCCGAGAAACGCTACATTTTTTGGTATTTCCTTGGATTCCTCGAGAAGTGCGCCGGGATTTATAACCATACCGGCCCCCAAATGGATTTGCGGTTTACCGAAAATTCCGGAGGGCAGCAGGCGAAAAACATAACATCTCCCTCCGTGCCAGATAGTGTGGCCGGCGTTATTGCCTCCCTGAAACCGGACCACCAGATCTTTTTTAGAAAGCCCTGAAGCGATACGGGCAACGCCTTTGCCTTTGCCTTCATCACCCCATTGCAGGCCTATCAGCGGGGTAATTTTGGTTTTTATGCCCTTCTTTATGTCTTTAGCCATTTATTTTTTGTAATTCGGCGTGGGGTTGACCATGAATATGTCGTGGACATGGCTTTCATCCAATCCCGCTTTTGATATCGTGTAATAAGACGCTTCGCGCAGCTTATCTATAGTTTCCGCGCCGAGATAACCCATGCCCGCCCGGAGCCCGCCCACATGCTGGTGCAGCACTTCCGCAAGCGGCCCTTTATAAGAAACATGGCCGGAAACGCCTTCGGGTACCAGCTTGGTCATGTCGTGCTGGTCTTCCTGGAAATAGCGGTCTTTGGAACCCCTCTGCATGGCGCCGAGCGAGCCCATGCCCCGGTATTTTTTAAATTTTTGGTTGTTGTTCATGGTGACCATATCCCCCGGCGCTTCATCCGTGCCGGCAAATATGCTGCCGGACATGACCACATCCGCGCCAAAGGCTAGAGCCTTGACCACATCTCCGCTATTTTTTATGCCGCCGTCGGCAATAATCGGAACATTGAGTTTTTGGCATACCTCATAGACGGAAGCGATGGCGGAAAGTTGCGGTACGCCTACACCGGAAACTACGCGCGTAGTGCAAATTGAGCCTGGTCCTATTCCCACCTTGACGGTATCCGCCCCGGCTTTGACTAGTGCCAAGGCCGCATCGCCGGTGGCGATGTTTCCCGCGATAATATCGAGCTTGGGGTATGCCTTTCGGATCTTTTTGACCGCGTCGATAACACCCTCCGAATGGCCGTGCGCGGTATCCACACACACGACATCCACACCGCTTTTGACCAGGGCTTCAACCTGGAGAAGCACGTCGGCCCCCGCGCCCACTGCGGCGCCGACGCGCAAACGGCCCAGGTTGTCTTTGGTGGCGTTCGGATATTCTTTGGACTTGGCGATGTCCCGGTACGTAATCATGCCAACCAGCTTGTTGTTTTTGTCCACCAGAGGCAGTTTCTCTATGCCATATTTGCTGAAAAAACCATTCGCTTCCTCTATGGTCGTCTTGGGGCCGCCGGTGATGAGTTTGGTGGTCATAATGTCCTTGACCGGCGTATTCTCGTTTTTCTGGAAGCGCAGGTCCCGGTTGGTTACTATGCCTACCAGAGTTCCGTCCTCATCCAATACCGGAAAACCGCCAATATGACGCTTCTCTTGAATCCGGAAGACGTCGCCCACTGTCGCGTTTACCCCAAGTGTAATGGGGTCCACAATACGGCCGGATTCGTGGCGTTTTACAAGTTCCACTTCGTGGGCCTGGTCAGCGATAGAGAGATTCTTATGGATGATGCCTATGCCTCCAAGCTCGGCCATGGCTATGGCCATGCGGGACTCCGTGACCGTGTCCATCGCCGCGGATATAAACGGAATATAGAGGCTGATATTTTTTGTCAGGCGGGTCTTCGTGCTGGCATTCTTTGGCAAGATGTCGCTGTAACGCGGCACAAGAAGCACATCGTCAAAAGTAAGACCTGTTCCCAAAAATTCCCCCGATTTATTTTTTATTTTCTTAGGCATAAGCATATTTATTTTTATAAAAAAATTTATCCAGGCTCCATACGTCCGGGCCCTGGAGGAAAACCGCTATCATTCCCATGGCCAGACCGAAATCCCGCACGCCGATGCCGTTGTATCCGACGGTGAAAGTTATATGCAGCATGTGAAGCGCGAGGAGGAGCGCGGTAATTCTCGAGAAAATACCGAGCAGGAGCAATGTACCGAAAATAATCTCGAACCAGCCGTTGATGAGCACGAAGGTCTGCGCGGACAGGCCGGAGAGATCGGTATAAAACGGCGGAACCACTGCCGCCCATGAGCCCGGGTCCGAGAGCTGTTGCCATCCGAACCACAAAAGCACCAAGGACAGCCCGATCCGCAAAACTACCGGCGCCCCTTTACGCATTTTCTCCATAGTCCTATTTTATCATTTTAATTTTATTCCGACAATACCGCACTTTTATTACAGGAGAAAATCCGTCAGCTCCTTAAGAGGTATGGGCAGAGCAAAGGCGCCCAACACCCCGGGTCCTACTTCATACTGGGCAAAATACAGAGTTAAATTCTCATTGTCCAGTACCCAGTTCTCAAATGAGGTAAAGGAAAGGTCTGCCACATCTTCAGGGAATACTACCGGCGCGTCGCTGCCTGCCGGGCGCCAATCATTCAGCTTTTCTTTCACCAAGGCGGTAAATGCCGCTTGCTTGTCCTTTTTTACGACATCGGACAAGGACAGGAGCTCGCCGTCTTCAGAGGACGCCGTCAGGACCTTATATGAACTGGAACCGTGTGCGCCGCCGGTATAAACATATTCGGTAATTATCACGGACTGCGTTTTTTCACCTTCCGCCATTTTCGCCCCGAGGTCTATGGTGTAGCTTGCCGCCGGGCTGTCTTCGCCCCAGTCTTCGCGCATGGCCGGCACATCCGCGTCCGCCTGTGCCGCAAATTCCGCTATCAGGTTTCCCACATAATCTCTCGCCGCATCCGCGAGCCTGCCCTCGCCCACTATCACCGGTTTCGAGCCGGAATAGTTTTCTTCGCGTATTTCTTCCGAAGTTATGGTGATAGGGGTTTGCGTTTTTACATCTTGGAGAGTGGCGTTCTCTGCGATTTCCGGCCGGCTTTGCATGTAAAAATATACACCTACTGCTACGGCCAGGAGAATTATTATGATGGCGAGTGCCCTTTTCATTAATTTATTATATCACAACCCCTTCTTTTTTGAGCAGCCTAAGCTTTGTTTTGATGCCGCCCTTGCCGGAATAGCCACCGAGCGTGCCGTCGCTCCGCACTACTCTATGGCACGGGATGAACGGGGCCATAGAGTTTGCGCCCACCGCATTTGCCACCGCGCGGACGGCCGCGGGAGCGCCGATTTTCCGGGCGAGCTCTTTGTAGGTCAAAGTCTTCCCTCTCGGAATTTTCAAAAGCTCCCGCCAGACTTTTTTCTGGAATTCCGTGCCTTTTAATTTTTCTACATTGACCTTCATTTTATAACGAGGGAATCTCTATTTTAACGTCGTTATCTTCGTCCTTGCCTTCCTTTCTTTTTTCTTCGCGGCGCGCCTCTACCCTTTCGAGCACGGCCTCAAGCGCACGCTTGTCCCGGGGCTTCTCCTCTCTTATTTTAACGATGTTTTCCACGTGCTTTTCGAGCTTGGAGTCCAAATCATTTTCTTCACGGGTCCGCTGCCCTTTGTTGCCGGTCTTCTGCCGGATATCCGAAACATTCCGGTCAAAGTCCTTGAGCTGCTCGTCGATATTTTTCTCGATGACCCTGGTGTGCTCCTCCGTGAGCTCTCCCTTTTCCGCAAGCGTTTCGAATTCGGCTATCCGCCGCTCGATGCGCGCCGTTTCCGCGCGGGCGCGGCTTTCGGGTGTGAAAGAGGCCACCTTGGAAACTTTTTCCACCACGTTTATTTTTACTCCGTATAGGAGATCACCCGGCAGAGCGCCAAGCGCAGCGTACGCTGTCGCACCGGAGAGCGTTAGGACCAAGAGCGCCAAGACCCCGGCTTTCATAAAGGCAGTGTGCGGGAAAAATGCGAACCGGTAAAAAGGACTCGGCACCGGGTATTCAAAATGGGCATCGCCGCTGTCCGGCAGTTTCTGGATCGAGTTTTGCACCCGCGCGAACAGCTCCTTTTTTTCGGAGTCGGTCAGTTTTAAATTTTTAAGTTTTTTTAGTCTTTTCATTTGCTTTTTGTCTTCTTGTATTTTATATGCGCAGGGCGGCTTTTAGCAACTTTAACCCCCGGTTCACCCGTACGGATATGAGATTGGTGTGCTCTCCGGTAATTTCCGATATTTCCTTCGGGCTTAATTCTTCCACAAAGCGGAAATACAGCGTCTCGCGGTATATCGGTTCCAAGGTCCGGATTTTTTCGATGATTAGTCTCGCTTCGGATAGCACGTCTGCGCCCGCCAAATCTCCCGCGAACATGTCCATAAATTTTTCCGCATTCTCCGCCGGCCCGGCCGTTTCGCCAAAATCCTGCACCGGAATGCTTTTCTTTTTGCGGTACCAGTCGATAATCAGGTTCCGGGTCACCTTGAAAAGGAATGCCCGCGGTTCTCTGACCTCCTCTTTTGCCAAAGCTTCCCAGAAGCGCACAAATGCGTCTCCGACAATGTCGAGCGCTTGTTCCCGGTCGGATATGCGGTAATAAGCAAAGCGAAACAGAGCGTCTGTATTCTCCGCATAGGCTTTTTCAAAGATTTTTTGCGCTTGTTTCAAGTGCGGTTTCATGTAAGTAGACGTATTAACCTGTAAATACTTACTCATAATAGCATAAGTTTCCGCCAAGGTAAGTTTTTCCATCCTGTTCCGTCTTAATAGCTGGGAGATGAATAGCATTTCCCCATTATTAACATTATTAACGATAATTAAAGAATAAAAAATTATGAAAAACATAAAAAATGTAGCGAAAGGTTTGATAGTGTTCTCATTTATTGCGCTCTTGGTAGCAGGCAGTCCTGCGAGCGCCAAGAATGACGATAAGGGCGAGAATGGGTACTTAAATGCCCGCGCTGGGCTGAAAGCCGAAGCGCTGGTGAAGCTGGAATCCGCGACCGGGGTGGTTCTCGGTCCTAACGGCACTCTACGCGTATTGGGGGCGAAAGTCGTCTCAGTCAGCGGGAATGTCATCAAAGCAGTCGTTTCCTTCGGGGAAAGTGTGCTTAACTTTGTGGTGAATGTAGATGCCGACACCAAAATAAATGGCAACGGTGACGCCGAAGTTGGCGACCTTAAAGCCGGAGACAAAATCAGTTTCTCAGGTACGGTAACTTCTTCTACGAGTTCTGCTATCACGGTGGACGGCGACCATCTGGTCAGCCGGGCGCTTCTCGCAATTCCCGACAACAAGACTCTTTGGTCCGGAGAAATCAAAGCGGTCAATGAATCCGACAATTCTTTGACCTTAGGGTTAAAAAATGGCCGGACAGTCAAGGTTGTGGTCAACAACTCAACTGCAATAACGCTTGACGGCGTAGCGAGTTCCCTCGCATCTCTCGATGAAGGAGATGAGGTGAAAATTGGCGGCAGTTTGTCCGCTGACGGCTCGGTTATTACTGCCACCAAAATCAGCGCGGAAAGCGAAGATGCTGATGACAATGATGACGACGGAGACAAGGACGAAGAAAAAGACAGGGATGAGAAGTCTGACAACGGCCGCGGATGGTTCTTGAAATTCCGCAATTGGCTTTGGAGGTAATCACACCCAAGTCTTAGTTTGACCCAAACAAAAAAGAGAGGCCCGCTAGGTGCCTCTCTTTTTGTTGCATAACCCTTTCGTCAGATAGATTGCCCGCTTGCATCAAAAGGAGTATCATTTGGATATGCACGAAAAACCTACTTTTAGCACGAAAATTCAGGATAAAAATTATCAAGCGCCGGAGAGCATGCTTGGTGGTAAAAAGTTAACTCCGGAGGAAGTTTTAGAACAAGAGGAGGCGGAACGGACAATGATGGCGGCAGTATTGAGTAATAAGGACCTTGGGTTCAGGGCTGAGCCATATTATGCGCAAGACGGCAGTTTAAGAATGAGGGTTAGAAATAAGCGGCAAGATATTATTTACGATGATGCATTTGACCAGTTCGTTGATCTAGCTAGAAAGATGTCCGTCCACATTGATGTTGCGCAAATAGACCGATTGACAGCCGAGGCCAAAGCAAATTCACTTGAGCACTAATTTATCTGCTGACAACTATTTTATAAAATTCCCCTCTTTGGCGCTGATTTCTTTAAACAGGATGCGCATTTCGGCAGTTAAAATTTTTACGGAATTGGTCCTGAGGCCGATATTGAACGCGCTTTCGGTATTTTCAAATACCGCGGCATCTACCAATATGGGTACCTGTGTTTTGTGCCCAAACGGCGGCACGGAGCCGATTTCGCAACCGGTTATCTCGAGGACGTCTTCCGGCGTCGCCATCCTTATGCCGTTCTTGGACCAGCCCATCTCTCCGGCCACCTTGTTCTGGTCCGCTTTTTGGTCAGCGGGTACGTTTACTACGACCCAATTGCCTTTTTTGTCGGTAAATAAAAGGGCCTTAATCCCCTGCTTGAGCGAAAACCCGCGCGTCTTTGCGGCATCCTCGCTCGTTATCACCGGCTCATGTTCCAGATAAGTCGGATGGAGCCCCAGCCTCGAGAACTCACTTTTGATTTTTTCCAGTTCACTTAAGGACATTAAATGATGAGAAGTAAAATTAAAAAGACAGCCACGAAACAGGCAAAAATACCGACGGTTTTAAGAAAAAAAGATACCGCTTCCTGCTTGTGGCCTTCTAGGAAAAGTTTCAAAGGTTCAGACAAAAACAAAAAGCCCATAATTGCCGCCGACAGTACAAAAAGCCCGAGCATAGCCATAGGAATAAATATGGTTTCCTGCTGGTCACGCATAATAGTGCCGACATAGTTGATGCCCGAAACAATCAGCACAATATATGCCGCCGCCGCACCCGCAAAGTAAAATGGTTTTTTCATGATTAATTATAACTTTTCCTGCTGCCTCTTTCACGCTAACTTGTCTCCTAAATCTACGGAATTATTTTTTGGTTCAATTAAAACCCAACCATCTCCCGAGTTGTTCTTAAAACCCAAAGTTAGGACTTCAGAAACAAAAGGCCCGATTCTTTTCGGCGGAAAATTTACCACACAGCACACCAAGGAATTCAGGAGTTCCTCTTTTATGTGTGCGCCTACGGCCTGTACGCTTGACTGCTTGATGCCAATTTCTGCGCCGAAATCAATTCTGAGCTTATAGGCGGGTTTTTTGGCCTCCGGGTAATCCGAAATTTCGATTATTTTCCCTACCCGAATATCTACCTTTTCAAAATCCTCATATGTAATTTGCGTCATATTTTTATTATACCTATTTTTATTATATCAAACTTACTGGCTAGGTGTTTGGTGCGAAGTTGGAACCGTTTTATTAGGGAATAAGGGTATATTAGTAAATTTAACCAAACACTAAAACTTTATCTGAACCTTCTACCATTTTTAGTAAATCGGACATGGTAGAAACTGGACATACATTACTTTCTTTTCCGCGTAATTTTATACAAGTACCACAAACATAGATATTGCCTTTTAAGTTTTTAAATTCAGCCACTCTTGCTGAAATATCAAAATCTTTCGTGTCAGGAATGGTATCTAACTCTGAACCTTCGTTCATTAAAAAAATTTCTGCTTGATGGCCAGTTTTAAGCGTTGTAATACCGAGACGAAATGTATTCCATATATGTTCGGGTTTATTTGATTGTAGAATAATGCCGAGTTTCATAAAACTATTATATCAAACTTACTGGCTGGGAGACTTGGAATCGAACCAAGATTCACGGCTTCAAAGGCCGCTGTCCTACCGTTAGACGATCTCCCAATAGAACACTACTAGACTAACACATTATAACCCATAAATTAAGCGTTGCTTACTCCCCCGAAAATGTTATCATTTCAATATGGACGCAAAATACAACATCATAGACCTGACGCATGAGATAAAGCCGGGCGTGCCGACCTGGGACGGGGTGCCTGGTTTTAAGCTCACTGTCAGAAGCGACTTTAAGGACTCTCCCCCGCCGGACCTGTTTAAGACGCAGGAGATCAAATGCAACGGGAGCATCGGCACGCATATCGACGCTCCCGCGCACGCGATACTGGGCGGGCGCACGGTGGAAGAGCTCACGCTCTCCGAGCTTTCCGCCAAATGCATCGTCATCGACGTCAGTGGCGAGGTGCATGAAAATGAAAATTATGTCATATTGCCGCGAGATCTGGAAAAATACGAAGAATCGCACGGGAAAATTCCCGTAGCATCTTTCGTCCTTTTTTTCACCGGCTGGGACAAATACTGGAACACTCCAAAAAAATATAGGAACGACCATAAATTTCCGAACATGGACCTCACCACCGCCGAAGCCCTGATCTCCCGCGGAGTCGCGGGCGTAGGCATCGACACCCTGTCTTTGGACACGGGCGCGAACGGTTTCCCCGTGCACCATGCGCTCTTAAATGCGGACATGTATCTGGTGGAAAATGTCGCCAACGCGAAGCTCCTGCCGCTCACGGGGGCACACGTCATCATCATGCCCATGAAAATAGTCGGCGCCACCGAAGCTCCGGTGCGCATGCTCGCGCTGATTTAAATTATCCTTTCTAGTTCGGTTTTGAGAGTATTGAGTCTCTGTTTCAAGAATATAGTGCGTTGACGTATTTGAGTCAGCTCTTCTCGTTCTTCTTTTGTGTATTGGCCTATGAGTGCCGTCCGGCGGTTCGCATCCTCCCGTTCGGCGCTCTCGATACCCTGCAGCATGGCCGCTGCCACCACAAGTGCGTCTTCAGAACTTAGAGTTTCCAGCTTCTGGAACCTTTCTTCCCACTTTTCATACTGCCTGCGCAGGCGATTTACGAAAGCAGAAACAGAGATGCCCTCTCCTTCTGGTGTTCCTTCACGCATGGCTACCTTTTAATATTTTAACTAATGCGAGTTCGAGCGGGAGCCCAGCGACGAAGGCGTTGTCCATATCTTGATAGGCATCGAGAAGTATAGCCAGGCCGCCGGAGCGGAGCATGCCTTTCTGGTCTTTGGCCACCAGTTTTTTCAAAAATTCCAGGTCGCCTGCCGACAAATTGCCCGCCATTTCGGCCTCCATTTTCGGAGCATAGCGCAAGACAATGGCCATCCGGAATTTTTGGATGATGAGCTTGAGGAACAGCTTCATATCCAGGTTCGCCGCCGCCGCCTTCTCTACAGCCCCTATTCCCTGCTCCAGATTACTTTCCGCGAGTGCCTTGAGGATTTCGTCCACGAGCGCGCTCTTCGGCGCGCCGGTGAGCTTTTCCACGTCTTCCCTTTTTATTTTTTTCGTTTTGCTCTTATTGTCTTTGTCGCCGTAGAAATTGAGCACTTTCTGAAGCTCGCCCAAAAGATCACGGAAGGAACCGTCCGCGAGGATGGCCAGTAGTTCCGCCGAGCCGGCATCGAGCTCAAAACCTTCCTCTTTTGCGATTTCGATGGCCATTTTGCGCGAGACGCTGTCAGAGGCTTTTTTGAAAGTGAAAACCTGGCAGCGGGAAATTATGGTCTCCGGCACCTTGTGGAGCTCGGTGGTGGCAAGTATAAATATTACGTGCTTCGGCGGCTCCTCGAGCGTTTTTAGGAGCGCCCCCCAGGCATCCTTGGAGAGCATGTGTACCTCGTCGATAATGTAGACTTTATATTTTGAATCAAAAGGCAGGACCCGCACGCCTTCGCGGAGTTCCTTGATGTCGTCTATGCCGCGGTTCGAAGCGGCGTCTATTTCATACAAATCATTCGCGGAAACGCCGATGCTGTCCGCGAAAATGCGCGCCACGGTGGTCTTGCCCGTGCCGCGGGAGCCGACAAAAAGGTACGCGTGCGAGACCTTGTTCGTCTCCACGGAACTCTTCAAAACCTCCACGATGTGGTCCTGTCCGGACACTTCTTTCCAGTTTTTTGGCCGATATTTGCGGTATAAAGCCAAATCGTGCATAAAAACATTCTACTCTAAAACAAATTTTTATCAAAATTAAAAAATTAAGTGGGACAAAATGGAAACGGACCGGTTGCGCGATGGCGACCGGTCCGGTACAACGCCAGAGAGCGCAACTGGCACGCGGTTCTATTTTTATAAGCGGTGGAACATTCCGCGTTGGGTGGCCGATCGCACGAACTCGATCATGCGGGCGGGCGGCCGAAGAGCTTCATGACGGCCGCGTTCTTCTCGGCCAGCTCCGTCTCGGCTGTCGCCGCTCGCACCTCGGAGACGTCGAGCTGTTTACGGAGATCGTCGACGACGCCATACACCCTGTCGAGCTCGGTGGCAGTGGTCTGGAGCTCGAGCGCCTGGTCCTTCCCGGCCTCGAGAGTGCCCCGCAGATCCGCATTCTCCTGAAGCAGGTTGTCGTTCTGCTTCAGAATGGCCTCAATCGCGGTCTGCGCAGTCGGCAGGCAGATCACGAAGTTCGCGAGGAACTTCGCCGCGTCAGCCGACGGTGCGGCGGGGGTGGCCGTCACGGCCTTGTCTTCGTTCGTTTTTTTCTTTGTTTTCCTGGCCTCAATTCGAGGCCGCCACACCTCTTCGAGAAGCTCCCTGACCTCGCTCAATTTTAGTGGCCTCTGACAAAAAGCCACTCCCGCCGGCAACTTTGGCCTCAGGTGTTCGGCGGTGCCGTGGTGAACGTTTTGCGTGAGTAAGACAAGCCCCGTGTTTGCCGGAATGTTCCGGTGGTGGTTGTTGTTGTCCACCGACCAGATTTCAAGCAAAGGGTCGACGTCGCGCCACTCCTTGAGGGCCTGGGGAAGGACCCCCAGAATGAGCACTTTTTTCCCCTCTTCTACTGCTGCGGTTGCCATTTCGATGGGGTTCAGCATGTCGCCTCCTGTGTGTTTTTTTGTCCGGTGACGCCGGACTCGGTGCTCCTGTGGAGCAAATTAAGTACTCTATAAAATACCCAATTTGCTCCATAGGAGTTATGTAAAGTACGCTTTATCACATATAAACACAGTTTTTAACCGTTTGTCAAACTCTAATTAGCTTATGCTCTTTAAAAATTTAACGATTATCTTTTCAATTTCTTTGGCATTTTCCGCCTCCATCAGTTTCATCCGGAGTTCTTTGGCGCCGTCGAAACCGTTCACGTACGCCTTGTAATGCTTTTTCATGATGGCAAAATTCTTGTGTCCCCCGAGGAGCTTTTCAAAAAGCTTGGTGTGCTCAATCATAACAAGAAGTTTTTCCTGCGTAGAGGGAACATGTTTATAAAAGCCTTGCGCAGGCCGACTGGGCCGAGCAGATAAAATTTTCAGCAGAAAATTATTTGTGCTTTTAGAAATATGTTCCCTTGAAGCAAACAACCAAGGGTTACCAAAAATTGCTTTCCCCAGCATCACTCCGTCGCAGCCGGTCTCTTCAATTTTCCGTTGCGCGTCCTCGAGGTCTAGCGCGTCGCCATTCCCTAATATCAAAGTATCTTTTTTCATCTCGTCGCGGATGCGCACTATGTCCCCCATGAGTTCCCAGTGCGCGGGCACATCGGACATTTCCTTGCGTGTGCGCAGGTGCACCGTGAGCGCGGCGATGTCCTCCGATAAAAGTTCGCGTATCCACGTATCTATTTCATTTTTATTGTAGCCGATGCGGGTTTTTATCGATATCGGCAGACCCGGGGCACCCTCTTTAGCCGCGCGGATTATCTCCCGAGCAAGCTTGGGGGTTTTTATCATTGCGGCACCTGCGCCTTGTTTTTCTACGGACCTGTCCGGACAGCCCATATTTATGTCTATGCCGTCAAAACCTAGTCCTTTACACAACGCTGAAGCGATTTTTATATTTTCCGGCTTTCCTCCGAATATCTGCGCCAGGATGGGGTGTTCGGCTTCGGAGTATTTTAGGTCGATGAGTAGCTTCTTTCGCGCTTTCGGATGGGCTAGGCCATCCGCCGATACAAACTCCGTCCAAAAAACATCCGGCTGGCCGTATTTCGCGATGATTTGCCGAAACGCGCAGTCGGTAACGTCCGCCATGGGGGCCAAGCAAAAAATGGGTTTTTTTAATTTATTCCAGAAATTCATAGCCTACTGTGTACTGAATTTACTGTAAACTTTATTTTCAAAACGGAGATCCAGGTATTCGAGCGCTCGACGTTCTTTTTGGAATCTGGTTTTGAGCGGTTCGGTCTGGAGCGCCACTTCCAGATTGGCCGCCAAGGCCACCATATCCGCATTTGCCTTGATCAATATTTTCGGCTTGGTGGTGCTAGTGCTGTGAAGATAGAGTTCCGCGTCTAGGTCGTCCTTGAGATAAAGCGCCGAGGGCTCCAGGCCGAGCGCGGAGGCAGCATCTTTAAACGCCGCGAGGCCCACAAAATACTCCCGCGCAAAGTAAGAGCCCTTGGGGTATAGCGGCACGACCCCAAAAGCGCCGTAGAACTTAAAATATACATCGCCGGAAAAATAAGGCGCTTCATCGAAAACATATCCATCTTTGTCCAGAAAATAACAGATTTGTTTTTCGGCCGTCTCCGTTTCGGGCATATTTTCTCCGCACCAGGTATAAAGCGGCTCGCGTTCCGTTACCGAAATAAGCAGAGCTCCGCCGCTTTTCACCCGGAGCTCTATATCCTTAAGTCGCGGGTAAGCAGATGCCAGAGACCGCCTTATGGCGCTTTTCGGATAAAAAAGCACGTTGGTTTTCGGAAAGAGCCAGAGGTATTTCCCGGAAATTTCCCGTTCGGTAACGGCGCGAATATTCTCCGTATCGACAATGTTGTTGCCGCCGGCCTCAACTGTTTTTATGTTTAAACCAGCAAGGCGAGAAAGATATGTTGCAAAGGCCACGACTACCAACAATACGAACAGGTAAATAAGCGCTTTATTTAAAAAAGCACGCCGCCGGCGCTTTTTCAATTCACTGAGCCCCCGGGAATTTAAGACATCTCTTTTGATCATCGCCCTCTTATTTTTATTTTATAACCTCCCGCCCGCCCATGTATTTCCGGAGGACTTCGGGAATGACTATGCTGCCGTCCGCCTGCTGGTAATTTTCCACGATTGCGACGAGTATCCGGGGGGTAGCGACCGCCGTGGAATTGAGCGAGTGGACGAACCGCGTCTTGCCTTCGCCGTCCTTGTAGCGGATATTAAAGCGCCTCGTCTGAAAATCGTGGTAATAAGAAGCGCTGGAAAGCTCCCGGTACTGATTTTGCGAAGGAAACCAGCCTTCGGTGTCGTATGATTTTACGTGCGCCGCCTTTAGGTCGCCGGCGCAGATTTCGAGGCGCCGGTAAGGGATGCCCAGGGTTTCCAGGAATTCCTCGAAGTTACGGTTTAGTTCCTCGTGGTATTTCACGGACTCTTCATGTGTGCCTTCGCAGAGTATTAGTTGTTCGAACTTATAAAACTCATGCACCCGGATTAGCCCTTTGGTGTCCTTGGAATGCGCGCCGGCTTCGCGCCGGAAGCACGGAGAAAACGCGAGGTACCGCTTGGGAAGCTCCTCCCGAGTGAGAATTTCATTGCCATGAAAAGCGGTCATGGGAATTTCCGCGGTACCCGACAGATAATCGTCATCCTGGGTCTTGAAAACGTCCTCGGCGCCGCTCGGCAGGTGCCCGGTGCCGTAGAGATTTTGTTTCCGGACTATCGCCGGTGCTATATACGGAACAAAATTTTTGGATTTGAAAAATTCCCGCGCGTGATTCCATACCGCCCAGGACAATTCCGCGCCGTCACCCGAGAGATAATAGCCCCGGAAACCGTGAACCTTGGCGCCGCGTTCGAAATCAACCATTTTAAGATTGGTCATGAGTTCGACGTGGTCCTTGGGTTGAAACGGAAACTCCGGCTTCTGTCCCCAGGTCAGCGCTTCACGATTATCTTCCTCGCCCACGCCATCCGGCACAGACATATCCGGGACATTTGGAACCTGGAGCATGAGTTTCTGCCACTCTTCCGTGACCTGTTTCAATTTTTCTTCTTTTTTCTTTATATCTTCTTTGACTCCGCGCATTTCCTCAATGAGCTGAAGTTTCAGCGCCGGGTCCTGGTCGCGCGCGATATCGTTCGAGACGCGGTTCACTTCGCTCCGGAGTTCTTCCACTTCCCTGAGCGCTTGGAGGCGCTCATCGTCAAGCGTTATTAGCTTGTCGATATCAATATCGATATGTTTTTTCTTGGCGCCCGAGGCGACAATATCCTTGTTTTCGCGGATGAATTTTATGTCCAACATGCGTACATATAGTATATACAAATTTTTGCTATAATACAAAATATGACATTCGAACTGGAATTCCTGGAGCGGGAGCAAATACCCGAATCATTGCGGGAAATTCCTCAGCCGCCCAAAAAACTTTATCTCGCGGGTAAACTTCCGCCCGAAGGTACGGTATGTCTCGCGGTGGTTGGCAGCAGAAAATGTACGACCTATGGGAAAGATACCGTCAAAAAATTAATTTCCGGACTGAAAGGCTACCCCATCGCCATAGTCTCGGGGCTTGCAACGGGCATCGATTCCCTTTCCCACGAAGCGGCGCTGGATGCGGGGCTCCATGCGGTAGGCTTTCCCGGTTCGGGGCTTTCCCAAGAAGTATTCTTTCCGCCTACCAGTCTGAAACTCGCGCAAAGAATTATTGATGCCGGCGGCGGCCTAATCTCCGAATTCGAACCGGACTTTAAGGCCACCCAGTGGGGCTTCCCGATGCGCAACAGGCTGGTAGCCGGAATATCCCGCGCAGCGCTAATAATAGAAGCGCAGGAAAAATCGGGCACGCTCATCACCGCCCGTATGGCGCTCGATTATAACCGGGAGGTTCTGGCGGTGCCCGGTCCCATAAATGGAGAATTTTCCCGGGGCACCAACAAACTGATACGTCAGGGCGCGACTCCCATCACCTCGAGCGACGACATTCTGGAGGCTCTCGGATTCGAAGTCGACCAAACGAGTAAACAGAAAAGTCTTTTTGAAGATGCCACGTCCGAAGAAAAGAAGGTGCTGAAACTTCTCGCCGAGCCCCTGCCCCGCGACGATTTGATAAGGGCGATGAACCTGCCGGTAGGCGCTGCCAACGCCGCGCTTTCCATAATGGAGATCAAGGGCCTAATCAAAGAAGAACTCGGGGAAATCCGCGCGGGGTTTTAAACCGGCAAGCTGTTCTATATTTGCAAAAAAAATCTTTTTCGTGTAATACTTAGCCCTATGAAGTTATTGATCGTGGAGTCGCCGTCCAAGGCGAAGACGATAGAAAAATATCTCGAGGGCGCTTTTACCGTGCGCGCATCCGTGGGCCACATCCGCGACTTACCGAAATCAAACAAGCAAGCCATAGACATCGAGGCAGGTTTCGTACCTCATTATGAAATCTCTAAAGGCAAGGAAAAAATAGTGCAGGAACTCCGGAAACTTTCCGAAAAAGCGGATGAGGTGCTTTTGGCGACCGACCCCGACCGCGAAGGCGAAGCCATTGCCTGGCATATCGAGACTCTTCTCTCTGAAGACAAAAAAGTCACCGCGCCCATCAAGCGCGTGGCTTTTTATGAAATTACCAAAGAAGCCGTCAAGGAAGCATTGAAGAATCCGCGGGATATTGATACGGCTCTCCGTAAGGCCCAGGAAGCCCGCCGGGTGCTGGACCGGCTGGTTGGTTATGATTTATCGGGTCTAATATGGAAAAAAGTCCGCTATGGGCTTTCTGCCGGCCGGGTGCAGTCGCCCGCCCTGCGGATAATAATGGAACGCGAACGCGAAATTCGCGCCTTCGTTCCCGAAAAATTCTGGAAAATCACCGGCCTATTTGAAACTGAAAAAAGAGCGCAACTCTCTTTGGAGTGCTCAGAAGAACCCAGAGACGAGAAGTTGGTAGAAAAAATCCTTACCGAAGGCAAGAGTGGATCGTGGGTGGTTAAAAATGTAAAAGAAAGCGAGCAAAAGAGGACGTCACGCGCGCCTTTCACCACATCCACTCTCCAGCAGACGGCGAGCTCCCGCCTTGGCTACTCTCCTTCCCGCACCATGCAAATCGCGCAGAAGCTCTACGAGGCGGGACACATTACTTACATGCGTACCGACAGTACCAATGTTTCGAATGTTGCCCAAGGACAAATACTTTCATTTGTGAAAAAAGAATACGGCGAGGAATATGCCGAGGCCAAGATTTATAAAACGAAATCTAAGAACGCGCAGGAAGCGCACGAAGCCATCCGCCCGACCCATGTAGAAACTCTGCAAACGGGACACAGCGACCACGACCGTCTGTACCGGCTCATCTGGGAACGCGCGGTGTCTTCGCAGATGGCGGATGCGAAACTCTTGAAAACCAAGATTACGGCCAATTTCTGCCCACAAGTCAGACTTGTGGGAACCACAAGTCTGACTTGTGGGGAATGCGGGCAAAAGCACGAAAAATTGCCGGACTTTGGCGCCACCGGTTCCCGGCTTCTGTTTCCGGGGTGGCTCGCCGTGGATACCGGAGCGCGGGGCGACGACGTGGAACTGCCCGTCTGTACCTCGGGAGAAAAATTAAAACTCATTGACCTAGCCAGTTTTGAAAAATTTACCGAGCCGCCCGGCAGATATACGGAAGCGGGTCTCGTGAAAGAACTCGAACAACGCGGCATCGGCCGGCCTTCGACCTATGCTTCCATCATGCGCACGATAGAGGAGCGCGGCTATGTGAAGAAGGAGGGCAAAACGCTCTTCCCCACCGACACCGGCGAAGTCGTGTCCGACTTCCTGGAAGCCCATTTCGCCAAATACATCTCCGATACTTTTACCGCGGAAATGGAAGACGAACTGGATGAAATTTCCCGCGGCGAACGCGAATACGAAAAAACTCTGAAAGATTTTTACGGACCGTTCTTGAAAGACGTCAAGTCGAAAGAAAAGCTGGAAAAAGCCACCAACCTGGGCGACGCTCCGGATACAATCAAGTGCCCGAAATGCGGAGGCCCAATGATAGTTAAGCTCTCCCGCGCAGGCAAATTTTATTCCTGCGCGAAATACCCGGATTGCGACGGCGCCTTAATGCTCGACGGTACGGAATTAAAAGGCCCTGCGGAAACCGGCGAGATGTGCCCCGAGTGCGGAGAAAAAAAAGGCAAGTCCGGGGGCGGAAAATTAGTAGTGCGCGAACGCCGCGACGGCTCCGGCACTTTCATCTCCTGCTCCCGGTATCCTAAATGCAAATTCATAAAAAAAGACGAGGCCGAGGAAGCCAAAAAAAGGACGGGTGTCATATGTCCCCAATGCAAGAAGGGCGATATTACCGAGCGCCGCGGAAGATTCGGAATTTTCTATTCTTGCTCCGATTATCCCGCCTGCAAATACGCCATCAAGGCCAAACCCACCGGAAATATCTGCAAAGAATGCGGCAGCTTAATGATGGAAGGCACGAAAACCATTCCCGAAAGATGCTCCAACAAATCCTGCCCCATGCATAATCCACACAAGATACCAAAGATAGAAGCGTAGACATCTACCGAGTTTGAAGTATAATCTCCTTTATGGAGACAGCTGACGACATCATAGGCCTCATCAAAGGCAAAGTGGCAAAAAAAGACGTCGAGCTTATAAAAAAAGCTTATGATTTTTCGTTTAAAGCGCACGAAGGCCAGAAACGCATGTCCGGTGAACCTTATTTCGTCCACGTACTGGCAACTGTAAAGATATTGACCGAACTCGGCATGGACTCCTCTACCATCGTAGCTGGGTTTTTACATGACGTGCTGGAAGATACTAAAATCAAAGAAGAGGAGATAAAAAAGCAATTCGGGGACGAGATACTTTTTCTGGTCAAAGGAGTCACGAAGCTGGGAACCCTCAAATACCACGGCCAGGAACGCCACGTGGAAAGTTTGCGGAAATTTTTTATCGCCATGGCGCAAGACCTGCGGGTGGTTATCATGAAATTCGCCGACCGCCTGCACAATCTCCGCACTCTGGAATATGTACGCGCGGATAAGCGGCAGCGGATAGCGCTGGAATCCATTGAGGTGTATGCCCCGCTCGCCAACCGCCTGGGTATGGGTAAGCTCAAGGGTGAAATCGAGGATGCGGCTTTCCCTTACGCCTACCCCAAAGAATACAAAACTGTGGAAGAGATATTAAAGGAAAAAAAAGAGCCCTATAAAAAATACCTGTCGGAAGTAAGCGCTCGCCTGCGGAAAGAACTCGCAAAAAACAATATCAAGTATATCGACATAAACTACCGCATCAAGCACAAATACAGCTTATATAAAAAGCTCCTGAGGTACGACCAGGACATAGACAAGATATATGATATCGTGGCGCTCCGGGTGGTTATGGAAACAGTGGAAGACTGCTATCGCGTGCTGGGCATAATACGCGCGCTCTGGAATCCCCTGCCCGGCAGGATAAAGGACTACATCGCCGTGCCCAAGCCGAACGGTTATCGCTCCATACATACCACCATATTTACCGGTCTGGGCGGAATTGTGGAAATACAGATCCGGACCAAAGAGATGCACACCGAAGCGGAGTACGGCATCGCTGCCCACTCGACCTACAAAGAACAGGGCCTCAAGATCGATAAAGCGAAGCGGGATAAATTCAAATGGATAGAAGAACTCAAAGAATACAATACCCTGCCGGAACAGCCGGATAAATTCATCCGGCACCTTAAGACCGACTTTTTCAATGACCGGATTTTCGTCTTCACGCCCAAGGGCGACGTTATCGACATGCCGGAAAGCTCGACACCTATAGACTTCGCTTACTCCGTCCATTCCGACATCGGCGACCATGCCGTGTCTGCCAAGGTCAACGGCAAGATGTGCCCCCTTTTTGGAACCCTAAAGAACGGCGACATAGTGGAAATCACGGTCAAAAAAGACGCGCATCCGAGCACCAAGTGGTTCGCTGCTGTCAAAACCACCGCCGCTAAAAAGCACATCAAGTCCTATCTGGAAAAAAATAGTTTGCTCGCAAAATTCAAATCCCTGGGCCAGTAGTTTTAGACGCTGAAATTCTGGATATTATACAGATCGGAATCGTCTTTTTCTTTCTCGTCCTTGCTCCGGTCATCTACCGCCTCCGTGGTTTCTTCCTTGCCCGCCTGTGCCTCAATGTGCCGCTCCAGCAGGTCAGCTGCCGGTTGCCCTTCCGCGGCCCTGTTTATGAGGTTTAAAATGGTCCGCAGGTCTTCGGTAGAAAAGAAATCTATTTTTATCTGCCCGCCCAGATCCTTTCGGTCGATATGCACGCGGGTGCCCAGTTTTTCCTGAAACTCCTCTTCCAGTTCGTTAATCTCGGGGTCCGGCAGAAATTCTTTCTTGCGCACTCGGTCAAAGGCAATTTTGCGGGCTAGTCTCTCCGCTTCGCGCACTGTTATTCTCTTGTAAATAATTTCTTTAAACAGCACTCCTTGCTCCTCCAGATGGTCAGAGAGCATGAGTAAGGGGCGGGTGTGCCCTTCGGTCATCCGGCCTTGCGCTATGGCATTAAGCATTTCTTCCGGTAAGGCTAGGATGCGCAGAGAGTTGGATATGGATTCGCGGCTCTTGCCCAGTTTCTTGGCAATCTGTCCATGGGTAAATTTAAATTCGTTGGCCAACCGCTGGAACGCCCGCGCCTTGTCCACCGCATTTAGGTCTTCACGCTGGAGGTTCTCAATAATAGCCAGCTCGAGCTTCATTATTTCCGTATCGCCCTCGCGGATGATTGCCGGCACCTGCGCCACGCCAGCCAGCCGCGCGGCGCGCAGGCGGCGCTCTCCGGCAATTAGCTCGTACTCGGTCACCAGGCCTTCGCCGCCTTCCTTCATGACTTCCACGCGGGAGACGGTGAGCGGCTGGAGCACGCCATACTGCTTAATGGAATCCGCCAGGTCCGAGAGGCGGGCTTCATCGAATTCGCGCCGCGGCTGGTAAGGATTCGGCTTGACTTTGTCGGTGTCTATCCAGAAAATTGAATTTGAAATATTCGGCATTGCCCTATTTTAGCACACAACTTTTATTTTAAATAATTGATTTCTGTGCCTTTTTTGTGTAAAATGTGTGGATTGCCGGAGTGGCGGAATTGGTAGACGCGCACGACTCAAAATCGTGTATCGCAAGATGTGAGAGTTCGATTCTCTCCTCCGGCAC